>JAJPIY010000166.1 GCA_021324515.1 Planctomycetota bacterium
CACGAGTCGGACGTCTTCTACGCAATTGTTATCGGCTGCCGATTGGCAATTCTGAAACAACAGTTCCCGCAACCGTTTTCTTCGTAGCAAGCCATCATTCTTGCCTGAGTCCTCCACTTGGCCATCCTTTCGCTCCTTTCAAAAGCAACTTCGGCTAAAGGCTGATAGGTATTGAGGGTTTCTCATGTAATAACAATGTAACTATGTGCCGTTCCGCTCTGTCCCGATAATCTCTTGATTCGTTACAAGCTGTATGTCGATACAAACTGCGATAACACAGCCAACCCGCACTCAGTGCAATGTTCCTCCTGGGTACCAGGGAGATAAGGAGACCGATGGGGAGCGCCGTCCCGCTGAGGCGGTCAAGACAGGCAAGGAAGGGTGTTCTCAGAGGATACACGAATCGCGTGGAGGGGACCATCGATGCGGGTCAGCGTGGTCACGACCATGTATTACTCTGAGCCATATCTCGAGGAGTTCTACCGCCGCGCTGTCGCCGCCATCGCTCCGCTGGGTATGGAGATCGAGTTCGTGTTCGTCGATGACGGCTCGCCGGATGGTTCCGCTGCGCTGGCCCGCTCCTTCCTGGATCGGGACGAGCGGGTGCGCGTGGTCGAGCTGACGCGCAACTACGGCCATCACCGGGCCATCATGGTCGGTCTACAACATGCCTCCGGCGACCTGATCTTCCTGATCGACTGCGATCTCGAAGAAAGCCCCGAGCTATTCGCGGAGATGTACGCGACGCTGGAGGCGAGCCGCCGCAGCGGCAATCCAGCCGACGTTGTGTACGCCGTGCCCCAGCGGCGCAAGGGCGGCTGGTTCGAGCGCATCTCTGGCGCGCTCTTCTACAAGCTCTTCACGGCCATGAGCGGCCTGAACGTGCCGGCCAGCTGGATGACGGTTAGGCTAATGACGGCCCGTTATGTCCGCGCCTTGCTCGCCCACCGAGAGCGGGAGCTGTTCCTGGGAGGGCTTTTGTGGATCACGGGTTTCCGCCAAGTCGGCATCACGGCGAGCAAGGGCCATAAGGGTTCCACTCGATGGAGTCTCCTACGCAAGCTGCGCGTCTCGCTCCAGGCCTTTACCGCCTTCAGCGACCGACCGCTCTGGCTGCTGACCTATTTCGGCGTCATGATCTCCGTTGCGTCGGCTTCCGGGATCCTGCTGCTGTTGACCCAGTGCTTGGTCTTCGGCGTCAAGTATTACGCCGGATGGGTTTCGGTGATCCTGGCGATCTCCTTTTTCGGCGGCCTGAACATTTTCGCCATCGCCCTGGTCGGCCTCTACGTCGCGCGAGTGTTCGTGGAGGTCAAACAGCGCCCCTGCTTGATTAAGGATCTGCACGACAACCGCCAACCAGGGGTACGGGCGCCCGTTAGCGACTTGGTTCCGTGGGCGGCGTAGCCTCCCAGCAGAAGGTCTGTCTTCATGAGAAAGGAGCAAAGCGTGCGTTTTTCGTCGCTGGTCGAAGCAAGTTGCGAGGCCGTCTCGATCCGCTACAATAACAAGGTCTACGAGCTGCAGCGACAGGGCCATGACGTCACTGTACTCAGCCTTGGAGAGGCCTTCTTCGACCTCCCCCTTTTCTCCTTCGATCTGCTGCCGCTGGAAAAGATCTATCACTACTCGCATTCGCGCGGCATTCTCGAACTACGCGCGGCCCTGGCCCATACCTACGCGGAAAAGTACCAGGTACCAGTCGATCCGGTGAGCGAGATGCTGGTAACTGCCGGCTCCAAGGCCGCCATCCACATGGCCTTCATGACAATCCTCGACCGCGGCGACGAAGTGTTGATTCCCGAGCCGGCCTGGGTAAGCTACCCTGAGCAGGTCAAGCTGTGCGGCGCCCGCCCCATCGGCGTGCCGTATTGGATCGACACCTTCCACCTCGAGGAATTCGTCACGCCGCGCACCCGGGCGATCGTTATCAATACCCCGCACAACCCGACCGGACGCATCTATTCGGCGGCCGAGTTAGAGTACCTCCTCGAGCTGGCGCGGCGGCGTGATCTGTGGATCCTCAGTGACGAGGCATATAGTGAGTTCACTGCCGATGACTCGTTCGTCTCGCTGGGCCGGTTCGACCCGCACAAGAAACACTCGATCTTGTTCAACTCTATTTCCAAGAACCACGGCATTTCCGGCTGGCGCATCGGCTACGTGATCGCTGCCCCAGAGGTCATCAATCGCGTCCTGAAGATCAACCAGCACTTAATCACCTGCCCACCGACCATCCTGTGCCACTACGTTGCCCGCTACTATGACCGCATCCTGGCGATCACCCGGCCGCAGATCCGAGCGGTGGTCGAGAAGCGGCGGCGCGTGCTACAGCACCTGGACGCTCTGGGCATAACATACCTACCGGGCACGGCCACGTTCTACATTTTCGCTTCTATCGCTCCTTCGGCGCTCGGCTCGGAAGCATTCTGCACTCGGTTGCTGGAAGAGCGCCTGGTCAGCGTCGTGCCCGGCATTGGCTACGGGGCCAGCTGCGACGGCTTTATCCGCATCGGCGTCGGCACCACGAGTATGGAGAAGCTTTGCCGCGGCCTGGACGCCATCAAGGAACTGATCGAGGAGACGGCCGCCCTCAACCGGGCCCAAGCGGCCTAAAGGGGGAGCTGAGCATGACACAAAAGCAACGGCTCTTGCACGTTCTGGGCGGTGGGCAATGGCAGGTGCCGACCATCCGCCGCGCCCGCGCCCTGGGCTACCGTGTCCTGGTCACCGACCTCTACGCCGACCGCCCCGGCTACGCATACGCCGACTATCACGAGGTGATGGATATCACCAACCGGGAAGGTACCCTGAGTGTGGCTCGCCGCTACGGCATCGACGGCATCATCTGCGATACCACCGACGTGGGCGTGCCGACCGCCGCCTACGTGGCCGAGAAGATGGGTCTGCCCGGCATCGGCTACGAGACGGCCCTGCGCTTCACAGACAAATATCGGATGCGCCGTCTCGTCGCCGAGGCCGGTCTGCAAGAGACCCGCTTCGCCCAGGCCAAGGACGCCAAAGAACTGGACGCCGCCGCCGAGTACGTCGGCTTTCCGCTGGTCATCAAGCCGGTAGACAGCCAATCCAGCCGAGGCGTGCATATCGTCCGGCAAGCCGAGCAGCTGCGGCCATGCTTCGAGGACGCCCTGCGCTACTCGAAGCAGAGAAGAGTGCTTGTGGAGGAGTTTCTTCCCGGCACGGAGGCGACCGTCGAGGGACTTTGTGTGGGCGGCCGCTACTACACGCTGGCCATCTCCGATAAGGCTCACTACGCTCATCGGCCGGAGGTAGCGCGCCGCCTGACCTACCCGGCAGGGTTCGCACCGCACGTCCTGAAGCGGCTGGCGGACCTCAACGAAGCCGTGGTTCATACCCTGGGGCTGACCAACGGTGTCACCCACGCCGAATACATGGTCAATGGCGATGACGTCCGTCTGGTCGAGATTGCCGCCCGCGGCGGCGGCAGCCGGGTCTATTCGCATATCGTCCCGCATGTCTCGGATATCGACGTACTGGACGCCTACTTGCGCTTCGTCATGGGTGAGAAACTACCACAACCGCAGGCGCCGCGCAGGCGTGCGGCGAACCTGGAGTTTCTCGACCTGCCCAGCGGCCGCGTCCGGGCCATCCACGGCCTGGAAGAAACTCGCCGGCTGCCCGGCATCGCCGAGGTGCTTCTGGAGTTTGGTGTGGGCGACACGCTTCGGCCTCCGGGAGATGACCGCGCTCGTCCTGGCTTCCTGCTCGTCTTCGGCGATACCCGCGCCGAGGTGCTAGAACGCACCGAGCGGGCCTTGCTTACCCTGCGAACGGAGGTCGCATGATTATCGACGCTCACACTCATATCCACGAACACGCCGACGACCGCCTAGGGAGGCCGGCGACGACCGACGACCTGTTGCGCGGTCTGGATGCCGCTGGCATCGACATGGCTGTGGTCATTCCGCTGCCGGGCGTCGCCAGCAACGACTACGTCCGACGCCAGTGCGATCGCCATCCGGATCGGCTGGCGCCGCTGTATACGCCGGAGTTCGACGACCCAGCCCACACGCTTGCCAAGCTGCGGCACTACGCAGAACATCACTTCCTGCACGGTGTCAAAATCCACCCTCGCCTCCAGGGCGTCACCGTCAACGATCCTCTGGTACGCGATGTAGTTGGCTTCATGGCGGAGCGCGGCCGGCCGGTGCTGTTTGACAATTTCCCCCACGGGCGTGACCTGGACAACCCAGCCCTGCTTCCTTTGGCCTACCACCGGCTGGCCAAGGAGTTCCCCACCGCGACGCTGGTCCTGGCTCATGCAGGCGGACACAAAGTGCTGGACGCCTTCATGGTGGCCAAGGCAAATCCCAATGTCCTGCTGGACACCTCGTTCACCCTGGACTATTACCGCGGGGCTTCTGTGGAAGCAGACTTGGCCTTCGTGGTTCGCCGGATGCATGCCGGTCGCGTCCTGTACGGCAGCGACTTCCCCAGTTGCGATCTGGGCGGCTACCTTGAGCACACACGGCGGCGGATGGACGAATTGAGTGCGGAACAGCAGGGCGCCTTCTACGGGGAAGCGGCGGCGCGGCTGTACCGATTAGGGAGGGAATCATGTTCGCCGAAGATGTCGCCGACGTCTTACGCCGTTACGCCGACCGTTACAGCCGACACGGCTACCACCCGCTGACGCTGGGCTGGACCAAGGGGCGCCAGCAGCTTCGCTTTGCAGCGGCCCTAGAGATGCTGGGCCAGAGCTTTGAGAGCGTGCTTGATGTCGGCTGCGGCTTTGGCGATCTGTTTGGCTACCTGTGGGGGCTTGGTTGGCGCGGCCGCTACCTGGGCATCGATCTGGTGCCGGAACTGTTGGAAGAAGGACGGCGACGCTACGGGCCGTTGGGGGCTCGCTTCGAGCGCCTTGATCTAACCGCGACTGATATCGATTTCCACGCGGACGTCGCTGTCGCCATCGGCGTCTTCAACCACCGCCTGCGCCAGGACAACCTGGCTTTCTTCCGACAAATGCTGGCCGCAATGTGGCGGCATACAACGGTTGCCGTTACCGCAGATTTCCTCAGCGCCACCGCCGATCGACGCCGCGACGATTTGTTCTACGCTCCTGTCGGAGAGGTTGTGCAGGCGGGCTTAGCATTGAGCAAACGCGTGATGCTGCATCACGGCTATATGCCTTTCGAGTTCAATCTCACCGTCTGGCATGACGACTCGTTCACAGTCGAGGTTCCCGTTTTCAAACCCTACCTTAAGTATGTGGTGCGCGATGGTTCCTGAGATATGCATCCATTGAGCCTGTCAGCTCCTGGTGATTGCTTCCAGCCCCTGACGAATCTCTCCCGGCTGCGGACGTGCCAGCTGCAAAATGATCTGGCCGTCGCGCAGGAACACGAAGTTCGGCCACAGCTTAACGCCGAAGGACCGACCCAGCGGCCGGCCTTTGCCGTCCTCCACTTTAATGTGATGCACTTGCGGAAAGGATGCCAACAGGGCTTTCAAGGGCTGCTGAATCGCCTGGCAGTAGCCGCACCAGGCCGTGCCGAATTCGAGCAGGACCGGACCTGGCAGGCGATCGATCTCCTCCCGCTTTGGCCCGGATTTGTCATAATCGCTGTCGAATGCCATGATTCCACCTTTCTGCCATTCTAATTCGATTAGCAAAATCAGCAAAGTGTGGATAGGCAGGCAACCGATGTAATCCGAGCCGCAAGGCGAGCGGTCGGTGTGCATCGGCCGGTTTACACTGGTGTACACCGGCCGGTTTACACCGACCGCTCGCCTGGGAAACTTGCAGGAGGCTTCGTGTCATGCGCCGCGCTGGATTGCTTCTTGCGGCCGGCATTGTGGTATTGCTGGCTGCCGATGTTGCGCCCAACGGGGCCGCTGTCAATCTTGATGCGATACTGCGGCTGACGTTCGAGGGGAATGCCGACATCCGCATGGCCCGCGAACAGGTCCGCGAAAGCCAAATCGCCCTCGATGCGGCGATGCAATCATGCCTCCCGGAGTTGCTGCGCAAGGACGCTTTCAAAAAGTCGGCGGCTGAGGCAACGGTGTGGCGGCGCCGCGTCGAGCTGCGCCAAAAAGAGTACAAGATTCTGCAAGAAGCCACCAATACGTACTTCGATTGGCTGACGCTTCTGCGCGGCGAAGCCGTAGCACGCGATTTATTGAAATACGAAGAAAAACTGCTCGGACGCGCGCGCAAATTGGCCGAAACGGAGAAGCCGGTCCAGGTCGTGGTAGAGGCCATCGAAACCGCCGTCTACGGCCGGCGGCAATACCTCCTCCACACACACCAGAAAGCTGAGGCCGCAGCCGCCAAATTGGCCTATCTGATGGGCCTGAACGAAGGCGGCCTCACGCCGCTGGAGATGCTGGAGCCGATCAGCCGAGTCGATATTTCGGCGCCGCTGGAAGTCCTGGTTCGACAAGCACAGGACAATGGGCCGGGTGTGCGGGAATTGCAAGGATTGATCGCGTCGCTTCAGCAGAGTATCGCCGAAGCTTGCCGCGCGCAGCGCTGCTGCGCCCGCACAGGTGCTCCGCTGGTGTGCGGCCGATTGCAAATGGCCCAAAGTCAATTACAGCAGGCCCAGTTGTCGCTCGTCCGTCTCCAACTCGAGCTGCGGGCCGGCGTCGAGGATGCCTACACCGCCATCCTCAGCGGCCGTGAACAGATCGATTTAGCGTCCAAGACCATTGACCATGCCAAAGAGACCTACCGCATTATGGATCTGCGCGAGACGGAGGAAAGCCCGGAGGTCCGCGTCAGGAACAAGACCTATGACGGCGTACTCAACAGCATTCATCAACTCGGGCAAGCTCAGTCCAACTATCTGACCGCCATAGATAATTACAACAAAGCACAGGTACGGCTGTTGCTGCTTCTGGGAACCTATACCAATTGCCCCGCGCCTCCGCATTGAACGGCAATTGCGTGGCTTTCGGCACCCTTCTCTCCTACCATAGAGGGGATAGAGAAACGAGCGGCTATCCTGGACACGGAGAGATCGTGACATCGTGGCGAGCGGGGGGTATGACCCCCCCGGTTGTGCTACCGGGGGCGAGCGGGGGGTGTGAACCCCCCGGTAGCACAACCGGGGGGGTCACACCCCCGCTCGCCCCCGGCTGAGGGATGCCGCTTGCTTGCCGCAGTCTCGCTCTGACAAGAGGTGCGCCGTGATCTATCCCCGCATGGTTCGCATTCGCCAACACTTCGAGCGGCCGCAGATTACCGATGTCTCTGCTGCGGTCGCTTCGGCCCTGGAAGCGCTCGACTTGGGCCGACGCATCAAACCCGGTCACGCGGTGGCGCTGACGGCCGGCAGCCGCGGCATCGCCAACATTCCACTTGTCCTCCGCAGCACGGCCGATTTCCTCAAAAAACTCGGCGCCAAGCCGTTTCTCATCCCCGCGATGGGCAGCCACGGCGGCGGCACGGCCGAGGGACAGCGGCGCATTCTCGAAAGCTACGGCATCACCGAGGAGTTCGTCGGCGTGCCGATCCGCGCTTCGATGGAGACGGTGCAAGTGGGTGAAACGGCCGAGGGCTTTCCGGTGCTGCTCGATCGGATCGCTTCCGAGGCCGATCACATCGGCGTCGTGGCCCGCATCAAGCCGCACACCGGCTTTCACGGTCCCATCGAAAGCGGACTGCTGAAGATGATGATGATCGGTCTGGGCAAACATGCCGGCGCCCTGCTCTATCACCGCATCCTCCTCGATCACCCTTTCGATAGCGTCGTTC
>JAJPIY010000132.1 GCA_021324515.1 Planctomycetota bacterium
CAGTAGAAGGTCTTGATTTTGATCGTAAAACCGCCGAAATAGTTCCAATACGGCTCGTAGTCAGGGAAACTGCCGTTTTGCCCTGTCGGCCCGCCTTTGGCTTGGTAGGTCGAATTGTAGATCTGCTGTTGCTCCATGTAGGGCAGAATCTGGAACACCGCAGGGCCGTAGGAATTGTTCGCCGAAGCGAATGAGTTCGGATACTTGCTACAGGCGCCGGGCAGAGTGCCCTGATGCGTATCTCCACAGTTGAGGAGAGCCAGCGTCATCTGCTTGAGATTGTTTTGGCACTGGCTGCGGTTGGCCGCCTCGCGCACCTTTTGCACTGCCGGCAGCAGCAAGCCGATGAGGATGGCGATGATGGCGATGACGACGAGCAGCTCTATGAGCGTGAACCCGCGCCAACGCTTCCAGAAACGTAACCGTGGCATAAATACCTCCCTTGAAAGAAGAGACGAAACAACCCGCCTCTGACGCAGAGGTCGGCGAAAGTTTGGACCATCCAAAACTCTATTGGGCGAAAGGTGAAAGGCTAATGAGAGAACACGAAAAATTACCTCCTAACTCTATTCTCGCTCTACGGAAAGGTTCGTCAAGACGAGAACGAAAAATTTGGCAAAAAAAGCGCACTTCCTGAAGCAGGCCCTCTCGTCTTTGTCTACGTATTGCGAAAGTCGCGGCCCTTGCTTTGGCCCTGCTCTGCGAGGGGAGGAAGGAGACGCGCGAACCGTCCCCATAATGCACTTCTTTTCTGCACTTCATCGGGTGTAAGTGCAAGTGGGCCAAGGAGTCCTCTCCCTATCCGGGACGCTCCTCCGCCAAAGAGGCAGGGAGGGCTCCGCTGGCCCTAAATGTCTGCATAAGCGTTCTATGCCTTCTCATTAGTCCTTCATCCTTCGCCTGGTACAATTTTGCCAGTTTCTCTGCCAGAGACAGACTATGTGATTCTTTTTCCATCAAAGGAAGCAGTCTGGATAGGCGTTCGTCAATTGATTATCGCGGCATCGGCATGACCTACGGAATAACCCGGCTTCCTGCTATCGAGACGACGGCATGATACGGCGTAACTTTTTGGTCTCTCTTCTCTTCGCGCTCGGATGGATCTCCCTCAGCTACCTGCTCGGCGCAGCTGCGATGTTCTTTGACCTCCCCTCGTCATCTTTTCTGCGTCGCGCATTTATCGGCGGCGTAGCCTGGTGGGAACAGAAAGGAGCTTCCTCGCCCCAAGGAGAGCAACTATCCCGCCCCCGCATGGGGCAGACCGATAAAGCCGGCAAGAGGTGCGACGGTTTCACGCTCTGCATGTACGGCGGAAACTCGCGCGCCGTGCTCATCAACATGCGGGGCGACGTCGTTCACCAATGGCATGTGCCGTTCAGCCAGCTTTGGCCCGCTCCGCCTCACGTGCGCGGCCGGGTCCAAGATGTTTCCGTGTATTTTAATGACGGGCACGTTTATCCCAACGGCGACTTGCTGGCCGTGATGGAGGGGCCCATCCACTTGCACAACCCGTCTACCGGCTACGGGCTGGTTAAGTTGGACAAGGATTCCCGGGTCTTGTGGACCTATGCGGAAAAATGTCATCACGACGTCGAGGTTGGCGAAGACGGCACCATTTATGCGCTCGTGCAAGAGGTCGTGGAGCACGTGCCGCCGGCGCTAACATACATTCCTACGCCCTGCATGGTTGATTATGTAGACGTGATCTCTCCGGAGGGTCAGCGAAAGAAGCGTATTCCGCTGCTGGAGGCGTTTTTGCAATCACCCTACGCCGCCTTGTTCGGTAAACTCGAGCGTTCCGGAGTATCCAATCAGACGGCGGCCCCTAGCACCCGAACGTCGTTTTACACCGATGATGCGCGGCGCCGTGACGTACTTCACACCAACGCCATTAAGGTCCTGAGTCGCACTCTGGCGTCCAAGTTCCCTTTATTCAAAGCAGGCCAACTCCTTATCTCCCTGCGCCATCTGGATGCCATTGCCCTGCTCGATCCGGACAGCGGCAAGGTCGTGTGGGCGGCGTGCGGCCCCTGGCAAGCCCAGCACGATCCTTCGTTTCTCGATAACGGCCATCTGTTGCTCTTCGACAATCTCGGTTCGCAGCGCAGCTCGCGCGTGCTGGAATACGATCCGCAGACCCAGGCATTCGCCTGGTTTTATCCTGGCGAAAGGGGCACGCCCTTTCTCAGCAGCATCCGGGGCCAATGTCAACGATTGCCCAACGGCAACACCTTGATTGTCAATTCCGACGCAGGCGAAGTTTTTGAAACGACGCCGGATCGGGAAGTGGTCTGGTCTTGTTCCTTTGCCCCCATGGAACTTTATCGTGCCCGCCGCTATACGGCTGAACAACTGCCTTTTCTGAACGGAGAGAAATATGCCCGGCCTTGACTCGCTTTTTCCCTTATTGCCAACAGGGGACGGTTTGTGGGCCTACGGTCCCGCGCCGGGGGTAGAGTTAATCCCTTATTTTCTGAGCTTGGTGGCGTGGGTCGCTATGGCCTTTTTCGCTATCTTTCTGGCCCCTTTTGCTGCGCTGCTTCGTCGCTTCCGAAAGAACAAAAACACACCTGCTCCGGCGGAGCCGAAACACGAAGCACCAACGGAGAAAACAGTAGAATAGCCGGCAATGCTTCGACGAAGCCTTACCGACCACTATATGCTCTTGCAAAGCGCTCTCCGGACAGGGACTGATTTTTTAGCACGTACAAAGCAATCTCCCTTTCACGTGCCGATGTTCTTGCACGTCCTTGGGAGCTTGGTCCATCGCAATCCTTCCTTCTGGATCTGGCTTGGGCAGGTGGAATCGCGCACCCTTGCCGAAGAAATGCGTCCTCTCGCCGTGCGTCAGCCGATCTATATCTGCGGTCTGGCGCGTGCCGGCAGCACGTTTCTGCACGAAGCCGTCGCCTCCCATCCCCAGGTCGCCACGCATCGCATGAAAGACTACCCCATGCTATTCACCCCTTACTGGTGGCGACAGGCCAGCGCTAAGATGCGACCGCTACCGCCACGCCAGCGCCTCCATCAAGACGGCGTGATGATCACCCACAACAGTCCCGATGCCTTGGAAGAAATGCTGTGGATGGCGTTCTTTCCCCGCTGTCACGATCCCTCCATCAGCAACCTTCTAGGGCCTGAAGAGCGCCATCCTGTTTTCGAAGATTTTTACGATCGTCATATTCGCAAATTGCTCCTTGCAGAAGGAGCAATGCGCTATGCCGCCAAAGCCAATTATCACGTTGCTCGTCTTCCCTACCTGGTTCGTCTCTATCCGGATGCCCGTTTTCTCATTCCGGTGCGCGCCCCAGCAAGCCACCTTGCCTCGCTATTGCGTCAACAGCGCTGGCTCGCCCGAGGCCAACGAGACCATCCACGGGCGTTGGCTTACATGCGGTGGTCGGGGCATTTTGAGTTTGGCCGGGATCGCCGGCCGATGCATCTCGGAGACGATGAAAAAGTCCGTCGTATTCTCTCGGCTTGGGCAGTTGGCGATGAGGTGTGCGGCTGGGCCATGTACTGGGACATGGTCTACGATTATCTCGCGCGGCTGCTGGAAGCTAATGCTCAAGTGCGCCACGCCGCATTAATCGTCCACTACGAGACGCTCCGATCGGCCCCGCACGAAACGCTCCGGGCGCTGTTTGCCCATTGCGCCCTGGCCGATGCTGAAGCCCTCGTGGAACGCCAGGCCGCCGCCATTCGCTCGCCAACTTCAGATGAGAACGCCTTTTCTGCTGAGGAATGGGCGGTCATCCGCAAGGAGACAGCCGACACGGCCCGTAGATGGGGTTACAGGTATTAACACAAGAGGGAGAGGAGGCAGAAGCAATGGATGCCGACGCATCTGGACTTTTTCTCATGCCCGTCCCTTCCGCTTATCCGTGTTCTTCTGCGTGCAACTGCGCTAGGGGGCCCAGGGCCAGTGCCGTCACCTGATCTAGGGGATAACGTTCCAACACTTGCCGGATGTCTGCCAGCGTCACCGCCTCGAAGGCGCGCAATTCGTCATCCACCGAGCGATAGCCGTGCTGATAGATCCAGTTCATGCCCAGGGCCATCATGCGTCCTTTGGGCCGTTCGCTGCCGCGCACCACGCGCGACAACACCTTGCTCCGGGCCTGGTTTAGCTCCTCTTCGCGGATGCCATTTTTCTGCACGTCGTGCAGCAGTTCCATGACGATGCGGAGATCTTCTTGCGCTTGCTCCGGCTGACAGCTGAACGAGGTGTAGAAAGCACCCGTGCCCTCGTATTCGTGAAAACTGCAATCGGCAGAGTCGGCCAGGCCCGGATCGATCAGCGCCCAGTACAGCCGGCTGCCCGAATCGTCGCCGATGGCCATGCCCAAAAGATCGGCAGCGTAGCGCAATGGCGAATCCGCTGGCGGACCCGGCGAGATCAAGAACACGTGTTCCTGCATCACTTTGTCCCGGGTCAGCACTTCAAAACGTCCAGAGCCGCGCGTCTCGCTCACTCCTTCCCGGCCGACCGCTCCTTTTTGCCAAGGGCCGCAGTGCTTCTCGATCAGATCCACGAAGCGCGGCCACTCGAAATTTCCTGCCGCAGCGACGATAATGTTCGGCGCCACGTAGCGGCGCTGGAAATAAGCGTACATTTGATCGCGTGTCAGGGCGGTGATGCTTTCTGGCGTGCCGAGGATGCTATTGCCCAGTTTGTGCTCAGCGAAGTAAAGGCGCTTGGCATGATCGTAGGCCGACCACATCGGCTGGTCCTCGTACATGCCAATCTCTTCGAGGATGACTTTTTTCTCCATGTCAAAGTCGTCTTCGCGGAGACTGGGGCGGAGGATGTCGGCGAGGATGTCCACGGCTTGCGGCAGATATTCGGGCAGGACGGCGGCGTGAAAGACGGTGTTTTCTTCGCTGGTGAAAGCGTTGTAGTCGGCGCCGATGCGATCGAAGTCGCGGTTGACATCCAAGGCAGTACGGCGCGACGTACCTTTGAAAACCATATGTTCGAGGAAGTGCGTCACGCCGCTTTCTTCCGGCGTCTCATCGCGCGCGCCAGTGCGGACGAAGAACCCCAGCGCCGCCGACCGCGCCGACGGACTGGTCTCGCCGATGATTTGCAGTCCATTGGCAAGCAGATGACTGTGAAAAGGCATAGAACGCTCCCGGCAAAACCCCGAATCACCCGGTCAACGGTTTCGGTCCCAGAGTCACGATGACGAAATCGCGCGGTGGATAGCGGCGCACATGGTCGAGGATGAGCGCAGGCGATAATCCGTCAATGGCGGATTGAATCTCCTGGTAGCTGCGCACCCGACCGAGGTAATACCAATCCGAGGCGAGGAACGAGGCGCGGGCGCGTGTCGATTCCTGCTGCATAATCAATCCGGATTTAATGCCGGCCTGGATGCGTTCCACTTCCTCCGCTTCGATGCCGTCTTGCAAGCGGCGTAATTCAGCCAGAAGCACGTCGAGCGTCTCCTGGGCGCGGTCGTTGGTCGTTCCCGCGTAGACGACGACATTGGCCCGGTCTTTGAGCATGTCGTGCCCAGCCGAGACGGCGTAGCACAGGCCGCGCTTCTCACGGATTTCGGTGAACAGCCGCGAACTCATGCCGCCTGGCGACGACAGGATGTGTACCGCTCCCAGGGCCGCGTAATAATCCGGATGACCGATCGGCACACTCGGGTAGGCGACAGTGATCTGCGTTTGTTCCAGGTCTTTAGCGACATGCGCTCGCCGGGGCGGCTGCGGGCCGAGGTTGAGCGTGCAGTCGGCGGAACCGTTCCAATCGCCGAACAAGCGTTCGACCTGGTCGCGCAGCGGCTGCCATTCGATGTTACCGGCCACCGACAGGATGGCGCCATCGGGCTGAAACCAGCGGTGATGGTGTCGCCGGACGGCCTCGCTGGTGATATTGGCGATGCCTTCGGCGGTGCCGCGGCGGTCGTTGCTCAAGGGCGTCGGATAAAGGTGCTTGCGCAGCACCACAAAGACTTTGGAGCGTGGCTCATCTTCCAAGGCACGCAGGTCCTGATAAGCCAACGCCTTGACCGCCGACAATTCCTCATCAGGCAGATGAGGACGGCGCAAGATATCGGCATAGATTTCCAGAGCAGCCGGCAGGTTGCGGGCTACCGTAGCGCCCCACAGATGCATGTGCATCAAGCCCACGCCTTCACCGCGATCCAGGCCGAGATTGTCCAGGTCAAAGGTAAGTTGGCGGCTGTCGCGGGGGCCGGCACCACGGGTGAGCAAATCGGCGAGCACAGAACCCATGCCCAGCTGATCGGGCGGATCGAAGGCGCACCCAGCCGGGACGAGAAAGTTAAAAGCTGCCGAACGCACGTGTTCCATGCGTTCGGCCAGCAGCGTCAGTCCATTGGCGAAAGTATGTTGATAAACGTCAACCTGCACAGAGACCTCATTGCCATTTCAGGCGAGCGGGGGGTGTAAGCCCCCTTATGTGAAGAATCAGGGGGCTTACGCCCTCCGCTCACCGTGGTCAAAACCTGTGCCACTCTGGTACAGCCTTATAGAGCGTTTTAGAGCGGCGAAATCCCAAACGACGATAGAGGCGAATGGCCGCATCGTTCTGGGCCGTCACCTCCAACAACGCACGGCGGAGTCCGACCCGTCGGAAACCGTGCAACGCTTGCAGCAACAACGCCTCGCCCAACCCGCGCCCGCGCCAACCCGGCAGGATGCCCAGGTTTTGAATCGAACCCACCCCATCGCGCTCGCGCAGACCCTGCACCGTGCCACACGGTCCCAGGGGGCCTTGCAACAGCCAGGTGGCCTCGGGCAAAAAGCCCCGCTTGCGTGTCATCTCTAGCATCAAACCGAATGCACCTTGGCGATCGCCGAGGCTAGGAAAGACCTGGGCATCGATTTCCTGATGAAAACTGCCGAACAACACCTCGGCATGAATGTCGAGAAGCTCACAACTCCAAGGAGCAAAGGTGAATTCCTCGGGCAGCCGCGGCAACGGTATCGAGTGCAGCTCCATCTCCATTTTGTAACGCTTGAAGTAAGAGACGCTCGTTACCGTCGCCATGATGTTCTTCCTCAGCGATTGACCCGATTTTACTACCTGGCGTTGGTCAATCTGTATGCATCTCTGCGAAGAAAACTGGGGAGCGCAGTCGCGAAGCAAACACGCCGCTCCCTGCAATTGTTTTAGCAAGCGCTGCGCGGAGGGTCAAAGCGTCTGACTGGTCCCTTGACGCTGGGCGGCATAGTTTATCTCTGAGCTAGCTTTGATGTTCCTGCCCTCCCAGCCTACAGGTGCCGATCATGTCTACGCCAGCGACCACCCACATAACCAGCGTCCTCAAAGAAAAACGAACGTTTCCGCCGCCGCCGGATTTTGCCGCCGCCGCCCACATAAAGAGCGTGGCTGAATACGAGCGGCTGTGGCAGCGCGGCAAGGAAGATCCGCACGGGTTCTGGGCGGAACAGGCCGAGTCGCTGCAATGGATGCGCCGTTGGGACAAAGTGCTGGAGTGGACCGAGCCGCACGCGCAATGGTTTGTGGGCGGCCAGCTCAACGCCAGCGCCAATTGCCTCGATCGTCATCTCGATGGTCCGCGCCGCAACAAGGCCGCCCTCATCTGGGAGGGTGAGCCAGGCGACAGCCGTGTCCTTACCTACCAGATGCTGCACCGCGAGGTCTGCAAATTCGCCAACGTCCTCAAGAAACTCGGCATCCAGCCCGGCGACCGCGTGACCTTGTATATGCCGATGGTGCCGGAGTTGGTCATCGCCATGCTGGCCTGCGCCCGCATCGGCGCGGTGCATAGCGTCGTCTTTGGCGGCTTCTCCGCCGATGCCGTCGCCGACCGCAACAACGACGCCAAGGCGAAACTGCTTATCACCGCCGATGGCGGTTGGCGCCGTGGCAAGGTTGTGCCCCTCAAGCAAAACGCCGATCAGGCGCTGGCCAAGTCGCCGACCGTCGAGACGTGCATCGTCTTCAATCGCTGCAATCAACCAGTGGACATGAAGGCCGGGCGCGATCTGTGGTGGCATGAACGGATGGCCGATGCTTCCGCCGATTGCCCGCCTGCTCCACTCGACAGCGAGCATCCGCTCTTCATCCTCTATACCAGCGGCTCGACCGGCAAACCCAAGGGCGTCTTGCACACCACCGGCGGCTATCTTCTGGGTGTTTCTCTCTCGCACAAGTGGGTCTTCGACCTGCGCGAGGAAGATACCTACTGGTGTACCGCCGATATCGGCTGGGTGACGGGTCACAGTTACACCGTCTATGGACCGCTGTGCAACGGGGCCACGACAGTTCTGTACGAAGGCGCACCGAACCATCCGCGCGAAGACCGCTTCTGGGCGATCATCGAGAAATATCGCGTCAGCCTGTTTTATACGGCCCCGACCGCCATCCGCGCTTTCATCAAATGGGGCGATGAATGGCCCGCGAAGCACGACCTATCGAGCCTGCGCCTGCTGGGCACCGTTGGCGAACCGATCAACCCGGAAGCGTGGATGTGGTATCACGAACAGATCGGCAAGGGCCGCTGTCCCATTGTCGATACATGGTGGCAGACAGAGACGGGCATGATTATGATTGCCCCGCTGCCGGGCGCGATCGCTACCAAGCCGGGTTCGGCGACGCGGCCGCTGCCCGGCATCGTCGCCGACATCGTGGATAAGCAAGGCCGCTCGCTGCCGCCCAATCAGGGGGGTCTGCTCGTCATCCGCCAACCGTGGCCGGCCATGTTGCGCACCCTCTACGGCGACGACGAGCGCTATCGCCAGCAATACTGGACTCAGGTGCCGCACTGTTATTTCACGGCCGACGGCGCGCGCCGCGATGAGGACGGCTATTTCTGGATCATGGGCCGGGTCGATGACGTGCTCAACGTGGCTGGGCACCGGCTCAGCACGATGGAAATTGAAAGCGCCTTGGTACACCATGCCAAGGTGGCCGAGGCCGCCGTCGTCGGCAAACCCGACGAGATCAAAGGCGAAGGCATCGCCTGCTTCGTGACGCTCAAAGCTGGCCTGGAGCCGTCGGAAGAACTCAAAAAAGAGCTGCGCGAGCACGTGGTCCATGAAATCGGCGCCCTGGCCCGTCCCGATGTCATTCATTTCACCAAAGACCTGCCCAAGACGCGCTCCGGCAAAATCATGCGCCGTCTGCTCCGCGACATCGCCAGCGGCAAAGAAACCACCGGCGACACGACAACGCTGGAAGATTATTCCGTGCTGGCCAAGCTGCGCGAGCCGGAGGAAGGGTGAGCTATTGCCGAACGCAGATGGCGAACGGTTTCCATGATGTTCAGATTCAGCTAGAATCGAAAAGGTAAGTTGAAAGCAGGATTGGCGACGCAAATAGGAGGATTAAGCGATTGAGCACTACCGTATTGCCGGAGCTTGCTGCGGAGAGCGTGGAGACAGCCGAGCGCCTCATCCGAATGTCAGCTGAAGAAAGCCTGGACGCAGCCGAGGCCGAGTACATCTTCGCATCGGGCGTCGCGTCCATCCAGAATGTACCTCGTCTTTGGCGAGTCATCCGGAAGAAAATCTGCGCAGGGACGACAGGAGCCAAGGCTCAGCAACTTTTGACACAACTGCTGGATGTGGTAGACAGCAATCTCAAACTCGCTGGAGTGTTGAGGAAACCGGCTCGCGTTATCCATGAGGAAACGGCACACGAGCCGGAAGTTATCGCCGGACTGGCAGCAGTAGACGAGCAATTCCAAGCGATTCGCGCTGAGGCTGTCCGTCTGCTGAAAGTCGTTGAGGCACCCGCCCGGTGGCCAGGCGAGGAGCGATTGAAAGACGCAAAGGAGCAGATGCAGCGTGGAAACAGGTTGAGCGCGGAGGAGTTCCGCCGAGCGCTGCTGGACGAATAGAGGCGCAGAGGCCCCGGGCATGATCTATCGCGTCGAAGTTCACAGCGGCGTCAGCGACTATTTGCGTAGCCTGGAAGGCTTCACCAGGGCAGGCCGTTTGAACTTATGCGGTTTCCTCGACGCTCTGCGAAACTATGGCGACGAGGCAAGGAAAAGTTGCCCGCGCCAAACTCCAGACTCAATGGTCTTTCGCTTCCGCTGGACGTTCGACGCCGGACAGGCGATACGCAGCGTGGATTTCTATGTCGATGACTCGC
>JAJPIY010000200.1 GCA_021324515.1 Planctomycetota bacterium
GGCCACGATCACCGTGGTATTGCCACCGCCGCCTCCCGCATCGCCGCCGGCGCCGCCAACCTTGCAGGTGCCGCCGCTCTTGGAGTTTATCGACGCGCTGTTGGGCGGCGTTGAGACGCTCAATGCCAACGGCACCGAGACGATCACGGACTTCTTCTTCGGCTTCCCGTTGTTTGTGTCCACGTTCGACTCGTCCGGCAACCTGGTGAGCGTCGATTTGTTCGGGTCCCTCGACATCACCTTCTTGTTTGGCTGAGACGGTCCTGTTGCTTTAGAGTTAGCGGACCAATCCCTGAGCGGAGGGCGTAAGCCCCCCCGCTCAGGGATTGGTCCGCTAACTCTTAGTCTCTACTTGCTAACTTCAAGTCGTAAGCGTCTGCGGCAGGATGGGGGACTACCTCCACGGACAAAGGGGTCATTTTCGGATCGGCATAGCGCGATGGCAGTACAAGAGGATTTGAAACACCTGGATAGCTGGTTTTGAGCAATACCTTGTACCAGCCTGCGGGCGCTCCTGGTTTGCCTCTCGTGCTCAGGGTGTAAGTGCCGTCCTTGACCTCGCCCAAAGGCCTGTCCACCGTCTTGTTCCCCTTTTCGATATCGGCCCAGAAAATGACCAGGGCTTCTTTCAACGGTTTTCCGTCCACGGTCACTTTGCCTGAGACGGGATAGTACGTCCCCCCTGTCCTACCGCAGCTGGAAAGTACCAGGGCAAAGATCGTAAGAGCGCTGGACCACCGCAGCTGACAAAACATTAGCAGGGATGACGTTCGCATGGATGGATCCTCCAAAACGGCGCGCAGGAGCGTCTCTCGCTGGCGCTCGGGGCTTGTATCAATCTCCTTTGCCGCGCCCGAGTGTAGGTCCCCGCTTCTACCAGTCGCTCGGCATGGGGAGACCGTCGTTGGGTACAATAGCTAAGCCGAAGGTCCCTTGATTCATGGCCTGTGAGACGACTCGCGTGCTGCCGTCTGCCAAGCCGACCAACAGAGATCCGGTATGCGAGCCGGCGGCCGTGCCGCTTGTACTCCACGAGCAGGTCGTGTAGGTGACTCCTGCCTCGAAATACGGTTCTCCGCCGGGCCAGGGGTATTGGACCTTACCAGCGGGAAGAGATGAAAATCGCGGATAATGGTTCCCATAGCCGCCGCCCCACGCACCATATAGGGCCGCGAAGTCAATGCAGTATTCCGCGCCATCCGCACACCAGAACCTCGCGCCGCCCCAATTCTGACAGGCGCTGGTAAGCTCGCTCCAGAGGATCGTATTGGACGTGCCGTCGGTAATCGTGGTCTGGATGCGAGAGCTGCCCGTGAAAAGCGGAGGGTTCCCAAAATCCATAACATAGTACGTTCCTGTACCAGGAGATTGCAGCGGGCCCCCGAACACGAAAACGTTGTCTCCATAGGAGGTCCGGCCTAGCGTGGGGACGGGACCTCGAGGGCCCCACGGACAAGTCAGGGGTACATCCAGGGAAGAGTCGGCGGGACATTTAAAAAATTTAACGTCTATATTATTGTTTTGCACTGTATTAAACTCATGAACGCGGGCGCTCCAACCGCTAACGATCAGGTTGTAAGGGTTTTGCTGTTCGAGGAAGGGGAGTAGAAAGACGTGCGGTTGGGCCCAGAACCCATTCGTTAGAGTTGGGGTTGGGAACTGCCCCAGGGCCGGCGGCAAAAGGTTGTAGGTGTCGTTGCAATTTTGCGAGGCCAGACCGAGCTGTTTGAGGTTATTGGCGCATTGAATGCGGGCAGCAGCGTCGCGCACTTTCTGCACAGCCGGCAAGAGTAGACCGAGCAGGACGCCGATGATGGCGATCACTACTAGCAGCTCAATCAGGGTGAACCCCGACCTACGCGGATCCATTCGGAATGTGAACATGGTATGTCCTCCCGAAAAGTTGGAAAAACTAGACGATTCCAGAGGCGTCTGTCTTTTCAGAGAACGCTCTTGTTCTCAAGTTTTTGTCCGGGAGAGAGAAGAACACAAGTCAATAAATACTTTACAGCTACCGGCAGGGATCGCTATACTATTTCTCGACATTTGCTTCTGATTCGTCGACACGGGTGTCCTCCCCGGGAATTGCCGACGAACCCTGCCCTCATAAAGGTGCCAGCACCCATGTCCCGAAAGCCCAAACGCTGGTCCTATCACGTTGCTCTGCTCGTCGAGTCGTCGCGCGCCTACGGTCGCGCCGTTCTCCAGGGAGTGGCCCAGTATGCGGAGAAGCGTCCTGACTGGATATTGCACTTTGAGCCGAGCGGCCTGGAAGCTGGGCTGCCCTGCTGGCTGCGCAGCTGGCAAGGCGATGGTATCCTGGCCCGCGTTACCACGCCACACATGGCCAAAGCCCTGCAAGCAACAGGACTGCCCGTGGTCGATTTGCGCGGGTTCCGGCTGGAGGGGCCTTTCCCTTGCGTCTTGGCCGACAACACCTGCATTGCCCAACGTGCTTTCGACCATCTGTACAGCTGCGGCCTGCGACATTTTGCTTTCTGCGGCTCGCTGCGCGGTCAGCACCCCCGGCTGGACCAACGCGGCGACGAATTCCAGCGCTGCGCGGTAGAAGCCGGATTTGACTGCGAGGCGATTTATGTCTGGGAGCGGCAGTGCAACAACAGGTCCACATGGGGCCGGCTGATAGCTTGGCTGAAGCGCTTGCCCAAGCCCACCGGCATCCTGGCCTGCAATGATGACTGTGGCTTTCAGGTGTTAACCGCCTGCCGTCATGCAGGGATAGGAGTACCTGAGGAATTGGCCATCTTGGGGGTGGATAACGATCCAGTCCTATGCAACCTGAGCAGGCCGTCTTTGAGCAGTATCGATTTGAACGGCCTTCAGATTGGCTACGAAGCCGCCGGCTTGCTCGATCGGTTGATGCAGGGCCGCAAGCCTCCGGCGGAACCTGTCTTGGTCACGCCAGGCAATGTGATTGCCCGGGGCTCGACGGGCGTGCTTACCTTTACAGAGCCAGAGGTTACGGCGGCTGTCCGGTTTATTCGTGAGCATGCTTGTGAAGGCATTCGCGTACGGAATGTAGTGGAACGAAGTTTCTTGTCGCAGCGACAACTGGAGCGGCTTTTCCAGCACTATCTTGGCCGCTCGCTCAAAGCCGAATTGCTTCGCATCCAGATCGAAAAGGCCCAGCAACTTCTGGCGGAGACCGACCTTCCCGTTAAGACCATTGCCATCCGCACGGGTTTCCGCAGCGAGCAATATTTCAGCGAAGCCTTCTTCCGCCAATGTGGCTTACGCCCAACCGTGTATCGCCAACACCACCGCGCCTCTCCCGAACCGCTCTGTAGCCGCGGGTAAGCATCTTTTTCGTCGATAGAAAAGTCGGGGCAGGTAGCCATCGCCAACGGAAGCCCACTAGGCATCCCATTGAATCAGGGTCGTTGCGATACAGAGCACGCAAATAGGCGATGCTGTTTCCGCCTTCTGGAGTTTCCCACCATCAGGTGTTGCCGCTGTTCCGCCTGTACGGCGCGGAGGGGAACCTGGACGTTGAAGCCCCCCAGCTCGGCCGAATTGGCCGCCCAAGCAAAAACCTGCTTTCGTGGGAGCTGGCGCTCTTTTTGCTTTCTGAACGTTTGTTCGGGAGGCGTCCCTCAAGAAACCATACGCAACTCCTTAATTTTCAAGATCTTAAATTGCAACGATTGTGCTTGTGGCGAAAGGCGGAGTTCGCTAAAATGGAACCAGCTGCACAAGGGAAAGGGCTTTTCCCAAGCGGATTTGCAGGAACACATGGAGACGTTCGCAAACTGGATCGCATTGGCAGAAACCGAAGCGGCGCGGTTGGCCGTCGAACGGGTGGCCGATTGCGTTGGCAAACAGGGACCACGGCGAGCGATCAATCCGCTCTTCCTCTACGGTCCCTCCGGTTCTGGGAAGAGTCATCTGGTCTCCGCCCTGCTCGCCGAGGTCACGCAACGTTCGCCCAATCTGCAAGTGGCCCTGGTGGCGGCAGGAGATTTTGAGGCCCTTGTGCTTTCTGAGGATCCCCCAGCTGTTTGGGGGGGGATTGAAGGTGGACGGAAGGCCCTGCGGCAAGCAGATGTGCTAATCCTCGAAGATGTACAACATCTGTCAGCGCGAGTTGAAGAAACGTTCGTTCACTTGATAGACCGCCGTTTGGCACGGGGCCAACAGCTGGTGTTTACCGCCTTGGTAGGACCGGCGCAGCTAAGTCATCTGCCGACGCGGGTGACAAGTCGGCTGGGCAGCGGCTTGGTGGTCGGTCTGGGAGCGTTGTCGCCGGAGGGCCGCCGAACCTTCTTGCAAGAGTGCGCTAAACGGCGCGGCTTGCAGGTAGAAGAAGAAATCCTCGCTTGGTTGGCCGAACATCTGACCGGCAGCGCCCGGCAACTGCAAGGGGCCGTCGCCCGCCTGGCGGAATTGATGCGGCTTGCGGGGCGAACGCTAAGCGTGCAAACACTGGCCGAGCATTTCCGTGTCGAGGAGGCGGCGAACCGACCGACCGTAGAACGCATCGTTCAGCGCGTTGGCCATTACTTCCAGATCGAGCCGCAGCAACTGCAAGCACGCAGCCGCAGACGCGGCGCCTTGTTGCCACGCCAGATCGGCATGTATCTGGCGCGCCAGCTGACCGAACTGTCCCTGCAACAGATCGGCGCTTATTTCGGCGGCCGCGACCACAGCACTGTTTTGCATGCCTGCCGCAAAGTGGAAAGGGCCTTAGCTCATGATGTACACCTGTCGGGGGCCGTGCGCCAACTGCACGCGGACCTGGCCTGAACCAACCTGGTGGAAAACCTGTTGCTGCCTCGACGAGAATGCGTCATGCCGTGATGCTATTAGCGGGCCTTGGCTGCTCCCTTGGAGATCGACGGTTTCTTTCGACAGCCGACCTCAAGAGCGCGACAAAGAATCAACAGGATTTCCACAGAGAGCAAGCGATCCCAAATACTGTAGTGGTAAGAGGATGACGCAACAGCGAGTGAACTTATGATCTACCAGATGTTTTACTTCAATACTACTGCGGAGGAGATAGATAAGGAATGACGGATTGTCGAGGAGGAGTGCAAGAACGTACCTGCCCATCAAGGAGGAGCGAATGAAGGCCATCTGTCATCGAGAGGGCTTGTTGTCGGCATGCCAATTGGCCAGTGCGGCCCTTCCAGCCCGCGATGTCAAACCGATCCTGAAAAACGTAAAGGCTATCGCCAGCGAGGGCCGCTGCACCCTTATGGCTACCGACATGGAAGTCGGCATTCGGCTGGATGTACAAGGGCTGACCATTCTGGAGCCTGGCGAAGCGATTTGGCCCGCCGCCAAGCTCCTGGCGATCCTGCGCGAAACACGCGACGGCGAATTGACCATCGAAGCTGATCCCAGCGCTTGCCTGGTCAAAGGTCCGTCGTTGGAGTTCGAGATGCCTAGCGAGGATCCGGGGCAGTTTCCGGATTTGCCCGTGTTCGCCGAGGATAAGTTCCACGAGATGTCGGCGGGTAGTCTGCGAGAGATGATTCGCCGCACCGTGTTCGCCACGGCCGACGAGACGGCCCGCTATTCGATGACGGGGGTGCTCTGGGAGTTGGAAGAGCATAGCGTCCGGCTGGTAGCAACCGATGGTCGGCGGCTGGCCTTGGCCCAGGGAACAGCCACCGCACATGGCGGCCATACCACCAAAGGCCAGACACCGGTAGTGCCGACCAAGGCCATGAACTTGCTGGAACGCAATCTCCAGGACGACCAGGAGATGATCAAGGTCTGCTTGCGGCCAAACGAGGTATTGTTCCGCAGTGAACGTGCGGTCATTTACAGTCGGCTTGTCGAGGGGCGCTTTCCCGATTACAAGCAGGTTCTGCCGAAGAAGCAAGGGACGCGCGTGGTGTTCCAGGCGGCGCCGTTCCAGGCGGCGGTGCGACAAGCCGCCATTATGACCGATGAAGATAGCAAGCGCGTCACCTTCCGCTTCAGCAAAAACAATCTAACCCTTAAGGCCCAGGGGGCTGTCGCGGGACGTTCCAAGGTCGAGCTGCCGATCGTCTACGACGGCAAAACGCTGGAGATCAGCTTCAATCCCAGTTATTTGGTGGACATGCTCAAGGTGCTGCCGCCGGACGCCGAGCTGACGCTGGATCTGCTGGATCCGGGCAGCCCTGCTTTGTTCCGCTGCGGCGCGGATTATTCGTACCTGGTAATGCCTTTGACGTGAAGATACTGCCAACCCAGGTGGTTGGTCCTTCTTCGAGGTTGGTATGGCCATACGCCGCGATGTACCTGAGCGAGGGCCGGAACGGCTGGGGGAGATCCTGAGCCGGCTGTTCGCGGCGCGGGGCTGGGGCCGACGCCAAGGTCGGCTGCACTTGGAAAAAGCCTGGGCCCAGGCCGTGGGGCCGGAAGTCGCCGCGCATACACGCCCAGCCTCCCTGCGACGGGGCGTGCTTGAGGTAATTGTTGATAATGCCGTGTTGTTGCAAGAGTTGGCTCATTTCCACAAGCGGCGCTTGCTGGAACAGCTGCGCCGTCAACTGCCCGGCACTCCCCTAATTGATCTGCGCTTCCGCGCAGGAGTAATGGAATGATGGAAGATTGCCGAGGAACGCTTCCGGGGCGGAATCGCTTCTTCCGGCGTCCGCGGGCGATCTTTCCTCTGATTGTGAGGACGCAACTATGACCGAAGAAAATGTGATTTTGGCTGAAAGTGGACCCCTTACGACAGATCAAACGGCACAGACAACCAACGGGGATTACGGCGGCGAGAATGTACAGGTGTTGCAGAATGCCGACCACATCCGCAAACGGCCCGGCATGTATATCGGCGATGTCGGCTCGAATGGCTTGCATCATCTGGTCTATGAGTTGATTTATAACAGCGTCGATGAAGCGGTGGCTGGTTACTGCCATCACATCCAAGTGAAGATTAACGAAGATGGCAGCATCAGCGTCAAGGACGACGGCCGCGGTATCCCGGTCGAGGAACACCCCGTGATGAAGCGCTCGACGCTGGAAGTCGTCATGACCTTGGCAGGCGCCGGTGCCAAGTTCGACAAGAGTTCGTATAAGGTATCGGTCGGTCTACACGGCATGGGCGCCAAAGCGGTAACGGCCCTGAGTGAATGGACCGAAGCCGAGGTGCGCCGCAACGGCCGCGTCTACAAACAAGAATACGCCCGCGGCAAGGCCGTTACCGAAGTCAAAGATATCGGCGCCGCCAAAGGCACCGGCACGCTTATCACCTTCAAGCCCGATCCGGAAATCTTCAAAGATCCACGCTTTGATTATGACACTCTGGAGGTGCGTCTGCGCGAATTGGCCTTCCTGAACAAGGGGCTGACCTTTCACTTGATCGATAAACGCACCGGCAAGGAAGAGGTCTTTAAATATGATGGCGGCCTGACGGAATTCGTCAATTATCTCAATCGTTCCGAGGAGGTGCTGCACAAGCCCATTTACATTGAGAAGATAGTGGACAACATGCGCGTGGAAGTGGCGTTGCAATATACCGCCAGCGACGAAGAGCGCGTGCGCTGCTACGCCAACAACGGTTACAATCCGGTTGGCGGCACCCACCTGAGCGGTTTCCGCGCCGCTCTGACGCGCACCTTGAAAGCCTATGGCGACAAAGAAGAGTTGTTCAAAAACGTTACACCCATTGGCGAGGACTTCCGCGAAGGCGTGACCGCCGTGGTCAGCGTGCAGGTGCCGGAGCCGCAGTTTGAATCCAACAACAAATTAAAATTGTCCAACCCGGAAGTGGAAAGCGCGGTCATCAGCGTCGTCAACGAACAGCTGGGCCAATATCTCGAAGAGAACCCCAAGGACGCGCAGCGGATCATCAAGAAGGTGACGGTGGCGGCCGAGGCGCGCGAAGCAGCTGCCAAAGCCAAAAAAGCATTGAAAGACCGTAAAAGTATCCTTTCGGGCGGCGGCCTGCCGGGCAAACTGTTCGACTGCACCGAACGCGATCCGGATGCCTCGGAACTGTTTCTGGTGGAAGGCGATTCGGCCGGCGGCTCGGCCGAGTCCGGACGCAATCGCCGCTTTCAGGCCATTCTGCCGCTGCGCGGCAAGCCGCTCAACGTCGAAAAGGCCCGCATCGAAAATATGCTCAATAACGCCGAGATTTGCAGCCTCATCTCCGCCATCGGCATCGACATCGGCAATAATGAAGATGACAATATAAAGAATTTGAGATACGATAAAGTTATAATTATGACCGACGCGGATGTGGATGGACAACACATCCGCACGCTCCTGTTGACGTTCTTCTACCGTCAGATGCCGCGTCTGGTGGCCGACGGACACATTTACGTCGCTCGGCCGCCCTTATATAAGGTGACGCAGAAAAAACAGGTGCGCTTCGTGCAAACGGCCGAGGAGATGCAACGCGAGCTGATCGAGCGCGGCCTGAAGGATACTCGACTGAGCGTGCTGCCTCCGCCTTCTCCGCAAGAAGGAGGGGGGGTGCCGCCGCCGCGCGTGCTGCAAGGCGAAGAATTGTCGGCCTTGTTACAGGTGCTGGGCCGCCTGGAGGGCGCGCTGCAAACGTTGGAACGGCGCGGACTGGTCCTGCGCGAATTTCTAGCGCGGCAAAGCGAGCGCGGCCTGCCGTTCTATCGGGTGCTGCTCGGCAGCCACGAGGAATGGTTTTACACGCAGGATGAAGTGGACGCCTATCGCCAGCAGCAGCAGCAGCGTTTGGGACACGAGTTGGTCGTCGGCGACGAAACGCCGGGGCAGCTGAACGGCCCCAGTAACGGCAACGCCCATGCGGAAGTGATGTACGTACAAGAATTGCACGAAGTACGGGAAGTCAATCGGGGTGTACAGGAATTAGGACGCTTTGGACTCAAGCCCAGCGACCTGGTGCCAGCGCCGCGGATTGCCGGCCGTGAGCCGCCGCCGCGCCTGGTGCTAGAAAACGGTGAACAACGCCGCCTGCTCGTCACCCTGCGCGAGTTGATAGTTGAGGTCCGCAAGCTCGGCGAGCGCGGCCTGTCGATCACGCGCTTCAAGGGCTTGGGCGAAATGGACGCTGAGGAATTGTGGGAAACGACGCTCGATCCCGACAAGCGGATGCTCATGAAAGTGCAGCTGGATGACGCCCTCAAAGCGGATGAAATGTTCCGCATCCTCATGGGCGAAAAAGTCGAGCCGCGCCGCGAGTTTATTCAAAAATATGCCCTGGATGTCAAAGACATCGATTATCATGGGGCGTGACAGCGACGAGGAGGGCAGCAGGCGCGGTTTGAAGCGTAGGCCGCTGAATCTATCTTCCGTCAATCGTGAATTAAGGCCCAGCCTGCGCTGCTTGTGCCGTAGCAGCACAAAAAAAGTTTTGCAACGATTGGGCCAAGGTTCGCTCTGCCAAGCAGGAAAATGTCCTCAAAGTTTCTTTCGGCATCCTATCCCGCCGATCCGAACAAAAGAAACACGACCGCAGAGCAAACATCAGGAGAAAGGCCATGTCGCCGCGAAGTTCGTTGCTTCTCCGTCGGGCTGGCTGGACGGCAACGGTGCTGATGTTGGGCTGGGGCGTTGCAGGCGACGTCCGCGCTCAAGTCCCGGAACCAGCGGGCCCTCCCGGAGGCTACCGGGAGCCTGGACCGATTACGCCGGAGATATACGAAGCGGGCGGCGGTCAGCAGCGGACCAGCACGGGACAGAGCACCTCCAATCCGATGCTGACGCCGGGATACTTCGAGGTTGTCTGCCCCGCTATTTGTTACGGTGGCGCCTTTCACGTATGTGGTGTGCGGGCCTTTGGCGGGCCTGGGTACTACGGGCCGTTCCGGCGCTACTGGGCCTACAGCACCTACGGGCCGAACTTTAACATCGGTCCCGATAATTCGCTCCAATACGGCCTGCAAAGCGGCGTTATGTATGAGGCCACGCGCCACGGTAAGGGATGTTACAAGTACGGCAGCGATTGTGCATGTCACTGTGCCCTCTGCACCAAAGGCGGTTCGGCGGCGGCTGCTTATGGACCAATTGCACAACTAGGCATCCTCGCAGGAACAGCGCAGCAGCGGCCAGAGCAACTCCCCCAGCCGACGCCCAATTCGGCTCGCCTGCGGCTTGTGGTGCCGGAAAATGCCGAGGTGCTGGTCGAAGGCCGCAAAACCACTACCACCGGGACCGTGCGCGAGTTCGTCTCGCCGCCCCTGGAACCGGGAAAGAACATGATCTACTCGATCGTCGTCCGCTACACCGACGCCCACGGCAAGCCTGTCGAACAGACTCACGCTGTTCGCGTCCGTGCCAATGATCAGCTCTACTTAGACTGCACTCCTCCGTCTCCAGCGCGAGCAAGGGCAGGCTCGCCGCTTCGCAAAACACCAGACGAGCTCCCTCAAGGAGAACGCGCCCTGGAGGACGCCGTTCCTATGGCTACCGCTCCACCGCTGCCGCTTTCAGCGCAGACGCTTAGGGTAGAAGATTGACGCCGTCCAAAGTCACCTGGATCAGCTGCCCCAACGTATTGTAGCTGAAGACGAGGTGAATCGAGCCGAAATCGATTTCGGTCAACACGCCGTTGGTGAACGTGACCAGCAAACCATTCAAGTCCACCGTTACTACCTGGCTCGTGGGAGTGAACGTAGTGGTGTTAGGCAGCAAGAGGTTGACCGGCTGCCACGACACTGTTTCCGTGGTGGAACTGGCCGTCAAGTTGTTGGAGGGGTCGGCGTAAGAAGCACTGAGGCCCTGCGGAGAAAGCAGACTCGTCATGGGTAGGTTCACGACGGCAGTGGCGTTGCCATTGCCATCAACGTTGGTTGTGATCGTCTGGTTCGACAAGACGAAGGTGACGGCGCCGCGATTGACGGGAGTGGAACTGCTGACGTGGGCCGTCACTGTTTCCGTAACGGTCAAGTTCGTGTAGTTGGGCGACAAGGAAGTCTGTACCAGCTGGATACTCGTAGCCGCTGTGCCGATGGAGAGGGTGCCGTTCTGGTCACTGACGTCAGTGAAATTGTTCTGGCCGCTGTTGTCGGTGTAGTGGACGGTGATCGTGTAGTTGCCGGCGGCCAAACCGGCGGGCAGGGTGAAAGCCGCGCTGGCCGAGCCACTATTGACTGCGCTCTGGACCGGCGCGCCGATCATTGTGCCACCACTGGCGACCGTGAAGGTGACGATGCCTTCGCTGACCGTGTTGCTGGGGTTGCTCGTGTCGGCGACGGCGGCGTGGAGCATCACAGTCTGGGCCGTTGTACTGAAGAGGGTGTTTATCGAGGCAGCGGTGGTGACGACGTTGGCGGGAGCGATGACAAGTGTACCGTCGTTATTGCCGATGTCGGTGAAATGGCCCGTGCCGTCGCTGTAGCTGACGGTGATGGGGTAAACGCCGGCGGCTTGCCCCGGCGGCAAGTCGAGAGTGGCGCTGGCAATGCCGTTGCTAACCGTGACCGGAAGGCTGCGGTTCAGGACCGTGAAAGTTACTGAGCCTTCATTCACGGTATCGCTGGGGATGCTGGCGTCGGTAAGAGCAGCGGTGAGTGTCACGGTCTGGGCGTTGAGATTGTAGAAGGTCGAGAGGTTGGCGGCGGCGACGGTCACGTTGGCGGCCTTTAGGGCGAGGATAGCATTGGCGTCGCCAACATCTTTGAAGTTGCCCTGGCTGTCATTGTAGTGGACGGCGAGGGTGTAGTTGCCCAGCGTTTGTCCGGCAGGCAAGCTGAAGTTGGCGCTCGCCTTGCCGTTGCTGACCAGGCTGGAGACGCTGCCTAGCGGCGTGCTACCGTTGAGGACCGTGAAGGTGACACTGCCTGCGTTGACAATATCGGTGGGGACGCTGGTGTCGGTGACGACAGCGCTGAGCGTCAAGACTTGAGCGTTGGGGCTGTAGGACGCGGAGACCGGGTTGGCCGTGGTGGTCACATTGGCCGGTGCCAGAGTGAGGAGAGCGGGGGTATCGCTGGTGTCGATGAAATGGCCGGAATTATCGTTGTAGTGGACGGTGATCGTGTACGTGCCGGCCGCTTGTCCGGCGGGCAAGGTGAATGAGGCGCTGGCGCTGCCGTTGTTGACGTTGCTTGGGAGGCTGCCGAGAGTGGCTTGGCCGTTTGTGATCGTGAAAGTCACCACGCCTTCGCTGACTGTATCGCTGGGGATGCTGGCGTCGGCGACGCGGGCCGTGAGGGTCACAGTTTGGGTGTTGGGGCTGTA
>JAJPIY010000049.1 GCA_021324515.1 Planctomycetota bacterium
AAACGGTGCCTTCCCCGTTTCCAAAGCCGCTCCAACCTCTTATAATGCCCCCACTTTGACAAGTTTAGCCGCGAGCCGCAGGCGAGCGTGTACGGACTACGGATGGAAGGAGCATTCATGGCCGAGGACAAAATCGAGGGACGCGAAGTAACATGGCGGCAATTGCTGCCCTGGACAGAGTTGTTCCGCGGCTTCCAGGTGGCGTTCGATCTCAATAAGCTGCTGCTGGCCGCCGCCGGCATTCTGGTCATGGCGTTGGGCTGGTGGTTGCTGGCCTTTATCTTCGCCGCTACGTTCTCTACCCAACCACCCGAGAGCGGCGAACGGTACAAAGCCCTCTATCCCCAGGATGAACAGAAACAATGGGAACAATTTCGCCGCGAGCGCGACGAATGGAACCTCATGTATGAGACCGCCGGCATTGGCGGGCCCGGGCAGAAATATGAGGTGCTCGACCTGGCCGGCAATAAGCAGGAGTATGACGAGGTCAAGGCTGCCCTGGAGGCTAATAAGCAAGAGATCAAACCGGCCTTGGATACTCTGAAACTGAGCGAGGCCAAGAAGCAAGTTTATCTCGACAAGCTGGGTAAACCCAAGCCCTACGCCCGTTTGGCGACGTGGCCGTGGTGGGAAGACCGAGGACCGAATCCGTACCTGCTCGTCACTGGGCAGGCCGGCATCCCTTGGGAGGCAGGGCGCTTCTGGGATTGGTTCCTCCGCGACCAGCTCCTGGTCATGATCGAGCCGCTGGTCAAGTTTGTGCAGCCGATCATTTATTTCTTCAGTCCGCGTTCGACGGGCTATACGTCTACATACTTCTTTTTGGTGATGCTGTGGACGTTGGCTACTTGGGCGCTGTTCGGCGGCGCCATCACGCGCATCGCGGCTGTACAGGTGACGCGGGGCGAGAAGATCGGCTTGAGAGAAGCAGTGCGTTTCACCCTCAAGCGATTTCTCTCTTACCTGATGGCCCCTCTGTTCCCGCTAGCCCTCGTTTTAATCGTGCTGATCTTCATGGTGCTGTTCGGCATCCCCCACTTGCTACCGTGGCTCGGCGACATTTTTTGGGACGGCTTATTGTGGTGGCTGATGCTGCTCTGCGGTCTGGTAATGGCCGTTACTCTGGTCGGCCTGGTGGGCTGGCCGCTGATGGCTGTCACCATCAGTACCGAGGGGACCGATAGCTGGGAGGCCGTCAGCCGTTCCTACAGCTACGTCTACCAGAAGCCGTGGCACTACCTCTGGTATAGTCTTGTGGCCATTGCCTATGGGGCCGTTCTGGTGTTCTTTGTCGGTTTCATGGCGTCGCTGACAGCGTATCTGGCCAAGTGGGGCGTGTCGAAAACGCCCTTCGTCTCTCTGGCCAACCGCGAGCCGTCCTATCTGTTTGTCTATGCTCCGACATCGTTCGGCTGGCGGACGTTGTTACTGGAAGGCGCCACGGTGCATGGCCAAAAAGTCGTGGAGAACGGTGCCATCAATCCCGATGCCTATGCCGATTATCTGGACCATTCCCGTCCCGACGGAACCACGTACAAATGGCCGGATGAGAAGACCAAAGAAAAAGAAGTGCTCAACGGGGCGAACAAAGTCGGCGCTTTTTTGGTCGCGGTCTGGCTGGGCATCGCCTTCTTGCTGATGCTCGGCTTCGGTTACAGTTACTTCTGGAGTGCCAGCACGATCATTTATCTGCTGATGCGCCGCCATGTTGATGCCGCCGAGCTGGACGAAGTGTATTTGGAGGAAGACGAACAAGAAGGGCCTTATGGTGGGCACTTTGTCCCGCCGGCCTCCCCACCGCCCTCCCCAGCGGCGGCCAAACCGTCCCCGTCGATGACGATGGTGGAGCCGCCGACACTGCGGACGCCGCCCCCTGCCCCACCGCCGCCAGAACCGACGCCTTCACCGCCCCCGTCATCCTCATCGCCGCCGGGAGGAGAGGGCGGCGCGAATTGAAGGGGAGATGGTTTTTGGTTAGCCGTCCCTGGGATAGGGAGCGCGTTTGCGCTCTCCGATCGGGCCGCGGCTAACTCTCAGATTGAGGCAGCGATGGCACGGCCAGTCATCTTGTTTTCCGGTTCCTGGGCCGATACGCCGCTGGAAGAACTGGCGACGCAGGCCGCCGAATGGGGTTATCAGGGTCTCGATCTGTGCTGCTGGGGCGATCATCTGGAAGTGCAACGCGCCCTCAGCGAAGACGACTATGCGCCCCAAAAGTTGGCCCTATTTAATCACTTGGAACTGAGCGTGCCGGTTGTCAGCGCACACCGTGTCAGCACGGCGGTTTGCGATGTCATCGATGAGCGCCATCGTCCGTTGCTTCCCGATTATGTCTGGGGAGACGGCGCCCCGGAGGGTGTGCGCGAAAGGGCCGTGCAGGAAATGCTCGACACCGCACGGGCTGCTCAAAAACTCGGTGTCTCGGTGCTGAGCGGTTTCACCGGCTCGCCCATCTGGTCTTACGTTCTGGGGTATCCGGCACCCAGCGCCGCTGTCGTTGCCGAGGCCCTGCGCACTTTCGCCCATCGATGGGGCCCTATTCTCGACATATGCCAGGAGTGCGGTCTCAAATATGCCTTGGAAGTCCATCCCGGCCAGCTCGCTTTCGATTTGTACAGCGCGGAGTGCGTTCTCGACGCCCTTCACGGACGGGAGGAGTTCGGTTTCACCTTTGATCCTAGCCATTTGCACTGGCAGGGCGTCGATCCGGTTGAGTTCCTGCGTCATTTCCGTGAGCGCATCTTCCACGTCCACATCAAGGACCTGGCGATCACGCTGAATGGCCGAACCAGCCTGCTAGGCTCGTATCTGCCCTACGGCGATCCACGCCGCGGTTGGCAGCCACGCTCACCGGGGCGCGGCGGCATCGACTGGGAATCGATCATCCGGGCCCTCAACGAGATCGGCTACGATGGCCCTTTGGCGGTGGAGTGGAAGGATCCCGGCATGGACCCGGCCTTCGGCGCGGAGGAAGCGTGCAAGTTCGTTAAACGTCTCGATTTCGAGGCGCCGCCGCCCCGCGCTGCCCAGGCATTCCATTGAGCCGAGCGCGACTTTAGAATGAAAAGGACAAAGGCCCTCAACGTCCCTTCAGGGAGATGACATCGTGGACCCCGCAGATTTGCGTAATGAAGCCTTGAAACGCGAATGGACCGATCAGTTTGTCGAAGTCAACCCGGAGCGTCCGGAGTTAAGACGTTTCGCTGGCATTGTCGGCCGCGTCGTCACCGTCAATCAGAACAATAAGGCGCTGGTGGATTTCCAGGATGGCGCCTGGTACGACATTGCCGCTTCCGAAGAATATCTGCGCAAACTCGATCCCGCCGTCGCCAAAGCCAAATACAAGAACGTCAACAGCGCCCAGCCGATCCCCGAAAGACAGGGATAAAATGATTCTGTTGATCGACAATTACGATTCATTCACCTACAACCTGGTGCAACGGCTAGGAGAGTTGGACCGCAACCTCGACGTGCGTGTTTTTCGCAACGATCAGATCACGGTCGAGCAAGTGGCAGAGTTGAAACCGTCGCACATCATCCTCTCGCCGGGACCATGCACGCCGCGCGAGGCCGGCGTCTCCAACGACGTACTGCGACGCTTCGCCCCCACGATTCCGATGCTCGGCGTCTGTTTGGGCCATCAATGCATCGGCCACGTCTTCGGCGGGGAGATTGTCCGCAACGACCGCATTATGCACGGCAAGACTTCGCCTATTTATCACGACGGTCAGGGCGTTTTCCGTGGCCTGTCTAATCCGTTCGAGGCGACGCGCTATCACAGCCTCGTCATTCGCCGCGACACGTTCACTAATCCCGATTTCGTGATTTGTGCCTGGACCAAGGAAGGCGAAATCATGGGCGTGCGGCACCGCAGCTGGCCGCTGCACGGCGTGCAGTTTCATCCAGAGAGCTTTCTAACCATTGAAGGACCGCGCTTGCTCAAGAATTTTCTGGAGATCACGGCAAGCACTTAGCGATGCTTCGCCGATCGGACACGAGGTCTTTATCGATCCGCGGCGACGATGCAACCGGTCAGGTGCTTCCCGGAAGGGGGAAGGAGATGGGCCAAGGCGCCGGTCTGGAGCGCCTCCCCTTCGGTCTCCGGCGCAACCAAGAAAACCGCTCGAAACGGCACGCTCGGCAGCAGGGGCGCTTCCGCGACGGAGGCGGGAGCATTTTGCTTTTTTCTACTCTCGTGGTCCTTTTTTCGCTCGTAAGCCAGAACACTGGGCGAGGCTTCGATGCTTTTGCGCGGCCCCACTTCGATGAAGGGGACTTCCTCCGACTCAGTGAGCACAGGTCCTGCATCTTCGACCGGTGTGGTGCAAGACGCTGTGCGCTCATGCATGGTGCTGGGGTCCCGTCTTAAGGCATTCCACATTCGTCCCATAGGAGCTTCCTCCCCGTAGTTTTCCAACCGGACTGTTTTTCACCCCGCGCGCTCCGATGCCAGGACCAGCCGGCACGGAATGCCTTCTTCCTCAAAGGAAGCCGATTCGGCGGGGTCGCCGGCCTCGTTTTGAGTTCCGCTCGCTCCGTCGTCGGCCAGACCGAGCAGGGCCAGCGCTTCCAAGGCAGCTTCGGCATCGACCTGGGCGGCGCCTGCCTCTGCGGCCAAGCGGAGGGCCTGATGGGCCGCCTGATTGAGCACGCGCGGCACACCGCGCGTATGCTGGCACAGCAATTCCAGCGCCTCATCGGCGAACAAGCGTTCGGGTCGGCCGCCCGCGACACGCAAGTGGTGGAGCAGATAATCCGCCGCTTCTTGCAAGGGCAACGGCTCGACTTCCGCCCGGACGGCCACCCGTTGCCACAACGCTGTCAATTCCGGACGCCGCAGCGTTTCCAAAAGGGCCGGTTGGCCCACCAGGATTACTTGAAGCGCTTTGCCGGAGCGTGCCTCCAGATTGCCCAAAAGCCGCAACTCTTCCAACAAATCCACTGTTAGGTGCTGGGCCTCGTCGAGCACCAGGAGCGTACCGCGTCCTTGTTCGTAGCCCCGTAACAAATGGTCAGTCAGGGCCAGACGCATCTCCTGTTCGCCGCGTCCTTCATAGGGCAGCGACAGGTCGTAGAGGAGGGCTTGCAGCAAACCAGCGCGGCTGCCGACACGGCCGTTGGTCAAAAAGGCAATATTCAGAACGTCCCCTTGAAGAGGCTTGGAGCTGGTGGAACTAAGGCGTTCGAGCAAGCAATGACAGAGCAGTGTTTTACCGGTGCCCGGTGCGCCGGTGAGAGTCATGACCCCCTCGCCGTCGGCCAAGCCGCCGAGGAGGCGAGTGATGGCCCGTTCGTGACTGGTAGCAGGATAATAGCGCGCAGGGTCCGGCGTAGCCGGAAACGGCCGCTGCCGCAGGTGAAAATGCGTTGGATAGATCGTGCCCATGTCCCCCGGCCCTTTCGCCAAAGCGCTGTTGTCGAATTCATCGTCGTCCGAACGCCAGAACTTGAATGCGTTCGGTTGCCCATCAGTCCGTCGCGTCAGCAAGAGATGTTCTTGTTGGCGCGGCAGGCGGATCGGTAAAACCAACCTGTGCAAAAAGTAACGAAAGAACGCTTGAAACGGCCTCCGAGGTAGTGATACTTTTTAATTGTTGCGCTGATTGGGCGACAGCGCAACACCCGGCCGGCCCTCGTATGGGGCCGGCCACTTTTTTGCGCCAAAATCCGGACTTTGGCGAGTGGAGTTGTATCATTAGGCGAGCGGGGGGTGTTAACCCCCCGGTAGAATAACATCATTAGGCGAGCGGGGGGTGTTAACCCCCCGGTAGAATAACATCATTAGGTGAGCGGGGGGTGTTAACCCCCCGGTAGAACCACCGGAGGGTTCACACCCTCCGCTCGCCCTCGGAGAACCACCGGAGGGTTCACACCCTCCGCTCGCCCTCGGAGAACCACCGGAGGGTTCACACCCTCCGCTCGCCCCCGGTAGAACCACCGGAGGGTTCACACCCTCCGCTCGCCCCCGGTAGAACCACCGGAGGGTTCACACCCTCCGCTCGCCAAAATCCAGCGACACATCCCCTCTGTCGAAAGACATTGCATTTCGTCGGCTCTTCTCTAAAATTGGGGCAATGAACGTATCCGTAACGCCCCAAGACGACCTCTCCCCTAACAGCCCGGTCTCTGCAAGTGACAAGCGGCCCTCCCATTTGACAGACTTGCAGGAAGCGATCGAACAGGCGGCCCACTTACTACCGTCTCAAGGGCCGATCACCGTTTTCATCCACCATAATACGCTGCACGCCTTCGAGAACCTGCCTTTCGACGAAGCGGTCCAGCAAGGGGCGCGGATCTTCGGCTGCCATCCGTACCTGACGGAAGACCGCTATCGCGCGGAATGGGTGCGCGGTCGCATCCGTTTCGCCGAGCTGCGCGAGGTGCTGCGCGAGGACTTGAAAGAAGCAGCGGACGAGAAGGTGTTGGATCTCTGTACACGTCTGGAATTGCGGTTGGCGATGCTGCAATATCCGTTGCGGAGCGGCCCCGTGGAGGAACTGCTGTGGCACGTGGCAGAAACAGACGCCTTGCGCCGCGTCCGCTGTGAGGCGGCCTCCGCCATCCGCGAGCAGTTGATCGCGGAAACGCGCCATTGGTTCCTGCGCGACTTGCGCGAAACGGGCAACGGGCGCTGCCGCACGGAGCGGGGTAACGCAGGCAGGGAATGCGATGCGGCAGGGCTTTCTGCGATCCTCAACGGCATTTTTGAACGGTTGAACGAAAAGACGATCGAGGCCTGGAGCAACGGCGAGTGGGAAGAGTTTGCCTTGCGGGCGCTGTGGGGGATTTGCTGTCAAGGTGTAGCTGACTTGCCTCCGTTTGTTCCGCCTCCGCCCACACCGATTCGGCACCGGGATCTGTTGCTGGCGGCGACAGGGGCGGACTCCGACTTGCTGGTCCACGACATCTTGATCCGCTTTTGCGCTGCTTTCCTCGATCAGGGCCTGGCCTCCTGGCCGCTGCCCCACCGCGACGAGGGTTTTTTCCGCGCTTTCTGCGCTCTGTATCGGATGGGGAGGCCGCCGGAGCACTGGCGACGTGGCTTGTCGCAAGAACTCAGCCGCTTGGAGGACGCTCGGGTCAGCCCGTTGGAGTCGATCCACGAATCCTTGGAAATCCTCGGCGTGTCCTCAGCCGAGCGGCACGACTACCTGGCCGCTACGCTGCTCGCCTTGCGCGGTTGGGCCGGCATGATTTGGCAGATGGAATTGCGCGGCGACCGTGTGGTGCGGCCCGTCCCGCGCGGAAGCCTGGTGGAATACCTGGCCATCCGCCTGGTCCTGGAACGGCTGGCGCTGGCCGAGACGGCCCGCGACACCCTCGCCTTCACGGGGCCTCTTGAGGCGTTGCGAGACGAGGCCCGTAAGTATCTCGATGGTCCTCGGCCTCCCAGCGTCGAACAGCGCGCCTTTGTGGTGTTTCAACTGGCGCAAGTGCTCGGTTGGGTCCCGGAAAAGCTGTATCGTCTGAGCAAGCAAGAATGGCATGTTTTGCTTCGGGAAATCGAGACGTTTTCCAGTCTGGAGCGAAGACGGATCTTTCATCAGGCTTACGAAAGGCGTTTCTATACACGGTCGTTGGACGCCCTTGCTCTGCACGTCCGCAAGCCGGCGGCGACGCCCCTGAAGCCGCGCTTCCAGGCGCTGTTTTGTATCGACGAGCGCGAAGAATCGCTCCGCCGCCACCTGGAGGAGTTGGCCCCCGACGCGGAAACCTTCTCGCTGGCCGGTTTCTTCTTCATCCCCATGTATTACCGCGGAGCAACCGACGCCCACTTTGTGCCTCTCTGCCCGGCGGGGATACAGCCGCAGCACTGGGTTGTCGAACAGGTCGTCGATCCTTTTGACGGATCGCACCAGCGCCGTGCGCGCCGGCGGCGCGTCTTGGGCATGGCATCGCACCATTTGCACCTCGGCAGCCGAACATTTGCCCTGGGGGCGCTGTTAGCGACCGCGGTTGGCGTGTTGGCCTCGGTCCCTCTCCTCGCACGCATCTTTTCGCCGCGTTGGACTTCGCGGCTGCGGCGACGACTGGGCCACTTTTTCCGGACGCCGCCGCCGACCCGCTTGCAGCTGGAGCGCCGAGAGACGGCACCTGGGCCTGCAAACGGTCAGGTAGGCTTCACTCTCGAAGAGATGACCGACATCGGCGAGCGCGTGCTGCGCGACATCGGCTTGACGGCTCGCTTCGCCCGGCTGGTATTGATACTCGGCCACGGTTCGACCAGCATGAATAACCCGCACGAGTCGGCCCACGACTGCGGCGCCTGCGGCGGTTCGCGTGGTGGCCCGAATGCTCGCGCGCTGGCCCAGATCCTCAACGATCCCCGCATCCGCGCACGTCTCCACCAACGCGGGATCGCCATCCCGATGGAAACCGTATTTGTGGGTGGAATGCACAACACCAGCAACGACAAGATCACGTTGTACGATCTGGACTGTTTACCAGCGTCGCATCGTGACGAGTTCGCGTCCGTCCATGCTCTGCTCAAGCAGGCTTGCGACCGCAATGCCCACGAGCGCAGCCGACGGTTCGCCTCCGCCCCCTTGACCCTGACGTTCGAGGCCGCCCGCCATCACGTTGAGGGGAGGGCGGAAGACCTGGCACAAGTTCGGCCCGAATGGGGACACGCCACCAACGCCCTCAGCATCGTCGGGCGGCGTGCGTTGACGCGCGGCCTGTTTCTGGATCGCCGCGCCTTTTTGACCTCTTATGACCCGGAGCAGGACGACGCCGAACACACCATCTTGACGCGTGTCTTGCAAGCCGTCTTCCCCGTCTGCGCTGGCATCAATTTGGAGTATTATTTCTCCTACGTCGATAACAGCGGCTGGGGCAGCGGCACAAAGCTACCGCACAACATCACCGCCCTGGTGGGCGTTATGGACGGTGCCGCCAGTGATCTGAGGACCGGCTTGCCGTGGCAAATGGTGGAGATCCACGAGCCGGTTCGCCTCCTCACTGTCGTCGAGACTACCCCCGAGGCAATGCTCCAGGTGCTAGAGCGTAACGATAACCTCGGCCAATTGTGCCGCAATGGTTGGGTCCATCTCGCGGTGCTGCATCCCAAGACCCGCCAAATCAGCACCTATCACAACGGGCGCTTTCGGGACTATCAGCCGCAAACTTCGTCTCTGCCCGCGGCGGCATCTTCGGTCGATTGGTATCGTGGCTGGCGCGATCATCTGGAGTTCGCACGTATTGAGGCCCTGTCCTCTTAAAGGAGGGCCCCGAGCCGCGCCGGTAAAGAGACCGTTAGCGAAGAAAGGAACAAAAGTCATGGCGGAGGCAGTTGAAGGGATGATGGGGCTGGGGGTGGCGGCCATTGCGGCCCCCGTCTTGCTGGTGGTCTTTCTCGGCATCTTTTCCTTGTTGGACCAACGGCTGAGCGAGCGAACCATCAACAAAGCCATTCAAGCGGCCATTGTCACCGGCCTGCTGTCGTCTCTTGGCGTGCTGGCGCTGATGCTCGCGCTGGGCGCGCGGCATGTGGTCGTTTACGTGAGCGAATGGGTGAACACGGCGGGTTTTCACGTGGCGGTCAAGTTTGTCTTCGACCGTCTCTCTGTGCCGTTCGCCATCCTGTCATTCGTGCTGACCGGCGCCATCGCCACGTTTGGCATGCGTTACCTGCACCGCGAGCAGGGCTATAATCGCTTCTTCGTCCTTTACGCCGTGTTCCTCCTCGGTATGGTCATGGCCTCGCTGGCGGGCACCATTGAGACGTTGTTTCTGGGCTGGGAATTGGTCGGCCTGTCTTCGGCGCTGTTGGTGGCGTTCTACCAGGAGCGTCCTGGACCGTCGCGCAACGGCTTGTGGATATGGGGCGTTTACCGCGTTTCGGATGCGGCGCTGCTTTTGGCCGCAGTTGTGTTGCATCACATGACCGGCGAGGGCGACTTCGATCGCTTGCTGGGCGCAGGGCCGTGGCCCGCCGGGGGGGCCTCGGTGTCCGCAACGCAGGCGTTCATCGTCGGCTTGCTGTTGTTGGCCGCCGCTGCCGGTAAATCGGGCCTGGTCCCTTTCTCCGGTTGGCTGCCGCGTGCTATGGAAGGGCCGACCCCTTCCAGCGCGGTCTTCTACGGGGCGCTGTCGGTACACTTGGGGGCATTCCTGCTGCTGCGCGTCAGCCCGCTGTTGGAGCGCTCACCGGGATTGTGCGTGGTGATGGTGGCCCTGGGCCTGCTCACGGCCGTATTGGCCTATCTGGCTGGCAGCGTGCAGACCGACATCAAATCCGCACTGTCTTTCGCCTCGTTGTCGCAGGTCGGCATCATCGTCGCCGAGATTGGCCTGGGCTTCCGCTACGTTGCTCTGGTCCACTTGCTCGGCCATGCGTGCCTGCGTACGCTCCAGTTCGTGCGGGCGCCAACGCTGTTACATGATTACCACACGCTGGAAAACGCCATCGGCGAATCTCTACCGCGCCCCGTCCTGCCCCTCCACCGCCTGATCACCGAGCCAACCCGCCTTTGGCTTTATCGCCTGGCCCTGGAACGCGGTTATCTCGATTCCTGGTTGCGAAGTTATGTCGTTGGTCCTTTCGTGGGCCTGTTCCGCCGCTGTGACGCGCTGGAACGCGGCTGGACGGATTTCCTCAGCGGCGCCCGCTCCCGCGAATCCGACGACCTCAAACCCACTCCTGCGAGGATTGAAGAGTTGATATGAGTCCCTTACCGATCCCTTGGCTGGAAGCCGCCCTTCTCCTCGCCCTGGCCGGTGCTGCAAGCATCTCCTGGCTGCGCAACTTGAACCGCGCCTGGCGCTGGGGCGTAGCTTTCACCGGCGCGGTGTTCGTCTGTACCCTGGCGGCGTCGCTGGGTTTCTATCTCCAAAGTCCAACCGAGGCCGACGCCGACGGGAGCTTGCAACAATACCTTTTCGGCCGTCCCTATCTGAGCCTGGATAAGCTTAATGCGCCGCTGGTGCCGGCTGTGGCCCTGCTGCACTTTTTGACCGCCGTAGCAACGTCGCGGACCAAGATGCGCAGCTACTCTCTCACCTGGTCGTTGACCGCTGAGGCCATCCATCTGGCCAAGTTTGCTTGCAAAGAACCGGGCATTCTCGTGGTCCTTCTGGCGACCGGCGCGTTGTTGCCGTTGGTGGAATTGATCAACCGCCGTCGGCCGACCCGGCTTTACACCCTGCACTGGATTCTGTTTGTCGGTCTGCTGTTAGCGGGTTGGCGGCTCCTCGTTTCCGCCGACGGTGACGCCCTCCGCACCTCAGCGGCCACGATCGCGCTGCTAGCAGCTGTGCTCATCCGCTGCGGCGTCGTCCCTGCCCATTGCTGGCTCACCGACTGGTTTGAGCACAGTTCTTTCGGCATTGCTCTGCTATATGTAATTCCGCTTTCCGGCGTCTATGCGGCGATCCGTCTGGTGTTGCCCATTGCGCCAGATTGGGTGTTGCACAGCATCGGCCTCTTCTCGCTGATCACCGCTGTTTACGCTGCGGGAATGGCTCTCGTCCAGCACGAGGTCCGCCGCTTCTTCGCTTATCTCTTTCTCAGTCATGCTTCGCTTGTCTTGGTCGGCCTGGAACTGCACACCACCGTGTCGCTGACGGGCGCCTTGGCTTTGTGGTTCTCGATAATCTTGTCACTGGGCGGTTTCGGCCTGGTGTTGCGCGCTTTGGAAGGGCGCTTCGGCCGCTTGGCGTTACGAGGGCATCAGGGCTTGTATGACCATTCGCCCACCTTGGCGGTATGCTTTCTGCTAACGGGGTTGGCTAGCGTAGGCTTTCCCGGAACACTGGGCTTCGTTGCCGCCGACATGCTCGTCGACGGTGCGGTCACGGTCAACCTGTTCGCGGGCATGGCCGTTGTGGCCACGGCCGCACTCAACGGCATTGCTATCGTGCGGGCTTACCTCCTGCTGTTCACCGGGGCGCGACATACCTCGACGGTCTCGCTAGCAATCGGCTTGCGCGAGCGGATCGTGGTCTTGACCTTGGCAGTCCTCATCCTCGGCGGAGGACTGTTTCCCCAGCCAGGTATTTCCTCGCGCCACCAAGCCGCCGAGGAGATCCTCAAAGAGCGCCAAAGTTACTTCGATGCCCGCACCAAGGGCAGGAAGCATCCCTTGTCTGCATCATACGCCGTCACCTAACCGGATTCGATGTAATAAACCCAGCTGTGCAGACGCAACTTGCCCGCAGCCAGTGCCCTTCACTCAGGCGGCGGAACAGCGACTCTTTTTCACTGAAAACATTTTCCTGGAAACGTTGAATCCCCTCGATAATACGAGTCGCTCCCCCCTTAATGTGCGCCATTGACGATGGTCCTCCCATTTCTTCATTTCTTACCTTTATCCGGAATGACGAGACTGACCTTCTCAATACCTGCCCACTTGGCCGCGTCTTGCACCTGGATGTTGATTTTGTGCGGCACTTCGTCGTCGATTTCAAGCAACATTTGGGTCTTATTTGTCGCTTTCACGTACCGGCGCAGCTCGGGCCCCAAATGCTCTGGATCAACCGTTTGATTTTCTACTTGGATCACAGGCTTGCCGTCCTCCATACGCACAATCACATAGATCATCTGCTGTTCCACCTTTTCCTTGGAGAGGACGGGAGGACCAACTTTGTCGCCGCTGACACCGGGTGCTTCCATGCGTTTTTGCAAGACGGCATAACTGGTAGTCAAAATGAAAAAGATAAGCAGTACCAGACAGACATCGATGAGGGCGTTCATGTCCAGGCGTGTTTCGTCGTCGTAATGGCGCGGGGGCGGCGGTTCCAGGTCGGCGGCAATCTCTTCCAGCTGCGGATGATTCTCGATCGGCACCCAATCTTTGTCGTCTGGCCCCATCACTTCATCGGTCGGCTCCCAGCGGCCGTCCGCCAGACCCTCGGCCACCTGCGTCAGTGTCAGATCGCCTAGTGCTGAGGGTGAACCTTGATGGCGCACCTTCCACATCGCTATTTCTCCGATACGACCTTGTCCGATACGCCGTAATATTTTTGCATGATCCGGCTGCGGAACGGCTCACTCTCCAGACGCGCCATCAGTTCGCGCGTCAGCCCCGACTTCACATCGGGATGAGCGTTGATGCTCACTTCCACACGGCCGGCCTGGCCCTTTAGATATTCCTGCAAGCGGCCTAGCAGCTCGTCGATTGTCGAGAGGTTACTGTCTTTCTCGCGATCAAGGAACTTGTTACCCACCGAGAAGGAGAAAACAGGCCTGCGCTCTTCGCCTTGGAGGTCGATGTTAAGCTGCACTCCTTCGGTGTTGGGGTCGATCATGCCGTATTCGGCCGGCGGCGTCGGCACAAAAGCGGCTAAACCGGCGGTGCTGGCAGTGAGCATGAAGAAAATCAACAGTACCAGGCTCACGTCAATGAGCGGAATCATATCAACGTCTTCGTCTTCGTCGGGGACGGGCCTTTTCCAGCGGATATCCAGTTCGACCGGCTCCAGCGCCTCAGCCGCATCCTCAACCCGATCGGGTTCGGAGTGTGGCAGATAGGGCGTGAAATCCGGCGAGCTGCCGACGGCAAACCATTCCGCCGTGCCGGAGCGGCGCAGCATGTCGTTTTCTAGCAGCCGACCCTGCTGAATCCAGTCGGAGACCACCGGGAATGGCACCTCGCGGTAAACCGTGTTCGATTCGATGATCCAGACATCCAGGAAACGCCGATCTTTGCTCATAGCAACCCTTCTTTGCCGCCGGTTGGACTTTTCTTGCCCTGTTGTTTGGCCTGGAGCAACAGGATCAATTTCTGGGCGGCGCTTTTCATGCGCACCTCGAATTGCGCCACCCATGCCTTGAACAACACATGCGCGAACACCAGCGGGATGGCCGTTACCAGGCCCATCGCGGTACCGAACAAGGCTAAGCCGATGCCGCCGGCCTGCGCGCCCACATCGCCGCCTTTGGCCTTTTGGATCTCATTGAAGGTGCCGATCATGCTGATGACCGTGGCGAGCAGGCCGACCATGGTGGCGATCTTGGCGATGGCCAGGATGGTCGGCAGCAGAAAATTCAGATCGGGCAGGATCTCCAGCTCGATGACGTTGGCCATTGCTCGCCGCACCGCCGCCAATCCCTGCTTCGAAGTTTCCAGGCCGGCGACGAAGAGACGGCGCGGGATGATGTCGGTGCGCTTGCGGCAATAGCGCAGCGCGCCTTCCACGCCCTCGCTTTCGAGCTTTTTCTGAAACTCCGGCAAGAATTCACTCAAGTTGGTGCTGCCGTTGATGTTCAGCAACAAGCGCCAAATAACCAGCGTCAATCCTGTCAACGACATGAGAAAAAGAGGGACGAAAAAGTACCAATCATGTGTGATAAAAGTCCACAGAGCTTCCATTCCGGTTTCCCCGCTGCATGGAAAAGTATTTCGTCACCCGCCCACCGCGCTCGCAAGGGCGCCCTTGCGAGCACGGCAGACGGATAGGAAAGCGGCTGAATCCGCGGCATCCTCTTCACTGTACAAGGCCCTGTCTGCGACTTCCAGAGGTGTTTTTATTTAGGAAGCGGCGAGGCTTGACGCTTTTTGGCGCTTTGCGCCTGACGGCGGTATTCCTCGGCGCGTTCCTTATCGCCGCGTTCTTGTGCGTGTTTCGCCAGCGCCTCCAGGGCTGGCACGTAATGCTCGTCGAGCCGCAAGGCGCTGAGCAGCCAAGCTTCACCCACCTGCGGCGAGCCGAGCTGGAGATAAAGCGCGCCCACTTGGTAGTGCAAGGCGGGATCGTCTGGTTTTTGCTGCATCAGATGGGTGAGGATTTCCGTAAGCTGCGTTCGGCGTTCGTAAAGGGTTTCGGCCCATTCGCGCTGGGCCTCAGCTTCTTCGGTCTTGCCTTGTTGGCGCAGGCATTCCCACAGGGCATTTTGCGCAATGTAATCGTAAGGCAGGATGCGTGCGGCTTGGCGCAGCCACGGTTCAGCCTCGGCGTAGCGGAAGGCCTTCAGATGCATTTGACCGCGCGTCAGCAAGGCCAAACCATGCTGCGGCTGTTCCGCCAGTACGCCATCGAGCAGGGCGTGCGCTTCTGCCTCGCGCTCCAGCCGCCACAAACACAAGGCCTGGCGGACCCGGACTTCGACATCGTGCGGATGAGAGCGCCCGTAAATCTGCAATTGTTGCTCGGCTTCCTGATAGCGGCCGATGTCGAGCAGAGCGAGGGCCAGCCACCACCGCGCCTCGGTACGTTCCGGGTCCAGCTCCAAGACGCGCTGACAATCGGCAACAAGCGACTGGACAGCGCCGATCTGGCGATGAATTTTGCCGCGCACGAACCAGGCTTGCGGATTGTTCGGTTCCAGGGCAAGCCAAGCGTCGGTAGTGCGCAGGGCGTCGAGGATGCGTGACATGACGAGATAGCCTTCGGCCAGCGCTTCGTACACGACAGGAAGCAGGGATGGCTGCGCCTGAGCGGTTTCTTGCAAAGGCCCTATAGTCACGTCCAGGTCGCCCATCGCCGCTCGCAGCATGGCCCATTCAAACACGACTTCCGCAGAGTTATCGTGCAGGGCGTTCTGACATTCGTGGATTAGCCGACTCGCTTCCTCGTAATCACCTTGGCGGCGGGCTGCTTGCGCTGCCAGCAAATGCAGACGCACACTACGTGACCACGGCCAGAATCGCAGACAAACGGCGAAGTGAGCACGCGCTTCGTCACTGTGGTAGCGTTCCACGACGGCCTGGGCAACATAGGCGTGATAACCCGCCCAGAGAAAAGGAGTCGCGGCAGCCAACAACAGAAGAACGCTCGTTAGAATGATCCACAAGCGCCGCCGCAGCCAGGTGTACCCGCTCATGCCGTCATTGTATCATGGGAATTGCAATGAGCGAGCCGGAAGCGTAAGCAACGGCAAAGCATCGGTCGCTTACGCTTCCGGCTCATTATTTCCAGGACTCATTCCAAGTTAAAGTCCTTGGTCTGTTGACCGGATCGCACTGTGTAAGTCAGGCCCGATTGCGCAGGATCGGCATATTTGTCGGGAATTTGCAATCCTTTCTTGGGCTTCATTCCCTCCTCCATAGCTTTGCGCGCCTCCGGAGGGATCGGTGCATCTAGAGGTGGGCCGCTTTTTGCCCCCATCATCATCATCGGGCTAGCACTTGTTTGCTGAACATACATGGAGGTAATCGAGACCTTCGCAAGCCCCGTGGGGACTTTCTCGGCGGTATACTTGCCGTCATTTATGGGTGCGTTGACGGAAGGGCCGCCGTTGCTAGGAACAAACAAGATGGTCCCCGCGGGGATAGGGGTGCCCTTGTACGTGACTGTCCCCGTGATGGTACCTTTGCCGCCGCAACCTGCCGTCCAGAGGAGCAGATTCACGGTAAACAGAAGGATCGATGTTCGCTTCATAAGGGAGGAATCCTTGTGTGTTTGTTGGCCGTTTGCGGGCAGGCGCGAGTCTGCATCCACCCGCAAACGGAGGTGTAACCACTCTTATCACCAATCCGGTCCGAGGACTTCGCCGCCTTGTGGGGTTACAGCGGACCACCAGGTCACCCCGCTGACGCCTTGGGCGACTACGCGCACGCTGCCATCGAACATGCCGGCGAGGATGCCGCCAGTGTGCCCGGTGTTCGGCAAATTGCCAGCGCCGCAACCGCCCGTGCCGTTGCCGGTGTTGTTGCATCCGAACCTGGGTTGGATTTGAAACAACGCTCCGGGCCCGCAAGGAAAGCCCGATCCGCAGATGTAGATGGCTGGCCCCCAATCCGGGTAGTAGTTCATGCCGGTATCTGGAAGTGTGCCGCTGTAAGGACCATACGATTCGTATTCCTTCTCCGTGAACGCCATTGTGACAGAGGTGCCATCCGTGATGAAGGAAGGGTACTTATGCTGCGTGCCCCAAGTGTAGTTCGGCCCGTTGACAGCCTGAACGAAAACCATGCCGTTAAAAGCATAGCTGCTGACGGCCTTGCCGCCCCAAGTGTTGTTGTAAGCCGTCGGGTCCGAAGGGCAGATGTAGGTCTTGACGTAGGTATTGCGCAGCTGTCCCGGGGTCCATTGCGAGTAAGTCGGTTGGTTGCCATTTCGGCTGTTCTGCGGATTCGTTGTATAGGTCGTATTGTAGAGGTTCCCCTGTTCGATGTAAGGAAGAAGATGAAACAGAACGCCGCCGTCGCCATTTCCCGGTGCTCCGCCCACGATCATGACGGGATAAGCACCGGCGTCGCCGGGCAGAGTGCCTTGATGGGTATCAGCGCAGTTGATGGTTCCCAGGCTGATCTGCTTGAGATTGTTGCTACATTGCGTGCGGGCAGCCGCTTCGCGGACTTTCTGTACGGCCGGCAACAGCAGGCCGATAAGGATGGCGATGATGGCAATCACCACCAACAGCTCGATTAGCGTGAAACCACGCCAACGACGCAAGAAACGGAGCCTTGGCATAAGGGACCTCCTCGAGTGAAAGAGAGGACGACTCGCAAAAAGGTTATACGATTTCTCGGCGTATTTCGCCGGAATGTAGACTGCGAATGGTTGTCGGGAGCGACGAGTTTACGATACCGTCGCTGCGAGTTCTCCCAAACCAATCGCCGGTCTGAGCGATTACGCGGCCAGACGTAACTTCTTCGTTTAGCCGCGAGCCGTAGGCGAGCGCCGGAATGTCCCGCGCTCGCCTATGGCTCGCGGCTAAACGAAGGTATTCTTGGACAACTCCTGAAAATGTAATCTAACGAAGAAAGTAAGGAAGTCAAGCAGGAAATGAAAAAAAACTAATGTTTTAACATTTCCGGGTTTCCCCGTGCTGCGCTAGATGAGAGCGAGCAAACGCGGAAGTCACCATGTCGAGTCGAACGGCATGCCATCGGCGGGTTGCACCGCGTAATTCCAGCTATTGAGACTGATTCCCATCGCGACAGGGCGCACGCTGCCGTCCATCAGGGCGATCATGAGAAGGTTGGGATGAAAGCCGGCAGCCAGGGCGCCGTTGGCGAAATTCGGGCTGCTAGGATTGAGACTGGGATTGAATTGCGGCAACGGATAAGGCGGCGGCACCAAAGGCGGTGCATCAGGCCAGTAACAAGGACCGCTGCCATTGCTGCCGCCGGGGTCCGTCAGAGGAAACGCCCACCAGTTGCAGTGAGGCCCAGACGGCAGAGGGATGGCGGCAACCTGCTCCACGAAAGCGATGGTATTGGACGCGCCATCGGGAATGTTGCCGATGTTGTAGGGAGGCGTGCTGCCTGCCACGGCGCCGCTGTTTCCCGGAGCAAAGAGGGCGGCGTTGATCGAATAGCTGGTCACTCCTTGGCCGTCCACGACGCCGTTTTGCACCGTTGGATCGGAAGGACATTGAAATACCTTCAAGGGGACCGAACCCGCTCCTAAATAACCCTGACCATTTTGTACGTAAAGCGTGTAAAGATTGCTTTGTTCCAGAAACGGCAGTAGGGCGAAATAGGTCGATCCCTGGGCCCCCGTCTGGGGAGAATAAAAGTTGGCTGGCGGCAGCCGCCCGTTGTTGGCGCTGGCATAATTCTGCACGGCAAGGCTTTGCTGCTTGAGATTGTTAGCACATTGGGCGCGAGCGGCCGACTCGCGCACCTTCTGTACAGCCGGCAATAACAAGCCGAGCAAAATGGCGATGATGGCAATCACCACAAGCAGTTCAATCAGCGTAAAGGCGGGTAGAGAAGTCCGTTGCCGCATGTCCGTTCTCCAATGGGGTGCGTCATCGTAATACGTTTCTAAAAGTTGTAATAACATGAAAGGTGGATGGCAAGATGGTTGATGCAAAACCGATGCGTCTGGTCCTCGCCAGCGCTTCACCGGCGCGGCGTGAATTGCTGGCTCGTTTGGGACATCCGTTCGAGGTGATGCCCGCCGACATCGATGAGCCGCAAGATGGTTTTCACGATCCGCGCACGTTTGTCCAGACGGTGTCTTGGCTCAAGGCCGCCGCTGTGGCAGCGCAGCTCGCAGAGGGGATCATCGTCGCCGCCGACACCATCGGTTGGATCAACAATCACCCCATCCTCAAGCCGGCTGACGAAGCGGACGCGCGCCGTATTCTTCGTGAAATGGCCGGACGCGAACACGAATTGTGGACCGGCGTTGTCTTGTGGCGTCGTCCCGATGATTTGCAGATTGTCTGGCAGGAGCGGACGCGCGTCGCCGTGGCTCCTTTGAGCGACACGGAGTTGGATGTTTACCTTGCCACACGCCCCTGGCGTGGCCTTTCCGGAGCTTATGCCATTCAGGAGAAAGACGATCCCTACGTCCGCGTGGTTCAGGGCAGTATCACCAATGTCATCGGCCTGCCGCTGGAGAGCTTGGCCGAACGTCTGCGGTTGGTCGGCCTTTCTGTTTCCTCAAGCAGCCCCGGATTAGTGTACCGGACGCAGTAGAGATGGCCCCAGACAGAGGCGAGCGGGGGGTTCACACCCCCCGCTCGCCACGGTGTTCGATCTCCCCATGCCCAGTATAATGACCGCGCGTTTCACGGAACAAATGCGTAGAGCACGCACCGGAGAGGGAGTTATGGCGGGACAAACGGCGAAACTGGCCTTGGAAGATGGTACTGTTTATACGGGCCGCAGCTTCGGGGCAAGCGGGGAGACCTTCGGCGAGGTGGTCTTCAACACCAGCATGACCGGCTATCAGGAAGTGCTTACGGATCCGTCTTACAAGGGACAGATCGTCGCCATGACTTATCCGCTCATCGGCAACTATGGGGTCAACGCCGTCGACTGCGAATCGCCGCGGCCCCAGGTCGAAGGGTTCATCGTCCGTGAGTTATCGCGGCTGCCCAGCAATTTCCGCTCGCAGGGCCAACTCGACGATTACTTGAGGAAACACAATGTCCTCGGTCTGGAGGGCATCGACACCCGCGCCCTGGTACGGCGGCTGCGGGTGCGCGGTTCGATGAACGGCGTATTGTCTACCAGCGATCTCGACAATTTTTCACTAGTCCACAAGGCGCGAAGCAGCCCCTCTATCGTCGGTCGCGATCTGGTGCGCGAAGTGATACCGCCGCGGCCGTTCGCTTGGAACGAGGGCTTCACCAACCCGCTCGTCACCTATCTGCCGCCGCGGCCGGCCAGCCATCATGTCGTCGCCCTTGATTTCGGCATGAAGCACAACATTCTCCGCTGTCTGGTGCAGGTCGGCTGCAAAGTAACGGTGCTGCCGGGCACGGCCACAGCCGACGAAGTGTTGGCCCACCGCCCCGACGGCATTTTCCTCTCCAACGGTCCCGGCGACCCGGCCCCTCTGACTTATGCCATCGAGACGATTCATCGCTTGGCCGGTAAAAAGCCGATGTTTGGCATTTGCCTGGGGCATCAGTTGATTGGCTTGGCCCTGGGCGGGCGGACGTTCAAGCTGAAGTTCGGCCATCGCGGCGCCAATCAGCCGGTGTTGAATCACTGCACCAATAGAGTCGAAATCACCACACAAAACCACGGCTTTGCCGTGAGCATGGACGATCTGCCGTCGGACCTGGAGCCGACCCACATGAACCTCAACGACCGGACGCTGGAAGGCATGAGGCACAAACGTTGGCCGTTGTTCAGCGTACAGTACCACCCCGAAGCCTCAGCCGGCCCGCATGACAGCAGTTATTTGTTCGAGCAATTTCGCCAGCTGATGGGATAGGTGTTTTCATGCGTCTGCTCCCGATCATGTGCTTGCTCGGTTGGGTCGCCTCGCCGCTGCTGGCGGCCGGGCCGATCTGCGAAAAAGGGACTTTTCGCTTCACGCCGATCGGCGAACAGGCCAACGTTCCCGAACGCTATCGGCTGAGCGAACGCACCTTCGCTTATCGGATGGACCTCAAGCGCGACCTGCCGAACACGGGCGTCCGCATCTTCCGCGTGCAGTTTCCCTCGCCGGTCAAGACGGCGGTCCCCGAAAACAACACAGTCCACGCCGAGTATTATTTGCCTGCTGGGCAGGGACCGTTTCCCGGCGTCATCGTCCTTGACATCACCGCCGGCAATCAAAGCCTATCGCGGCATCTGTCGCTTTTTCTGGCCCAGAGAAAGATTGCAGCGTTGTTTGTGCAGATGGCCTATTATGGGCCGCGCCGGCCGCCCGGCAGCAAACTGCGTTTGCTCATGCCCAACCTCGAACACTCGCTGTCGGCCATCCGACAAACGGTGCTTGATCTGCGCGTGGCCGCAGCGTGGCTGGAAGCACGGCCCGAAATCGACGGGAAACGCCTGGGTATCATGGGCACGAGCCTGGGCAGTTTCCTGGCGGCGCTGACTGCCGAGATGGAACCACGGCTCGACCGCGTCGCCGTCCTGCTCGGCGGCGGCGGCGTCGTCGATGCCTATTACGATCATCCCCGGGCCGCTCCCTATCGCCGCATCTACGAAGCCCTGGGCGGCACCAAGGAGAAACTGGCCCAACTCATTGCGCCTGCCGATCCCCTCACCTGCGCCGCCAATTTGAAACAACACAAACTGCTGATTCTGGCCGGCAAACGCGATGACATCGTACCGCCGAAGATGGCCGAGGCGCTGTGGAAAGCAGCGGGCCAACAAAAAATTGTCTGGTACGACTGCACCCACTATGGGGCGATTGTTTATCTCCTCTCGGCTTTGGATCACATCATCAGGCATTTCCAGGCTGAAGGCCCCCAAGATCGGGGGCTTGACGGCTTAGGGCTAACGGACAAAACTCCCTCCCCCCTTGTGGGGGAGGGCTGGGGTGGGGGGTAAGTACAATGCAGACAAGGAGTTCTAACCCCCCACCCTAACCCTCCCCCACAAGGGGGGAGGGAAAAA
>JAJPIY010000238.1 GCA_021324515.1 Planctomycetota bacterium
CTCCTGCTTCGCCTTGCCTACTTCCCCCGACATACCCTTGCGGCCGCGGCAACGGGCTTGACCCCCCCTGCCAGCCTATTACAATGGAATCCGTTGCAAACAAGCTTTTCAAGGATGTAACGAAGGTAAGGGAAAGAATGAATTGAGGCGTTCTTTTGCCTTTCTCGTCCTCCTTGGGCAGCGGTCCTTCCCTTCCTTGTTCTACTCCTCGTTATTGGGAAGCGGTCATGAAATCTGCACAATGGATAGCCGTCTTGGTGTTTGCCTTGATGGTGGGCGGTGTTTCGTTTGTCAGTGTGTATCTTGGTGGCCAGGCGCCGGACAGTGCCGATTCATCCTTGCCTGTTGCTTCCGCCTCTTTGAACTTTCCCTTTAAGAGTTTCCCGCGGGAATTCGCTCCGCAATGGGTTGAGAACATGCAAACCACGGAGGTCGGGCAAACCGGCTATCAAGATTATTGGTTTGTCAATGACAGTGGACAGGACGTGCTTGTGGGGTTGAATGGGAAAGGCTGTACCTGTTCGGAGGTGGAAATAACTGTGGCGCCGCCCAGTTGGATGTCGTATCTGATACGTTCAGCCGTCGTCTCAGCGCTCCAGCAGCCGCCGCGCGGGTTGGACAATTTGACTATCTTGGCAGCGGCTTACGACCGTGCGTACCAGTTCCCGGAATTGCCGAATGCGGAGACGACGGTGTTGACCCGCGAGTTGTCGGCCACCGCGAAGGTGCCAGCCGGGGCCGTCGGGCGCGTGCGCCTCAGCTGGCATCAGGACCAGGTGAAGCCGCTACGCACTTATGCCGATCTGTGGATGGGAGAGCGCGGCGGCAACGCTAACGTGCGTCTGGAAACCAGCGTCCGCATCTCCTTGCCGCTGGAAGTGAACAAAGAATTGACGATCCCTGCCATCACCGAGCGCGAGCTGGAAAAGCTGAAAAAGGGGCAACGCGGTTGGATCATCTGCTTTTCACTGACTCGGCCGGCCTTCCATATTCAAGCGGAGTTGTTGCACGAGTATCCCTGGACAGCGCAATCGGACCCAGTAGAAGTGGGCGACCCGGTCCCGCTTTCTTCCGAGACCTTGCGGCGCTTGGAAAACCGCGAGCCGATGCAGGGACTGACCGCTTTGTCCGGCTACCGTATTCCGGTGATTGTGCGGGCCAAGGCCAAAGACGGCACACCCATGGAATGGGGGCGTTTCCAGCGTGTCGTCCAGTTGAGCAGCCCTGATCCGGGCATTAATCCGGTACAAATTCAGGTGACAGGGGAAGTGATAGGCGACATTAGCATAGCAGGCGATGAAGGCGGAACAATTAATCTCGGTCCGTTTCTCCGCAGAAACGGCACCCATCATCAGATCAACCTGGAAACCGATGAAAAAGGGATCGACCTGGAATTAGACAAAACACGGATGCCGAAATACCTGGACGTCACCCTCAGCCCACCGCAGGAGACAGGGGGCCATCGCTCGTGGGTGCTTCGTGTCAAGGTGCCCCCCAACGCTGCGCGCGGCGAATTCCCACGGGCGGACAATCCGGACTACCGCGATAGCGCGATTTATGTCAAAACTAAGGGGAAGAAATCCGGTACGTCGCTCCGTTCCATACGCATTCCAGTAAAGGGTGTGGCGAACGAAGGATGAGCAGGACGTGGTATCCTTACAGGTTCGCTCGGCTACAAAGCCGAGCGAACCGACGACCTTGAAACTCTCATGGAGGAAGGCCGCTCATGAACAGGCCGAACGACGAGTTGAACCCGACAAGTATTCCCGCTTCGGCGTCTTCTGCGCCGCAAGCACGGCGCAGCTGGGCATTCCAACTAGCCGCGCTGGGATTGACCCTGGTAAGCGCCCTGACCGGCTTGGGATTGGCTTACTTGCTTAAGTCTCCCGCTTCGCAGGCGAAAAAGGCCGAAGACGAGGGCAATGGTATTCTCGCGCGTCTTTTCCCCAACTGGGGCAAGCCGGATTTCGTGGTTCTTCTGTCGGCGCAGCAAGACGGCTACATGTTACCTTGCGGTTGCTCGCGCCCGCAGGTCGGCGGGCTGGAACGGCGCTACAATTTCCTTCAGCAGCTCAAGACGGAAAAGGGCTGGCCGGTCGTCGCTGTCGATTTGGGCGATGTGATGCAGAAACGTGCGCCGGCCAATCTGCCCAATGTGCAGGGGTTGATTAAGTATCGCTATTCGATGATGGCCCTGAAAGAAATGGGTTATTGGGCCGTTGGCATTGGCGAGACCGAGGCCGGAGCGCTGGCCCGCATCGAGGGCGAATGGGCCGCCAATTCGTCTCAGCCGGCCGTCCTACTTGCCAACCTCAAAAATGCGGAGAATTTCCCCTTCCTCCAAGCCACCCAGACGCAAACCGTCCCTGGTACCAACCTCAAGGTCGGTGTTACGAACCTCATCGGCCCAACTGTTGCAGGCCACATCAAAGATCCGGCCGTGAAGTTTACGTCTTCGGTCGATTGTCTGAATGAACAATTGAAGAAAATGCGGGCCGAAAACGTGGACCTGCCCCTCTTGCTCTACCACGGCCTGGCGACAGGACGCCAAGAAGCCATCCGCTGCGCCCAGGCATTCCCGGATTTTCCGATCATCCTCGCTTTGACTGAAGAAGATGAGCCGCCAGCCCATCCGATTTCCGTGGACCATCCCCAGAGCGGCACGCGCAATTATGTCTTCCGTCTGGGTCAGAAAGGCAAATACGTCGGCGTCCTCGGCGTCTACCGCAACGGCCCGAATTTCAACTTCAAGTATCAGCTCGTGAAAATGGGCGAGGAATACGAGACGCCACTGGACCAAAAGGCCAATCAGCCCATCGTGCGGCTGTATGAAGACTACACCCGCGAGTTGAAAAACAAAAACTATTTGAAGGAATACAACCAGGCCATGCATGTCTTACAAGCGATGAACCCGGTGCCGGGCCTGCGGAACCCAGGCGATGGCATGCCCCACTATATCGGCACCGAAGCGTGCAAGAAATGCCACGAATTCGCCTATGAAGTGTGGAAAGCCAGCAAGCACAGTCATGCCTATCAGACACTGGTAGAGGCGAAATATCCGTCGCTGCGTCAGTACGACGGCGAGTGCATTGTCTGCCACACCGTCGGGTTCGGCTACCGGACGGGCTTCGCCAACGACAAAGACACGCCGAAATTGAAAGATGTCGGTTGCGAAAGCTGCCACGGGCCAGGCAGCCTGCACGCCAAGAACCCGGAAAACCAGGAATGGCGCGAGCGCATGAACCTGCCGTGGCTGGCGGCGCGGAAGAGCGGTAACGAGCAGGCCAAGAACGCGGCCATCGAAAAGTTCTGCGTCGGTTGCCACGATATCGACAACGACGTCAATTGGGTCCACAAACAGGGCAAAGATCCCTTCCTCGAGAAGTGGATCAAAGGGAAAATCATCCACAATAACCCACCCGACAAAGAATAATGCGTCCGTTGTGCCTGTCACTCGAACAGTTCACTGACGGAACGATCGTAGTGGATGCGCTCGATAGCGTCGGCCAGCAAGCGCGAGACGCTTAGGACCGTGAGATTGGCCAGCTGTTTGTTGGGCGGTACGGGGATGCTATCGGTCACCACGATCTGACGGATCGGGGCGTCGCGCAGCCGTTCGATGGCGGGACCGCACAGTACGCCGTGGGTGGCGCAGACGTAGACCTCGCGCGCTCCGTTACGCTTGGCGACGTGGGCAGCGCCGACGGCACTGCCGGCGGTGGAAATCATATCGTCGAAGATGACGGCGACTTTGCCTTCCAGAGAGCCGCCAATTAGATTAGCCTGCTTGGTCTCCGTGGCGCTACAGCGACGTTTGTCCACGATGGCGATAGTGCCGCCCAGCTTTTTCTGATGCATCAGCGCCTTTTTAATGCTGCCCTCGTCGGGGCTGAGGACAACCAGGTCGTTCGGAGGAATGTTCAAGCTGCGGACGAACTCGTTGAGGACGGGACTGGCGTACAGATGATCGACGGGGATGTTGAAGAAACCTTGAATCTGGGCCGCGTGCAGGTCGAGGGCCAACACTCGATTGGCGCCGGCGGTGGTCAGCAGGTCAGCGACCAACTTGGCTGAGATCGGTACTCGGCCCACGTCCTTGCGGTCTTGGCGGGCATAGCCGTAATAAGGCAAGACGGCGGTGATGCGTGCGGCGCTGGCCCGCTTGAAACTGTCCAGCATAAGCAGCAACTCCATCAGGTTTTCGTTGACCGGCGGACAGGTTGGCTGCACCAGGAAGATATCGCGGCCACGCACATCCTCGTCGATGCGAACAGAGATTTCGCCGTCCGGGAAGTTGGACAGCGTGGCGCGGCCGAGCGTATCGCCGAGATGATGGGCGATCTTCTCCGCCAAAGCGATGTTGGCACGGCCGCTGAATACCTTTAAGCGATTGTTCTCATACATGATGGCGAACTCGTCTGTCCTCTTTCTGGTCGTTCCCGCACGGCATCCTTCGGATTCGATACGCATTATGAAGCGAGAGGGAAGTGCTTGTCAACGAATCAATTGGTTTATACGGGACGCGATAGAAATGGA
>JAJPIY010000041.1 GCA_021324515.1 Planctomycetota bacterium
CCTATGTCTGTGCATAACCGGGGGGTTCACACCCCCCGCTCGCCTATGTAGCATAACCGGGGGGGTTCACACCCCCCGCTCGCCTATGTAGCATAACCGGGGGGTTCACACCCCCCGCTCGCCTATGTCTGTGTCGATCTCTACCGCATCCGGTGTAGCTGCGATGCGCAGCAAAACACGTCGGTGCTCCACTGTACATCGTAGCTACCCCTTCGTTACTCCGGATACAAGGCCGTACTCAGGTAGCGTTCTCCCAGGTCGGGCAAGACGACGACGATCATCTTGCCGGCATTTTCCGGCCGCTGCGCCACCTGTATGGCTGCATGAACGGCGGCGCCGCAGCTGATGCCGCCGAGAATGCCTTCTTCGCGGGCCACACGCCGGGCCATGGCAAAGGCGTCGTCGTCGTTGACCTGGATTACCTCATCGATGATCTCGACGTTGAGCACTTTCGGAATGAAACCGGCGCCGAGACCCTGGATCTTGTGCGGGCCGGGCTTGAGCGGCTGCTTGTTCTTGGTCTGCGTGATAACGGCACTGGCGGCCGGTTCAACAGCGATGGCCTTGAAGCTGGGCTTACGTTTCTTAATGACCTCGCTGACGCCGGTAATAGTGCCGCCCGTACCGACGCCGGAAACCAGAATGTCCACCTTGCCGGCCGTGTCGTTCCAGATCTCCTCGGCCGTGGTCTGCCGATGAATCTCCGGGTTGGCCGGGTTCTCGAACTGCTGCGGCATGAAGGCATTGGGAATGGTCTTGAGCAGTTCATTGGCCTTTTCGATGGCGCCCTTCATGCCCGTTTCGCGCGGCGTGAGCACGACTTCGGCGCCAAAAGCCTTGAGCAGGCGTCGACGTTCCAGGCTCATGCTTTCGGGCATGGTGACGATGAGTTTGTAGCCGCGTGCAGCACAGGTAAAGGCCAGGCCAATGCCGGTGTTGCCGCTGGTTGGCTCAATGACGGTGGCGCCCGGTTTGAGGCGGCCGTCGCGCTCGGCGGCGGAAATCATGGCCACACCAATGCGGTCCTTAACCGACCAGAGCGGATTGAAATTCTCCAGTTTGGCAAGGACAAGAGCTTTGGCGTCGCCGACCACGCGCCGCAGCCGCACCAACGGCGTGGCACCGATGGTCTGCGTAATGTCGTCGTAGATTCGGCCGCGAAAGGCCGCTGCCTGCGTCATTTATAGTCCCTCCTGCTTTGGTCTAAAAGAACAAGGCGTTTCGGGCTTATCATAAGGACGCCAAGCCCTTCGGTGCAAGAGAAGAGATGCTTTCTGGGCCGACAACCACAAGCGTTTCGCCAGCCAGTAGGGACAAACCACGACCATTCCTCTAGAGTGAGATTACAGGTATGATTTGAAGCCCATGCTCTGAGCAGGAAAATCGATCCGTGAAAGGGCTTTCCCTACGCAGCGGAGGTTCTTATGTTCCTCACCCCGTTTATTTTCGCTTTGCTCTTGGTGTCAATGCAGAACAACTCCGACAAGGAGCCGCCGCGCGAATGGATCGAGCCGGCCACCGGCCATCGCGTCGTCCGCCTGTCGAGCGAACCCGGCACCTCCAGTTTCTATTTCCATCAAAACGGCTTCACCGCCACCGGCGACAAATTAGTCCTGTCCACGCGGCGCGGCTTGGCCGTCCTCGATTGGAAAACCCGCAAAATCGAGCCGCTGGTCGAGGGCCGCACGCTCGGCGCCGTCGTTGGCAAAAAGACTAGACAGGTCTACTATATACAAAATAACGCCGTTCGGGCCACCCACCTGGATACGGGCAAGACGCGCACCATCGTCGAGTTGCCTGCGGAAATTCGCGGAGGGTCCGGCTTGGCGATCAATGCCGACGAAACTCTGTTGGGCGGCAGTTTCGTCGAGCGAGACCAACGCCCGCCTTCGCCGCCGGCCCAACGGCCCTCCAATCGTGGCGGCGGTTTGGAGGCCCGCTGGGCCGCCCATCTACCCATGCGCCTCTACACGGTCCGCATCAAGGACGGCGACATCAAGACATTCCACCCCAGCACGGAATGGCTCAATCACGTGCAATTTTCGCCGACCGATCCGACACAGATGATGTTCTGTCATGAAGGCCCCTGGCACAAAGTGGATCGCATCTGGACCATCCGCACCGACGGCAGCGGCCTACGCAAAATCCACACGCGGCAAATGGACATGGAGATTGCCGGCCATGAGTTCTTCAGCCCCGATGGCAAGATCATCTGGTACGACCTGCAAACGCCTAGAGGCAAAGAGTTCTGGCTGGCCGGTCGCGTCTTGGCCAGCGAAGAATTAATCAAATACCGTGTAGCACGCGAGCATTGGTCGGTTCATTACAACGTCTCCCCGGATGGCAAGCTCTTCGCCGGCGACGGTGGCGGCCCCCGCAGTGTCGCCGCACCGGGCAACGGCCAATGGATCTATCTCTTCACCCCGCGCGACGGCACACTGCACGTCGAGAAATTGGTTGATCTGTCTCGTCATGATTACCGCCTGGAGCCGAACGTCGTCTTTACACCCGATGGGCAATGGATCGTCTTTCGCTCCAACATGCATGGCGTGACGCACACCTACGCGGTCGAGGTCAAGAAGACGAGCAACACCGCCACGGGATTGCGACCGTAAGGAAGTTGAAGCAGATCTGACTGCGATGACAGGAATTTCGGGGACGGACGTCCACTAGGGACCAACTCGATTTTTGCCAGGAGAAGAATACTTGGATTGGCAGATCAGCAGCTGCACGTCGCATCCAAGAAGGCTTCACGATCTTGTTGCCCATTACCTTGCAATGGCAGCTGGAGGAATCAAACATAATTCAGCGCAGCCACGCCGGACCACAGAAATCCGGGCCACAGGCAGTGTAATCCCCAGGTTTGTCGCGTCTGCAAGCAGCCCAACCAAATACATAACGGTATCCAGGCGAAGACGCGTGTGTAGCTCCAGAAATCCATGTAGATGTTGTGCCCCGCCAGCACGGCCAGGGCGACACTGCCGAGTGTGGCTGCGGCCAGCACGCGGTTGTGCTGCCGCCAGGCCAGCGCCACGGCCACCACCAACAGCACCAGCAGATGTATCATGCTGGCGGCGTGGATGATCGCCAAGCGCCGCGAGAAGCCCCAATTGCCGCCGAGATGACTCCAGCGATACCACATGCCGACAAACGGCCTTTGAAACTGTCCCGAATCGGCGAGAAACGGCCAATAGCCGTAGGAAAGGCGCAGCAGGATCACCCAACCTGCCCACAAGGCCAACACCCCCGCCACTGCCCCAGCGGTACGCAGTCGGCCGCGAAACGGCGCCGCCAAAGCGACTAAGCCGACCAGGGCCAGGTTTTGCTCACGGCTGAAAATCGCCCCCAAGGCGGCCAGGGCGATCCAGTACCAGCGGGCATGGCAGATCCAGGCGGCCAACAGTGCGAACACGGCCACAGCCGAAAGAGCATCGGTGAAATCGTGCAACAAGGAGACGCCGAGGTTCGCGCCCAGGGGTAGGACGAACCCCCACCAGGGACTTTGGCCATGACCCACAGCCAGAAAAGCACCCAGGGCGGACAGCGCCACAATGGCGGCGAAGTTGACCGCCGGCATAACATAGAAGAGCAGTCGCGGTTTCCCCGCGCTCAGAAGCCAGCACAAGGCCGGATAGCCAATGCGCAAGTGTCGTCCCGCCGGCACGTCGATGTCCGAGTCATGGCAGCGCCACGGGGCCCGTGCCAGACTGTAATAAAATTGGCCATCGTGGCCGGAAGGCCCAATGGTCCGCGTCACATATTCATAGGGCGGAACTCCGGTTCGCTGCGCACCGGCGCAGATCAACACCGAAGCGTCGCCGTGGAACTTGGCCAAATACACGGCCAGAAACAAAAGATGGACGAGGGCCGAGGCGGCAACTGGCCGCCACAGCCGGGCAACAACCGTATGCATGTTCAGCTTCCCGCAGACAGGCAGGGGAAAAGACCGGAGGTTGGCCCTACGCTTCTATTTTTTCATCGCCCATCGGGGCAGCGCAGCTTCAAGCATTTTCCGCAGGAAGTAAATTGGAACGTACAGGTTCTTCCAAGCCGCGCACACATTGCCGCCCCGATGTACTGCATGGGTGACTCGGACGAACCAGGAAAAATCAGCAACAGCGCGCTGTTCCGCACAAGCCACTTGTGGCGGGAACGCCTGACTCATAGGACTGTAGAATGAATCTTTCGTGTGTCAACTTCGGAGGAGCTTGCCATGTCCAACCGTCTTGCCTTTAGTACCCGCCGGATTGCTCTCGTTTCGTTGCTCTCGTTCCTGGCTACCGCTGAGGCGGCCGCAGACATCCCGACGTTCCATACTCAAGAGATCGAAAAAAGTCTTGGCGTCGGCTATGCCGTACTGCTGGTCGATGTCAACAACGACGGCAAAAAAGACATCGTTGTCGTCGATCAAAGGCGGGTGGTGTGGTACGAAAATCCCTCGTGGCAACGGCATACCATAATCGAGGGCCAGACCAAGCCGGACAACGTGTGCATCGCGGCGGCGGACATCGACGGCGACGGCCAGCTCGACTTTGCCCTCGGTGCAGCGTGGGATCCCAGCAACACCAAGTCCGGCGGCACGCTGCAATGGCTGCGGCGCGGCAAGACGCTCGATGAGCCGTGGAGCGTGTTCCCCATCGGTGAGGAGCCGACGCTGCACCGCATTCGCTTCGCCGACCTCGATGGCAACGGCAAACCCGTCTTGCTCGTCGTGCCGCTCATGGGACGCGACAGTACGGCGGCCAAGAACCACATGGACGGCCAGCCGGTGCGCGTGCTGGCTTATCGCATCCCCCAAGACCCTGTGCGCGAGCGTTGGCCGATGGAAGTGCTCGACCAGAGCATGCACGTCATCCACAATTTTCAGGCGATCCCAGCAGCGCACGGCAAGGGGATGGACGTGTTGACTGCCAGCTACGAGGGCGTTAGCCGGCTCCAGCGCTCCGGCGACAAATGGCTGCGCCGCCAACTCGGTGAAGGCGACCAGTCCAACCCCAAAAGCAACCGCGGTGCCAGCGAGGTCAAGCACGGCAAACTCAAAAATGGCCGCACCTTCATCGCCACCATTGAACCGTGGCACGGCGACAAGGTCGTCGTCTATACGCCGCCGGAAAGGGCCGGCAGCTTGTGGGAACGTCATGTCCTCGACGATCGGCTGAAATGGGGCCACGCCGTTTGGTGCGCCGATCTCGACGGCGACGGCAGCGACGAATTGATTATCGGTGTCCGCGATGTCCTCAGCGACAAGCCCGGCGCAAATTGCGGTGTACGCATTTTCAAGGCGATTGATGACAAGGGAACGAAGTGGCAACGACACCTGCTCGATGAGGGCGGCGTGCGCGTCGAAGATCTGGCCGTCGATGACCTGGACGGAGATGGACGCCTCGACATCGTGGCCGTTGGCCGACAATCGCACAATGCGCGCATCTATTGGAACAAGGGAGCGAAATAACGGAAACGTTGTCGTTTTGTTTAGCCGCGAGCCCCAGGCGAGCGTGTCGGTCCCGTGCTCGCCTGGGGCTCGTGGCTAAACAAAACTCACATCGCAAGCAATGGCCTTGCGCAGCCGCCGGAGATACTCGCGGCGTGGGATCTCGATGGCGCCCAGGCGGGCCGTGTGGTCGTTGAGAAATTGCACATCAAAGAGCTGAAAACCGCGCTGACGCAGGCGTTCCATGAGATGGACCAAAGCAACCTTGGAAGCATCCCGGACACGTGTGAACATCGATTCACCGGCAAACAAGCCGCCAACCGTCACGCCGTAAACGCCGCCGGCCAGTTGTCCTTCGTACCAAACTTCGACGCTGTGGGCATGGCCCAGCTCGTGCAGCCGCGTGTAAGCGTCGATCATCTCCGGCGTAATCCATACGCCATCGTTGGGGCGGTAAGCGCAGCCGCGGATGACCTCGGCGAAGGCCTGATCCACGGTCACTGTGAATTTTCCCGAACGCACAGTGCGGGCCAACCGCCGTGAGATGTGCAGGCCGTCCATCTCGAAGATGGCTCGCGGGTCCGGCGACCACCACAAGATCGGGCTGTTCTCGTCGAACCAGGGGAAGATGCCGCGGCGATAGGCTTCGAGCAGGAAGGGCGGACTTAGATTGCCGCCGACGCCGACTAGACCGTCAGCGTCGGCGCATTCGGGATCAAGAAAAAAACGCGGCGGCATGGCAGAAGCGAGCATGTGCTTTTTATCAATCCTTTTTGACCGGATAACCGCGCGCTTTGCCTTTGACGATGAGGAGCGTCCCATCGTAGGCGTTGCCTTGCTGCGAAATGACGATGTAGCCCAGGTCGTTCTTTTGGAACATCTCATCCAGAACTTCTTCGAGTGGCTTGTCGTCGGCCTTGTAGGTGAATTTCGTATTGTTGGAGACGCC
>JAJPIY010000417.1 GCA_021324515.1 Planctomycetota bacterium
GCAGCATTTGCTCCAGGTCGGCATTAGATACGTGATTGGTCAGCCCGTCTGAGCAGACGACGACCCAATCCCCGGCTTTGAGAACTCCGTGATATAAGCCCGGCTCGACATCGGGTTGGCCGCCGAGGGCCTGCTGCAATTCGTTGCGGCGTGGATGGGTAGCGGCCTCCTCCGGCGACAGCGTGCCCAGTTCGACGAGGCGATTAACCAAGGTTTGATCGCGCGTCATTTGGATTAGCCGGCCTTCGTGCAGATGGTAGGTGCGGCTGTCGCCGACGTGGCCGACGATGATATTGCGGCCATCGACGTAGACGACCTCAGCGGTGCAGCCCATACCGCGCCGCTGCGAACCAGGAAGGCGTGAAGTTAAGTAGATATGTTTGTTCGCTTCCTTGAGCGCCGCGCGGAGCATTTTTTTCACGTCCTCGACAGCAATCGGCGGAGCGGCATGGATTGGGCTTTCGCCCTTTGCTTGTCCGGCGGGTTGGTGGAAGCTATCTTCGGCGAATGAGGAGGCCCCGGCCAAGGGCGCGAACGGCTTCTGCTTCACCAAGTATTCCCGCATAATTTGAATGGCCATAGCGGCGGCCACTTCACCAGCCTCGTAACCGCCCATGCCGTCGCACAGCAACACCAGGGCCGTCTCGCTGAGGTCGTCCTGGCGCGATTCGCAGGCGTGCAGCAGAGCGAAGGCGTCTTCGTTGCCAGTGCGGACCATGCCGGTCGTCGTCCAGGCGGCGATTTCCAGACGCACGTTGTCCAGGGTGCGGCCCAGGGTACGCAAGGTGCGGATCAGTTCGACGAAGCCGGTCGAGTCTTCCTTGGCGGCTTCGTCGCTGGGGAAACGGCCTTCGACCTCTTTGCGGAAGGTTTTGGTCATGAGCCGACCGAATGCCGGATGAATGTCCGGAAAAAGCGGGATGAACGGCTTGGGCGCGCCGCTGCGATCGAAGTCGATTTCATTGAGGTCACGGCCCACGTGCAAGGCGTAGAGCATGGCGCCGAAGCCGTAGAGATCGGCGCGGGCGTCGGCCTTGCCGGCCACCACTTCGGGGGCCGTATAGGGCAAACGCCGCAGCGGCAGATCAGCGGGCAAGGGCAACGGCAACAATTCGCCCAAGTCTTTCAACCGTGCGTGGCCTTCTGGAGTGATAACAATAATTTCCGGCCGCAGCCCTTCCAAGATGACAGCGTGCTGATGCAGCTGGTGCAGGATCTCGGCAATCTCGACAAGATAGCCGAATCGCTGCTCGGAACCAGCCTCAGGATCGTCCCAGGCATCCCACAGCGTCCGGCCGGTCGGCATTTCCTCAACCAGATATTCGAATTCGCCCTCGGTGAAGCGATCGAGCAGAGCTGGCAAGCCAGGATGTCGTAGCGTGGTCAAAAGCCCTTGTTCCCAATCGAGGCTGGGCCAGGCAGGGAGGGCGGGGAGAGCCTGTGTATCGGGTAGGGCGGTCGGCGGCGCTTCATCGAAGCTGGGCAGAAAGGCGTCGTCGTCTTCGGCAGGCGGGAGAGGTTCGGCGGGAAGCGTTTCTTCCACCGAAACAGCCTCGGCCTGAGGTAGCACAGCTTGGCGGACGATGACCACCGGCACAGGGGCGCCGGAGCCGTCGCCGTGGTCCAGGCCGCGATAGCGCGTCACGCCACAACGTTCACTGATCCGTTCACGGACCTCAAAGCGGTCCTTCAGCCGAAAGGCCGGCACGTCCGGCGTCGGGCCATTGCCATTGCCACCGGCAGAGGGAACGAGGTTCCCCGGTCCAAGGTCCGCAGGCGCGAAGTAATAGCCACAGTCGCCGCAGGATGGCCCCTCGCCCCGGCGTGCTGCTCCGCAGACCGGGCAGAACACGGATGGGACCGACAGCTCAGCGGCCGGCCGCTCCCGCTGCGGCGGAGGTATTGCGGAGACGGTCCCCGATTCCTCGATCGACGCATCCGGGGGCCTTTCCGAGAGCGAGGCGCCTTCAGGTGTTTCGGTCGGCACAGGTTCAGCCAGCGGAACATTGGTATTGGCCTCACCGGCCGGCACGGGCTGAGCGACCGGCACCGCGTCTTGGACTGGTGTGGGGGAGACAGGCGGCGGCGTCACGTCCCACGTCGGCAACACTTCCTCCGCCGCTTCGTCGTTTGGTTGCATGTTCTGTACCAAGCCCTTCAAACGAGCCAACCAACCACCCGCACGAGAAGGATTCGGGTTCGAAGACATATGTAGCGTTCCTTAGGAGCGCTTCCGCGAAGCGTCCGTCCGGCCACGACGCTTACTTGGGCCAAGCGTCGCTAACCGATTACCTATCGTAAGCGATTGCCGCAATGGATGCAGCAACGGCTGCCCATGCGGTTACTTTTGCCGCAGTGATAGCACGGCGGCGTCGGATCGGTCAACGGCTCGGCGCACTTGCAGCAGTAAGGCTCGCGGACCTTGTTGACCTGCCGGCAGTTCGGACAGCAAACCTCCCGGGTGACGCGGCGCCGTTGCAGATCCGCTTTGATCTCCTGCGCTGAGAAATAGCGCTCGTTGACATCTTCGGACAGATTGATCTTGATCAGCTCGAAGAACCAACGCTGTTCGGGTGGTATGGGACTATGCGGATCGTTCAACTGCGCCTCTAACTCGCGGGCGGTGTAGAAGCCTTCGGGCGCTTTGCCGGTTGCTAAATGATACATCGTCCCGGCCAGGGCGAACAAATCACTGCGGGGTTCGGGTTTACCGACGATCTGCTCCGGCGGCGCGTACCCTTCGGTATAGACGCGCGTTTTGGCCGCCATCTTTTCCTTGACCGTGCGGCCCAGGTCGCGGGCCGTGCCGAAATCGACCATCTTGATCGAGCAATTGTCGTCCAACAACATGATGTTGTCCGGTTTCAAGTCCCGATGCACAATCGGCGGCGATTGCGAGTGCATGTGTTGCAGCACGTCGCAGATGCTCTTGCCCCATTCGATGACCTGTTCGAGTGGAAACGGTTTGTTGTGGTTGTTCTCCATCCGTTTGAGGAGATCTTGGCCGCGGATGAATTCGAGAATGAGGTGCGCGCTTTGGCCTTGCTCGATGAGATCATAAACGCGCGGCACGATAGGGACACTCTCCAGGGAGCGGAGAATTTCTGCTTCGCGGCGGAAAAAGTTCAGTCGGATAGCGAACTCTTGCGGGTCAGCGCAGATCATCTCCTTGATGGCCACGAAGCGATTGCCGGCCTTGGTATCGCTGGCCAGATAAACAGCGCCGAAGCCGCCCGTAGCGAGATGGCGTTCGATTTTATAGCGATTGTGCAGGAGGGCGCCGGCAGGATAAGGCAGGACCGTGCCGCAGCGTTGACAGTTGCGTTCATGAGGGGGATTGGCGACGCCGCAGGCCGGGTTGGGACAGAGATTGGGCGTTCCCTCCATCTCCGCAGCGGTGGCCTCCGGCTGGATCATGTAGCCGCAATCCATGCACGCGATGGCCCCCGGCAACAGCGGCGCCTTGCACGCCGGACATTCACTCGGCGTCGAAGGCGGCGGAGCGCTTTTGCTGCTGCCGTCCGCCACCGACAAGGCCGGCGAACGCGGTGGTGCAGCAGAGGGGGCAACGGGGCGAGTGACTACAGCTGCTCCAGCTCCGCCAGCTGTTCTGGCCGCTGCGGCTGCCGAAGAAGCAGACGGAGATTGGCTGCCGCCGACCAGGAACGGATTATGGCAGCTGGGACAGCGGAACTGTTTGCCGGCCGAATTGTCGGCCACCTGCATCGGTCTCTGGCAATGCGGACAGCGGATCACTAACGGCATGGGGGTTGTCCTATTGTTACGCCCTGGCGAGCGGGGCGTGTGAACGCCCCGGTGCATGGTTCACGCGCCCGGGGAGCATACACCGGGGCGTTCACACGCCCCGCTCGCCGGTTATTTCCATCTCTGTCTCTCACCGAATTCGATGACACTGTTGAGCATACACCGGGGCGTTCACACGCCCCGCTCGCCGGTTATTTCCATCTCTGTCTCTCACCGAACTCGATGACACTGTTGCCCACGCGGATCTTATCGCCGGAGTGCAACGGTGTAGGGGCCGTGATGCGTTCTTCATTCAAAAACGTGCCGCCGGGCGTATCAGCGTCGGCGAGCAGGTAACGCCGGTTTTGCAGCAGGATGCGGGCGTGCAAGCGCTCAATGGTATTATCGCCGAACAAACCGAGATCGCAACTCTCGGCCCGGCCAATGGTTGTTTCGCCCTTGACCAACAGCAGCTCGCGACCGGGCCGGAACCCCTGGACCACCCGGAGCCAGGCCTCCTTCAGGACCACCTGTGCCAGTCCGATCAGCAGGCCGATGCACAAGCCGAGAACGACGAGGCTGAGGGCCAGATCGGTGCGCGGAATGGCCGTGCTTCCCATCAATAAGCCGAAAGGCAGGCCGCCGAGAAACCCGCCCAGCAAACCGCCATAGATGCCATTAAGCGTTTTTTTCAGCGGTGCGCGTGTATCACCCCCAGTGCGCCAGGAACGCAACAGATCGTAAACGCCGATCGAAGCGCCGACACAGATGCCGGTCAACATCCAGCCGATGAAGACAGGGAAGTGCAAGGTGCTGTGCAGAAACTCGCCGACAAACCCGCCGAGCATGCCGCCCAAGAGTCCGACACCCAAACAAGTGCTGACGCGGACGTATCGTTGCGAACCGCCAGCGTTGAGCCAGGCATCCACGGCGCCAACAGCCGCGGCGACAAATAGACCCAGCGTCCCAGCGATCAGAGTAGCGCGAAGATAGAGGTTGGCAATGCTGCGGAAACCAGCCCCTTGGGCGACCCCCCAGGCCAGGAAAGCGGCCCAGCCACCGCAGATGGCACAGTAATAGATAAACAAGCGAAACGACATCGCAATTATCCAAAAATGCTCGTTGGCTTGACGATCACTTTTTTCGGCTTGGCTTTGTCCTTGTCGGTAGCCGCTTCCAGCATGTATTCTCCGCTGCGGCCGCTGCGCAGCCGCCAGAACACCTGAGTACGTGGACTGTCTTCCTCGATGATCTTCGCCGTGCTCTCGCCGTTTGCCAACTGCAAACCAGCGGGGACAGTCAACGTCACTTTGTCGCCCTTGTTAGCGTCCCAGACGTAGGCAGTCACCACGAATTCCCTATTGGGCTGCACCGCCGAGGGCACGCTCAGGGCCAGCGTGCCGCCGACCTCCAGGGAGCCAAGGCCGTAGGTGAAAGCAACATGCCGTGTTTCACCCGGAAGCAGGTCTTTGTACGGCCAATACATGACCACGCAAGAATCGCCTTTGTCTTTGGCCTCATCCTTGTCGTCGGGCTTCATGGATTCCATCGGCCAATCCTCCCAGCCGGCGTTGGGATCGGGGAAGCGGCAAATACGCAGTTTGTCCATGTCTTCCAGCTCGATGCCGGGCAAGGTGAAATGGCGCAGGCACAGCCGCGCTACCGTGCCGGGATTTTTAGGATCGTTCGGGTTCTCGATGGCTTCAATGTAATCAGGGATGTCCCTGCCCGAGAATTCAGCTTTGGTATCCACGAATTCCTTTTTTCCCGGAATGGTGAAAGGCACGCCGTCATTGGCGCCGATGAACGTATCGATCATCACCCGGATGCCGACTTTGTGTTTGTGGACGTCTTTATTACGCAGCCTGTAATAGACCAACAAAGTATCTAAATAGCCCGTTTGTCCGGGAATAATCTCGACATGCTGGACAACGTCGATTTTCTGGGCGCGGAACTCCATCGTCGATTCCCAGGCCCGGCGGCCGCCGCGCGTGATCGCTACATGTTTCCCGCGGTCGCCACGGCCGCCCCCCCAGACGTTGCTTGGCGTTTTCTCGCCGAATTTGTATTCGTAACCGTCGATTTTGACGACGGTGTTGTTGCTTTGACCGCGATTGTCGTAGGTGAGCCGCTTGAAGCGGTCGGGATTGTCGGGATCTTTTTCTTGGGTCATCTCCACGCCGAAACGCTCGCGCTCTGGGTCGAATTTAACAGAGAGGAGCGGTTCCGGATCTTTGACTATGTATGTCCAGTCGTAGGCGGTATTGGGGCCTTCTTCATCCTTGCTGGTCCCTCCGGAGGGAAGCGGCAAGAAGCGATCGATGACAACAGCGGTAAGCACAGCCATCACGAGCAACACGGCCGGCACCAGATGAATCCAGGGCAGCGGTGGCTTGATCGCGCGGCGGCGGCGAGAGCTGCCGGATGTCCGGGCGGCGATGACTGAGGGCGCAACGATCGGCGCAGACAGGAGCGCGCCTTCCGAAAGGGTCGGCGTTTCGCCAGCTGCTGTAACGCTAGCCGCAGCAGGGGCTGTCTCACCGAAAACGAGACTGCCGCCGATTTGCAGCGTCACCGGAACAAGGAAGCGTTGATTGCCGTTGGCTTGCACAATCAGCTTGGCCGTGAGCGTCGCGCCCTCGTGGTTGGGGACCGAGGGCACGGTCAAGGGGATGGTAGCGAGTCGGCCAGCGAGCTTGGCAGGGCTTACCTCCAGCCAAGGCTGATTGCTGACGGCGTGGGCGTAGACCGGCCGTTTTTCTTCACTCTTTACCACAACGGTGTAGTGGAGTCGTTCGCCGGGAGCGCCGCAAAGGTCAATGCGGTTGGTGCTGATTTCCACTTTGGGCGGGGCCGTCAGGCCCAATGCTTCGAAGAATTGTTGCACGGCGCCCAATCCGGAAGCGGCCGGACCTTGCACCGGATAGGTCCAGCCGTTGGCTTTGTACCATTCGGCGACGGCGCCGCTCTCGAACAGCGCTGCCGCTTCCTTGGAATGGGCCTTGGCTTTCTCGGCGATCTGACGCGGGCTTTTGGCGCCGGCCAAGACCCCAGAGGGAAACGGCTTGACCGGGACCTGAGCACGCACGGTGACAATAAAGGAGCCGCCGTTGGACTCGATCTCCAGATGTCCCTCCAACGGTTTGCTGCTCGCATGGAGTTTGTCGGAACGGACATGAATGGGAAGGTCTAGCTCGTATAGGAAGTGGAAATGCTTCTGATTGGCAGCAGCGTCGCCCAGCGTCAGCCAGGGGGCGTCCACGCTGGTAACAGTGCCGGAAATCAGGCGCATGCCCTGATTTTCCATGTGCAGGTAGAATTGCCGTCGGTCGCCTACCTCCAGCACGCCGAGGTTGATCTCTTGCGTTTCCAGGGCCAGACGCGGTTCAGCCAGCACTTGCGAGGGCAGTTTTTCCAAGAGTTGATGGAGACCGAGGTCCGCGTCGGGGAACTTGGCGGCTTCCTTGGCAGCCAGGGCCAAATCGACGCGGCCCAGTCCGCCGAAAAAATTTTCCAAATAGCCTTGGCGGAGTAAGTCGCGGGCGGCCGCCCATTCTTCCTGACAAGCGATGGCTAATTCATCGAAGCTGCGGCACTGCCGGCCGCCGGGGAAAACAAACGGATGTGCGAAAACCTGTGCGCCGACAGCGACCGGCCCGCCAGGGCGCGAGGGGCCACCGAGAACGAAACCATCGAAATAGCAATAGACGGCTTCGGCAGGATTGGCCCGCGAACATTTGCTGCACGTTTGCACCATAGCGACATCCAAGGGAACGGTTCGCCGCTAGCCAAAGGCGCGCTTGCGTGCGCCTTCGGCTGGCGGCGAACCGCAGGATAGCGCATTTCAGACGACAACTTTCAATTGCACGTTGCCGATCTGAATAATATCGTTGGGGGCGAGTTGCCGCTTCTGGCCAGGGTAGATGCGCGTGCGGTTAACGTAGGTGCCGTTGGCGCTGTTCAGATCTTCCAGGAACAACTCGTTGTTCTCGAAGCTCAGACAAGCATGCTGGCGCGAGCACCAGATACGATCCGGCGGCTCTTGGTCTTCCAGGTCGATGTCTACCGGTTTCTCATCGGCACGGCCGATAAAGTTGAGTCCTTCATAAATGGGGTACTCGACATTGCGTTTCTGTCCGCGGAGGACGAGCAAGCGGGGTTGTGATCCCGCGGGCAGCACGGCCCCTACCGGCGGCGCAGCTGCCGGGGAGGCTGTGGAGGCCGGCGCCGCCGGAACAGAAGGCGCGGGCGGCGGGGCCGGCGGAGGAGAAGGGGCAACCGGCTGCGCTTCAGCAATCGGCACAGCGGGCAAGGGTTGGGCTTCGAGCGGTTCTGCGGTGTAAGGAACGGCCTCGGCCGCAGCCAACGGGACCGCCTCATAAGACTCGGCTTGGAGGGGTTCGGCCGTCGGGATACCTTCCACCGGCTCCGCAGGGGCCACCGGCGCCGAGGCGACGCCCAGATCGGACTTACATTGTTCGCAGAACAATGCACCCTCTTCATTTTCAAAATGGCAGAAGGGACATTTAAGCATGGTCAAACCCTCAGTGATTACGGAGTATTCATGCCTGGCAAGCGGAGCAGGGACGTGTCCCGTCGGTCCTCACCGCCGTGGAGGCACGCTCCCCTTGCCGGAATAAACCTATCCCAGCGGCGTCTCTTCGACGACTCGCGTCATATCGTCCATGGCCAGCTGCGTCTTCTTGGAGACGCGGCCGCCGGCGTTGAGTTCCTGCAAAACCTGGCGAGCGAGCATGGTTTTCTTGGCGGCACGTGGGCCCATCAACTCGCCCTTTTTCTCGATGGTCTGGGCCACGCGCTGGACTTCCGCCTGATCGTTGACGGCGATCGCGTGTTGCAAGTTTTTGTTCAGCTCGAACAGCTGCACTTCGTCGATGTGTCGTGCCACTTCAGCGTTGACGTAGCCCTGCTGGGCGGCGTAGGTCACTTCCAACGGATATGCGCCCGTCGTCTCGCGCTGGCCGGTGCCGGGATCGAAGGTAATCTCGATGTCGGCGAGGCGAAATTTGCCCTCGGGACGTTTGGGCAAACTCAAATCGAGGATATAGCGCGTCGGCTTGTCGCGTTCCAGCGTGCCCAGTGGGGCGACCAGGTGGCGCTCTTCCAGTTCGTTGACCGGCAACTCTTTGATCTCCGGCACGACCATGCGGACCCGCTTGACCTTGATGTCCTTCATGAGCCGCAAATGCATTTCGACGTTGAGGAAGCCCGTGGCTGCCAACGCCTCGAACTGCCGGGCAAAGACGCGTTCAGCGGCCGAGGCGTCGTTGGCATCGATGTACCCCCAGTCGCCTTGGGCCAAGCGGGCCAGGTCTTTGATAAGTCCCTGGTTCCATTCGGTGCCGACGCCGATGACATTGAAATAGATTTTTCTCTGCCCGGCCTGTTCGGCCAGCTCGCGGCAGGCCGTTTCGCCGGACGTTTCTCCATCGGTCAGCACGACCAGTTGCGTGCGTGTGCCGGCGCTGGCATGTTCTGCGACCGCACCCAGGGCGAGGCGGATGCCCTGGTCCATCGCAGTCCCACCAGGATCGACATCGAACATATCAATGCGTTTGATGACATCGACGATTTTGTCCTTGTGAGCGAGCTTGGTCGGCGGCAGTACGACCTGGGCGTTATGGGCAAAAGCGACGATCGAGATGGTATCGTCGGCCTTGAGCTTGTTGATGGCGGCGATGGCGGCGTCTTGGATGCGCTTGAGCCGGCTGATGCCGGTGCCGTCCTCTTCGTACATCGAGCCGCTGACATCGAGGACCAACGCCAGATTGAGATGGAGCGACTTGCTGGTCTCGGCGCCGGCGGGGATAAGTTTGATGAGCGCGTAGCTGGCCGCCGACTCACCGGCAACGGCGATGCTACTACGGTACATCATCCGTTCGATATGAATTTTGGCCTGCGTAGATGGTGACGTCATGGTTATGTCATGCCCTGGGGCCTGGAGTAATCTGGTCTGTCGTCCTCACTCGTCGAATTGTCGTCCTCCTGAGAGCGCCTCTCAGCGCTTAAGCGATCCTTCCGGGGCAGACGGGGAGAACACCTTTTTTTAGCATACCGGAACGAAAGCAGCAACAGGCGCGTTTGCTCTTTTCGCCTCTGCCGGGAGAGGGGCCTCCCTATCTCGACGGTCCTTATCCTTTTATAAGGAAAAAAGCGGCGGCGCGCTCTAACCCGCACCGCCGAAACAACCAAACCAAAGGTCCGGC
>JAJPIY010000046.1 GCA_021324515.1 Planctomycetota bacterium
AGACCGCGCTGGTGGAGGCGGCGGGCAAATTCGGAGAGAGGTTTTCCCTTCTGTAGCCCAGGGTTCTTCCCAGGAGCAATCTTCAGATTACTATGCGCGTAGGGGAGCGTCTTACTGGGGGTTGGGGGAGTATCGGAAAGCCATAGCGGATTGCGACAAAGCCATCCAACTCGATCCCAACAATTCGTCTGCTTATGCAGTCCGGGGAGATTCTTACCGGAAGTTGGGGGAGTATCAGAAAGCCATAGCGGATTGCGACAAGGCCATCCAACTCAATCCCAACGATTCGTTTGCTTATGCATTCCGGGGAGCGTCTTACTGGAGGTTAGGGGAATACCAGAAAGCCATAGTGGATTGCGACAAGGCCATCCAACTTGATCCCCATAATCCGTTTGCTTATGCACACAGGGGAGCATCTTACCTGGGGTTGGGGGAGTATCGGAAAGCCATAGCGGATTGCGACAAGGCCATCCAACTCGATCCTAACGATTCGTTTGCTTATGCAGCCCGGGGAGCGTCTTACCGGATGTTGGGAGAGTATCGGAAAGCCATAGCGGATTGCGACAAGGCCATCCAACTTGATCCCCATAATTCGTTTGCTTATGCAGTCCGGGGAGCGTCTTACTGGAAGCTGGGGGAGTATCAGAAAGCCATAGCGGATTGCGACAAGGCCATCCAACTCAATCCCAACTATTCGTTTGCTTATGCAGTCCGGGGAGATTCTTACCGGTTGTTGGGAGAGTATTGGAAAGCCATAGCGGATTGCGACAAGGCCATCCAACTTGATCCCAACTATTCGTTTGCTTATGCAGTCCGGGGAGATTCTTACGGGGAGTTGGGTGGCATTTTTAATAAGCTCTTGCGCTCCGTCATTCAGCTTATGCAGTCCGGGGAGCGTCTTACGGAGGGTTGGGGGAATACCAGAAAGCCATAGGGGATTGCGACAAGGCCATCCAACTTGATCCCAACAATTCGTCTGCTTATGCAGTCCGGGGAGATTCTTACCGGTTGTTGGGGGAGTATCGGAAAGCCATAGCAGATTGCGACAAGGCCATCCAACTTGATCCCAACAATTCGTTTGCTTATGCAGCCCGGGGAGCATCTTACCTGGGGTTGGGGGTGTGTGGGAAAGCCATAGCGGATTGCGACAAGGCCATCCAACTTGATTCTAACAGTTCGTTTGCTTATGCAGTCCGGGGAGATTCTTACGGGCTGTTGGGAGAGTATCAGAAAGCCATAGCGGATTGCGACAAGGCCATCCAACTCGATCCCCATAATTCGTTTGCTTATGCACGCAGGGGAACGTCTTACTGGAAGTTGGGGGAGTATCAGAAAGCCATAGGTGATTGGGTAACCTGGATGAGTGAGTAGCGACAAAGCTATCCAATTTAATTCCTATGATTCGTCGCTCATGCCGTCCTGATGAAGGCGCACCAGCAGTTGAGGGAACAGGGGGGGTAGCATTACGGCATCTCCATCTTGAGAAGTCTGCTCGGGGCGCTCACGCCTCCTGCTCGCCGCAGAGCAGCAGGTGTTGTGCGGAGTTGTAGCGGCGTATGTCCGAGACCCCGATTGATTGACACGGAAAGGACTTGGACATGGAGCATGCAATTGCCAAGCAACTTGTGGAAGCGCTGTCTCAGAGTGCCGAGCGCCTTCGTGTTCTCCGTCTGCCGGAAGACCTGATTGCTTCCCTGGAACAGTTGGCAGCTCAGGTCGATCAACCTTGTGTTCTGGCCGTCGTGGGGCGTATGAAGGCGGGCAAGAGCACCTTCCTCAATGCCCTTCTGGGCGAGGACCTGGCGTGCGTGGGCGTGACCGAAACCACAGCCACCATCAACTACTTCCGCTACGGCAACCCCTCCGACCCGTCCCGACCCATTCGCTGCTGCTGGCGCAACGGCACGCAGCAGAACGTCGACCGCGCTTTCCTCGACCGTTTGCAAGGCAACGACCTCGACACCCTCCGCCGCGCCGAAGGCATCGATCATCTGGAATATCTCTTGCCCCATTCGTTTCTGCGTGAAGTCACTCTCGTCGATACGCCGGGCACTACCGCGGTGGTGGACGAACATCAAGACCGTACCGCCGCTTTCCTGCAACTCCGCCAACAGCTCCGCCAACGACACGAGGAAGCCACCCAACGTCTGGGCAGCGAAGCCGATGCCATCATCTACCTGGTCGGCCAAGTACCCCGAGCTACCGATCAAGCATTTCTGGAGGAATTCAACCGGGCCACCGGTGGTCGCTCCCGCGCGCTCAACGCCCTAGGCGTCTTGGCCAAGATCGACCTGCAACCCGAAATCCTCGAACGTCGCCATGAGTTGGCCGCCAAGATTGCTCGCCAGCTCAAAGACCAGCTCAATACCGTCGTTCCGGTCTCCGCCGGTCTCCGCCGCGCCCTCGACACCCTGTGTGCGGACGACCGCAAAGGTTTGCAGACGCTCCTCACCACCCTCCGCCGCATTCCGCCCGCTCGTCTGCAAAAATGGCTCGCCAGCGAAGAACTGTATCTGGAGGCGGAAAGCAGCGATTGCCCGGTAACGCCGGCCCAGCGCCGGCAACTGCTCGGCACCATGCCTTGGAGTGTCTTCACCACCCTGGCCCGCATTGCCGCCGACGCCACGCTCACCGAGGAAGCGGTGTTCCAGCACCTCGAAGAGTTATCTGGCTTCGAACTGCTGCGGCAAACGCTGCAACGGCATTTTTTCCAACGGGGACGTTTTCTTCGCTGCTTTCGTATCCTCCATGATGTGCGGAAGGTCTTGAACAAAGCCCGTTTCGAGCGCTTGCCTGAATTTCGCAAGCAGGATCGCGCCGACTTGGCCCGCCGCGAACGGTTTGTGCAGTTTATTCGCGCCGCCCGAGGCGATCCCCATGTGGCCCGTGAATTGGAAGAGTTTGTGACCGTGCAGTGCGGCGTCGCCCACCGCGCCGACCGTTTGGAAAAAGCCCTCGAAGAACTCGATCACCGCTTCAGCCAGCTTTACCACCAGTTGGAGGAACACAACGCGGATTTCCAGGCGCTCGTGCAGCTAGAGGACCACGCAGCGCTTTTTACCTGTGACGAACGCGACGAGTTGCAGGGCCTCTTTGGCCTGCACGGCCTGGAGATAGACAAGCGTTTGCCGCCTGGTAAGGCCCATGTCGACTACGCGGTCCCCCGGCAGCAGTACTGGCGTGACATGCGCTACCGCAGCCGTGAACCCGTGCGGCGTGAGCTAGCCGCGCTTGCGGAAGCACGGTACGCTTCGTTGTTGTCGGAGTTGCTGCCACAAGCAGTAAAAGGGTCCGAAGGCCCGCCTTCCTCATAGGGGACGGCAGACGGCTTCCTACTCCCCCCCCGATGCAACCTTGTTCGCCCGAATCGAGCAGCGGTTCCTGCGTCGCGACATCACCCTTTTCATCTGGGGCCAAGGACCGTATCATCGTTTGCAGAGGCTACCCGCCTTCAGAAGTTTGCTTTCCTTCCTGCGAGACCGCATCATGACCCGCTGGTATTATCTTTCCCGGAGCATCTGTTTAGGGATCGTTGTTGTCCTTTTCCCAATGGGCCTTAGCGAGGGACGCGCCCAGAAAGGGCCGGCTGTGGCCGTCAACCCGCAGGCCCCGGTGCTGAACCCCGCCGTGCCGTTGGGCATGCAGCGCGGCACCACGCTTGATCTGACGCTGACCGGCACAAACCTCGCCGAGCCGACCGGATTGTGGACCAGCTTTCCCGCCAAGGCGACCATCCCCCTCGAGGGCAACAACGGCAAAGACAACAACAAACTGCTGGTCCGCCTGGAAGTGCCCAAGGACGCGCCGCTTGGCTTCCATGCAATCCGCCTGGCGACGCGGCGGGGCATGTCGAACCTGCGGCTGTTCTGCATCGACGATCTGCCCCAGGTGATCGAAAGCGCCACGAACCATACGCCGAGCATGGCCCAAGTCGTTGCCGTGCCGTGCGTGATCGTCGGCAAGGCCGATGCCGAGACGACGGATTACTTCCAGTTCCACGTTACGGCCGGTCAACGCCTCAGTTTCGAGGTGCTGGGCCGGCGTTTGGGCAGCCTCTTCGACCCGCAGTTGCAGTTGCTCGATGTCAACGGACGCGAATTGCCGAATGCGTATAGCAACGATGCCCCAGGTTTGCAGACGGATGCTCGGCTAACCTACACCTTCCCGACGGCGGGGGACTATCGGGTGGCAGTGCGCGATGTTAGCTATCGCGGCGGCGAGGACTTCCATTATCGGCTACGGATCGGCGATTTTCCCTGCGCCACCACGACACTGCCATTGGCCGTCCAACGCGGCAGCAAAACCGCAGTGCGCTTCGCTGGCCCCAACGTGGACGGCGTGGCCCCGGTCGAGGTGACGGCGCCGACCGATCCGGCGATCGAGTTTCTCTCGTTGGCCCCGCGCGGGGCCAACGGTTTGCACGGCTGGCCGGTCTATCTGGCGCTGTCTGACATCGAGGAAACCCTGGAAAAAGGGCCGAACGATGAGACCGCAAAGGCCCATCGCATCCCAGTGCCAGGGGCGATCACCGCACGCTTCGAGAAGAAAGGCGATAGAGATACGTTTATTTTCGCTTTAAAGAAAGGCGTGCGCTATCGCATCGAGGCGCAGACGCACGAGCTGGGTTCACCGACCGAAGTATACATGACCCTGCGCGACGCCAAGGGGGGCCAATTGCAAGTCAGCGATCCCATGAAAGCGGCAGAACTGGATTTCACGCCGCCGGCCGACGGCACTTACACGCTGCAAGTGGAGCATCTGCATTTATGGGGCGGGCCGGAGGAGGTCTATCGTGTTAGCGTCACGCCCTTTGAACCGGGCTTCGACTTGACCGTGGCGTTGGATCGCTTCAACGTCGAACAAGGCGGCAAGCTGTCAATTCCGATTCTGGCGCCGCGGCGCGACTTCAATGGGCCGATCGAACTCAGCGTGCTTGGTCCCAAGGGCATCAATGGCAAACTCACCGTCCCCGCGGGCAACGTGCCGCCACCCAATCAGCCGCTAGGTACGCTTGTTGTCAATGTGGCCTCCGATGTGCCGGTAGGACCGTATACTTTTCAGATCCAGGGCAAAGCGACCATCAACGGCAAGATGGTGACGAAGCTCGCCAATGTCCGAACCATCGTCAGTCAGAGTTTGGCCAATCTGCCGTTGCCGCCCAAGAACCTGCTCACATCGATTAGCCTGGCCGTCACCGAGAGACCGCCCTTCACGTTGACGGCAAAGCTCGACGCGGCCTCGTATGCGCCCGGCAAGGCGGCGACGCTAACCGTCACGGCCACCCGCGCCCCCGGCTTCACCGCGGAGATCACCCTCAGCACCTCTGCACTGCCGCCCGGCGTCACGGCGATGCTCAAGAACATTCCCGCCAATCGGAGTGAAATCCAGCTGGCACTGACACTGACACCGCAAGCCAAGGTTGGCAACACTGCCATCACTGTCATCGGCAAGGCCAAGTCCCAGGACCGCGAGGTTACGGCAACTGCACCACCGGTCACGCTGGTTATCAAAAAGTAAAAGCGCAGTAGAGATTGGCACCCGGTAGACTTTGGTGAGCGGGGGGTGTCAACCCCCCGCTCGCCCTCGGTTCTACCGGGGAGTTCACACCCCCCGCTCGCCCTCGGTTCTACCGGGGGGTGTCAACCCCCCGCTCGCCCTCGGTTCTACCGGGGAGTTCACACCCCCCGCTCGCCCTCGGTTCTACCGGGGAGTTCACACCCCCCGCTCGCTATGTTTGTGTCGATCTCTACCGCGCCCTGTATAGCGAAGGCGTTCGGGCTGCGCTCCAACTTACTGATATGATAAGAAGAGAGGTCCGCGCCAAGTGGCTCAGCAGCCAAAATAGTCCGTCGCGCCAACACCGAGTATGCGATGTCTTCTTTTGAAGAGAAAATCCTGGAAGTTGTCTCCCGCCGTACCTACGAGCCGCTCAAGCCCAAAGCCCTGGCCCGCAAGCTCGGTGTGACGGCCCCGCAATACACTGACTTTCGTCGCGCTCTACGTAGCTTGCACCGCGACGGCCGTATTGAAATGGGCAAAAACCATACGATCAAGCCCAAGCCGCCGCATGGCACCGTCACTGGCACGTACCGCCGCACCAGCAGCGGACTGGGTTTCGTCCGGCCTCATCTCCTCGAAGGCCAATCAGGCGCCGAAATTCGCATCCCGGAAGAGCATTCCCTTGATGCCGCCACCGGCGACACCGTACTGGTGCGTCTGACCCGCAAACCGACCCGTCCGGGCCAACTCGCCAGCGGTCACATCCTCCGCGTCCTCGAACGCGCCACACGGCAATTCGTCGGCACCTACTTCGAGCGCGAAGGGCAAGGATTGGTGCGGGTCGATGGCACGGTTTTCAGCCACAGTGTTTACGTCGGCGACCCCGGCGCCAAGGGAGCACGGCCGGACGATAAGGTTGTCTTCGAGATGCTGCGCTTCCCGACCCCGGACGACCGCGGCGAAGGCGTTATCACCGAAATCCTCGGCCCGCGCGGTCAACCGGGCGTCGATACGCTGTCGATCATTCGCGCCTTCGGTCTGCCGGACGTGTTTGCCGAGGACGCTTTGCAAGAAGCCCGCGAAGCCGCCGCTGCTTTCGATGAGAACGACCTCGCCGGCCGTGAAGATTTCACCAACGACGTAGTCATCACCATCGACCCCGCCGAGGCACGGGACTTCGATGATGCGGTATCACTGACACGCGACGAAAAGAGCGGACATTGGCAGCTGAGCGTCCACATCGCCGATGTGGGCCATTTCGTTCCGCCGGGAGGCCCGCTCGACCGCGAGGCCCGCCGCCGCGGCACCAGCGTGTATCTGCCCCAGCGCGTGCTGCCGATGTTCCCAGAGATCATCTCCAACAGCCTGGCCAGTCTCCAGCAGGGCCGACTGCGCTATGTCAAAAGCGTTCTCATCGACTTCACGCCCCAGGGCCAGAAAACCGCCGTGCGCTTCGCCAACGGCGCTATCCGCGTCCGCCGCAGGTTCACCTACGAACAGGTGTCCGAATGGCTCGATTCGCGCGAATCGAGGGATCGCAAAATCGAGCCAGAAATCCAAGAGATGCTCCTGCACATGCGCGATTTCGCCCTCATCCTGCGCAAGCGACGCATCCGCCGCGGGGCGCTGGAGTTGAACATGCCCGAAGTCGAGCTGGAATACGACGAACAAGGGCGCGTGGTCGGCGCGCACTTCCGCCCCTATGACATCAGCCATCAGATCATCGAGGAGTTCATGCTGGCCGCCAACGAAGCCGTCGCCGAACACCTGGCCGGTCTCGGCGTCGCCTTTCTCCGGCGCGTCCACCCCGATCCAGACCCGAACAAATTGTCCGCCTTCGCTGATTTCGCTCGCAGTCTCGGCTACAAGATGCCGACCGATTTCGACCGCTTTGCCCTGCAACGCATCCTGGCCCAATCGGCGACGCGGCCGGAAGTTCATGCTGTACATTATGCTCTTTTGCGATCTCTCAAGCAGGCAGTATACAGCCCGGAAGAAGAAGGCCATTACGCCCTGGCCAGCACCAATTATTGCCATTTCACCTCGCCGATCCGTCGTTACCCTGACCTAACGGTGCATCGCTTGCTTGATCAGTGGCTTCGGCGCGGCAAATGTGGCAGCGATGAGACGGAGTTGATTGGGCTGGGCGAGCATTGCAGCAAGATGGAGCGCCGCGCCGAGATGGCCGAACGCGAGCTAATCAAGCTGAAATTGCTGACCTACCTCAGTGAACGGCTGGGACTGGAATTGGAGGCGATCATCACCGGCGTGGCCGACTACGGCTTCTATGCCCAGGCCGAAGAATGGCCAGTCGAAGGCCTGGTCCACATCAGCACGCTGACCGACGATTATTATTACTTTGAGGAAGCGCATCATAGCTTGATTGGCCGCCGTACCAAGAAGCGTTATCGACTCGGCGACAAAGTGCAAGTGCGCGTCGTGCGCGTCGATGTGCAGCGACGCCAGCTGGATTTCCGCATCGTGCGAGCGGAATCGCACGGCAAGAAAAAAACAGGACAGGGAACATAGCGAGCCAATGGTAATCCGCGCATGCAACGATGGCGTCGCCCTAGAGGGCATCGTCTACGGCGATCCCACACGGAGGGAGCGAGAGCATGCTTCTTCCGGCGAGGGGTGAAGAGCAGCAGGAGGATAGACGATACCCTCCTTGGGGTACTGTGCTGTATAACAGAGGAGATGAACAACCAGGTCTTGTACATTGCCTGATGATAAATCGGATGGCGCGAAAAGACACAACGGTATTCCTTGAGCCTACTTCCATCTCTGCCGAGCACGCCGGCCTTACCCTCGCTGCGCTATTGCGGCGGCAGCTTCCCGACCATTCTTGGGAGCGGGTGCGCCGACTCATCGCCGCACGCCGCGCTCTCGTCAACGGCGAGTTGTGTCTCGACCCGGCACGCCGTCTGAAAGAAGGGGAAACCTTCTCGTTGTTGGCACGTCCTGCGGCCAGACCGCGTTCGCATGAAGCCGTCGTCCTCCGTCATCTGGACGACCACCTTGTCGTCGTCGAGAAACCGGCGGGCCTTTGTACGGTTCGCCATCCTGCCGAACGCGACTGGAGCGAACGCCGCAAGATGCTATCGCCGACCTTGGAAGATCTGACGTCCAAGCTCATTGCCCAGCGCCAAGGCCGCGTCCGCAAAGGGCCGTTACCGCGTCTACGGATCGTCCATCGGCTCGATAAGGAAACGAGCGGCCTGGTAGTGTTCGCGCGCACGGTCGCCGCTGAGCGCGGACTGGGCAAGCAGTTTCACGCGCACACGGTCATCCGCCGCTATCTTGCCGTGGTGCCTGGTTTCGTGCCGTCGCAGCGCATTGTCTCGCGCCTCGTGCGAGACCGCGGCGACGGCCGGCGGGGAAGCACCGCTCAACCCGGCATCGGCAAGGAGGCGATCACGCATGTTGATGTGCTGGAGCGTTTGCCCGGTTATACGTTGTTGACCTGCCGGTTGGAAACCGGACGCACGCATCAGATTCGCATTCATCTGGCCGAGCTAGGCCATCCCGTCTGCGGCGATAAGGTGTATCATCGCTTGCCCAATGGCAGCGTACTTCCCGATCATAGTGGGGCGCCGCGCTTGGCCTTGCACGCTGTCGAGTTGGGTTTTGTGCATCCGATCACTCATCAAGAGATGCACTGGGAGATGCCCTTGCCGCCAGACTTGCAAGCCTTTCTGGAGCGTTTGCGCACGGCTGGACGAGGCGAACATGCAGATCAAGTGGACCGACATCGATCCTGAGACAGGGCAGCGGCGTTTCTTGTGTGCCGAGCGTTTTGCCGGCGTCTGGCGCTTCAAATGGAAGCGGCAACGCCGCGGTGATTGGACCAAGGGCCTCCACCCAACGCGTGCTATGTGGGAACACGTCCTCGACAGCCTCCGCCGCCGCTATCGCCGCCGCGAAGGCGTCAGCGACGAAGATATTGAGCAAGTCGAGCGCATCCTGCGCGAACTGCCGGATTGGGCCGGATAATCTTGTTCGCGCAGTCTTTGTTTCTGCTCAGTGAAAGTCAAAGAAGATCGCTTAAGCGTTTAATACATGCCTCTGCCGGGACAGGAGCAGGTTCATCGGGAGACAGCAGTATGGCATGCAGGCCCGCTGCCCGTGCTCCTTCGTAATCGTTGACAAAGTCATCGCCGACATAGAGGATCTGTTCCGGTGGTGAATCGGCTTGCTGGCACAGCGCCGCGAAAAAATCACGGGCCGGTTTGCGCCAGCCGATCTCGGAACTGATAACGAGATGACGCACGGGTTCAAAGGCAGGCATGTTTTTGACTAATCCACGTAGGCGACGGTCGAAGTTCGAAGCGATCCCAAGCACATGACCGCGCACCGCCAGCGTGGCGAGTACCTCGGCGACCTGCCGTTCGATTCGCCACGCATCCGGGCGCGCGAAATGAGCATGCAGTTCTTGAAAACACGCCTCGATGTCCTTCACATCGTCGAGTACTTCACGAACAATAGCATGCCAGCGCGCCCTTTCGCGCGTTTCGTCTGTGTGAAGGTTGCCGGCGCGATCTGCTTCTTCCTGACGGTGGAAAGCGGCGCGGAACCGAATGCGGACGACGGCCTCGTCGAGCTGGCTGCCCAAACGGCGTCCCACTGCTGCATAGACGGCGGCTGCCGGAGGTTCGGGATGGAGGAGTGTGCCGACAGCGTCGAAAAAGACAACAGCAGGAAGAGGATGCATAAAAGACATAAAGGATATAAAAATAGTCATGAAGAGGAGAGTTGTTCGAGGAGTCGGTCGAGTCGGCGTTGCAGTTGGCGAACTTGAAAATGCAAGCTCCAGCAGCGTTGTTCCAGGCGCGGACAGGCTTCCTGATCGGCGGCGAGTCTCTGACGGAGGTGGTCTAGTTCCAGCGCGGCGTTCCAGGCTTGCTCTGCTTGGCCGTTGCGCAACAGGGTTTCAATGCGCGAGTGCAGCAAGGCGGCAGCAGTCGGATTGTCGCGCAGCCGCCGTTTGACATCGGCCAACTCGCGTTGCGAACGGGTCAATTGGTTGCAACACTGTTGTAGTTGGAGGCTGAGACGATCGATGTCATCGAGCAATTGTTCGCGCGGGCTGGACTGCACCAAGCGCTGGCCCAAGCCTTTCAGCCCCGATTCGATGGTATGAATCAGTTGCTCCAGCATTTCCCTCACCTCCGGGTCCGCGCCCGCGACCTCCTCGCCTTACTTGCTATTATACTTGTGGGAGGTTGGGTTGACGCCGACTCTGACAAGGAAAATGCGAGATACACATGCTGGCTTTGAGGACTTGCGCGTCATGCTCGAAATCGAACAGAAATTTGCCGACGTCGATTTCGCAGCTATCGAAAAGCGCCTGGCCCAATGGAAGGCGCGGCGCGGCGAAGAGCGCTGCGAGGCCGATCACTATTTCAACGCTCCCGACCGCGATTTCGCGCGCACCGATGAAGCGTTTCGCCTTCGCCGCGTTGGTTCAGCCAACTTTCTGACCTATAAAGGCCCCAAGCATCCGGGGGCCGTCAAGGTGCGCACCGAATTGGAAGTGCCTCTACGCGACGGTGACGAAGCTGCCGAGCAGTTCATACGGCTGCTTGGTTATCTCGGTTATCGGGTCGTCGCCGTCGTCCGTAAGCAGCGGCGAATATATCACCTGGAGCGGAATAGTTTCGCTCTGGTCGTTTGCCTCGATGAGGTTGAGAAACTCGGCCGCTTCGCTGAGGTCGAAATAGTTGCTCCGGAAGAGCAAGTGGATGCGGCCCGATCGGTCCTCGCCGAAACCGCCGCCCTGTTGGGGCTGACCAATCTGGAGCGGCGTTCCTATCTCAATCTGTTACTGGCGGCACAAGGGATGCCCCAGTCTGCCGACATTGCGGAGAATGCGCCATGAAGCCCCTCTTCATCACCGACATCACTCCTCTGCACCACGCTGTCGGCGAAGCGCGCCGGTGCAAGCGGACGATCGGCCTGGTGCCGACAATGGGAGCGCTGCATGCGGGCCACCTCAGCCTTATCCAAGCTGCCCGTGCCGAGACGGACTTTGTCGTCGTCTCGATCTTTGTCAACCCGACGCAATTCGGCCCCACCGAGGACTTCCATCGGTATCCGCGTCCCCTGGAGCGCGATTTGGAACTGTGTGCTCAAGCGGGTGTCGATCTGGTTTTTCACCCGCAGCCGGAGGTCATGTATCCGCCGGGTTATCGCACCTTTGTCGAAGTTACCGGCCTGCAAGATGTGCTGTGCGGCACGGCGCGGCCAGGGCACTTCCGCGGCGTTGCCACCATTGTCCTGAAGCTGTTCAACCTCGTGCAGCCTGACCGGGCTTACTTCGGTCAAAAAGACGCCCAACAGGTGCGCATTATTCAGCAGATGGTACGCGATCTGAACGTGCCGGTGGCAATCCGCGTCTGTCCGATTGTTCGAGAAGCGGATGGTCTGGCTCTTAGTTCTCGGAATGCGTATCTTGAAACGGAGGAGCGTTGCCGAGCTACGGTACTGTACCAGGCCCTGACCGAGGCGCGCCGGCGGATTGAGGCGGGGGAGCGCGATGCAGCCGCAGTGCGGCAGGTAATGGTGGAGCAAGTCGCTTCTGTGCCTGGCGCCGTCCTCGATTATGCCGCTGTCGTAGACGCCGACTCGTTACAAGCTCTGGACCGAATTAGTACGGAGCGCCCGATCCTGCTGGCCCTTGCTGTCCGCTTCGGCAGCACGCGCTTGATCGATAATTTGCTCCTTCAATAACTTCGATCTCCTAATGGGACCATGTCACACCCTCTGTTCACTCCCGAAGCCCGTCTGCTGCTGGAGAAAGACGATCGCGCAGCGATGGAAGTCTTTTGCAATACGCTGCACCCGGCCACCGTTGCCGAATCGCTGACTGACGAGACCATCAGCGTCGAGGACGTTTGGCGCTTTCTCAATACGACTACGATCGCCAATCAAGCAGCGATTTTCGCGTATTTCCCTCTGGAATGGCAGGTGCAACTGGTCGAAGGGACGGGCCGGCCGCACATGGCCCGGCTCATCGAACAGATGTCGCACGATGATCGCGTCGATTTGCTGCGCCGCCTGGAGCCGAAGGTCGCCGAGAGTTTGCTCCGTTTAGTCGATGAGGCCGAACGCCGTGACATTGCGACTCTGGTTAAATATCCGGAAAACACCGCCGGCGCCCTCATGACCACCGATTACGCCTGGCTGCCGGCCAACATTACCGTCGATCAGGCCTTGGACCGTTTACGTCTGCAAGCCCCCGACAGCGAGACCATTTATTACGTCTACATTGTCGACGAGCAACGGCGGCTGCTCGGCGTGGTGACGTTGCGCGAGCTGATCTTGGCGCCGCGCAAGGCCCTCGTCAGCGAGTTGATGGACAAGCAACCCGTGACGGTCCGCGTCAACGATGATCGGGAGAAAGTCGCTCAGGAGATCACGCGTTTGGATCTCTTGGCCATCCCCGTCCTCGACGCCGAAGATCGTCTGGTCGGCATCGTCACCTATGACGACGTAATCGATGTGGTGGTGTCCGAAGCGACTGAGGACGTGCATCGCCTGGGGGCGGTGGCGCCCTTGGAGGAAAGCTATCTCGAAACCAGTTTCGTCAAGCTCTGGTGGAAGCGAGCCGGTTGGCTGGCCCTGCTGTTCCTGGCCGAGTTGTTCACCTTCACGGCCCTATCCAGTTTCGAGGACGCCATCGCGGCGGTAGTCGTGCTCAGCCTCTTCGTCCCCTTGTGTATTTCCACCGGGGGGAATTCCGGCTCGCAAGCGGCCACGCTCATTACCCGCGCGATGGCCCTGGGACAGATCAGCCACCGCGATTGGCCGCGCGTTCTGCGGCACGAGTTTCTTATGGGGCTGGTCTTGGGCATTACTCTGGGAATTATCGGATACGGCCGCGCCGCTTTGACGCCAGAGAGTGTACGCAGCAGCTCGCCGCCTCGCCCGGAACCCTTTCAAGCCAAGGTCTCCAAAGACACTCCCTTGGTGAGAAAAACCGTCAAGGAAGGTTGGCTGTGGATGGAAAAGGCCATTGAAATCGTGGAAATTCCCCGCGGGACTCAGCAGGTCATGCTCGAAGAGCATGACATCACCGTCGCCCTGCCGGAAGGTGCAACGCTGACGGTTGTTGACGATCCCAACGATCCCCAATTCACTCTCTGGAACTTCCCGGCCAATTGCAGGGTCCATCATCCGCCGGTCGATCGTTACCGGCTATCGCTGGTCATCGCCTTGGCGGTAGCATCGATTTGCTTATGGGGCACTCTGGTCGGCTCGATGCTGCCGTTGTTCTTCCGACGTATCGGCATCGATCCGGGCATTGCCTCCAGTCCTTTCGTGGCCACCTTCGTAGATGTGACCGGCATCATCATCTATTTCACCATCGCCAAATACCTCCTTGGCCAGTACCTTGTTTAGGGTGCGTCCAAACACAACTTCCAAGGTTAGCCGCGACGCGCAGCGGAGCGCGTGGCCGTCGCGCTCCGCTGCGCGTCGCGGCTAACCGAAATTATTGTTGGGCGCCGCCTTAGCTGCTTGGGACATTTGACAGGCATCCGCCCAGCCCCGTAAGATAAATGTAGATCGATGCGTTGCTCGAACACACCACAGCAACCGACGCGAGAGGAGTTGGCCATTCGTTTTCTATGAGGAGGGCTTGACCATGACAGGGAAATGGTTCGTCGCCTACTTGCTGGCGGCGGTGGGGATCTTTGCCTGGGGAGGAACGTCGCGCGGCGGCGACATCATCCTCCTGAACGGGGGAAGCCACACGCCGACGAAGGGCCTGGTCGATGACGGTTCGGGCGCTGAAACCCTCCGTACTTGGCACCATCATTTCGGCTGGGGCTGGGGCCATCACGGCTGGGGGTGGGGCGGTTTTTATCGTCCCTATTGGGCCTGGGGCGGTTTTTATCGTCCCTACTGGGCCTGGGGCGGTTTGGGCTTCTATCGCCCCTTCTATGGCCTGGGCTTCTATCGTCCGTACTACAACTTCGGCTTTGGCTATGGGTTCGGCGTGGGCGGCTTCTTCTGGCCGTGGTGGTGTGCGGGTGCCTCGGCCAATGTGTACACTCTGAATATGCCGGCCGTCACACTCGGTTCACCGCCGCCGAATGCGCCGCAACCGCGTGCTCCAGACTCAACTCCAAGACAACCGCACGACGAGAGCACCTTCCCCTATGACGGTGGCCCAAACAACCCTGTGCCCAACCCTAAGGACACGCCGCCGTCTTCCATCCCACGGCGTTCTGTCCCGCTGGAAGGCCGAGCTGTTTCTTTGCCGAAAGCGACGCCAAAGTGGACCTATCCGGCCTATGGCGAAAGGGTGCGCCGGACCACGCCGGCACCGGAACCCACCTATCTGACGCGCGGCGAGCAGAAGTAACCAGGTTCGTGCTTAGAAAGTGAACTTTTCCCTCCCTCCTTTGGGGGGAGGGAAAAGTTCACTAGCGCTTTATCTTGCCTCAATAAATCCACTTCATTCAGTTTATCTGTCCTGGGGTGACTCAAACAAATGCAGAAGAGCGAGTAGCAGTGCTACTCGCTCTTCCTGGGTCGGGGGGCTCCAAGCGTACGAGTCATGATTTCGTGCGGCGTGATTTGCTGCGGCGCGATTTCGGCGCAGGCGGACTCTTGGTCCACGATTCTGGCACCGCATGGCGCACCGGGTCACCGGCGAAATTCCAGAAGATTATGTCTTCCTCACCAGGGCGCCACGAGAAGAAGGCAGGACGATCGTTCACAATGGTCGGGAAACCGACCAGGCCAGACGGGCCATGCAGCACAGCGACGCCCAGCGCCTCCAATTCGCTATACGCCTCCCGAAGTCCCTTCTCCACAGCGACGAGTTCTTCCTGAACTTGATAGCGCCGAGAACGTTGGGGCCAGTCCAACGTCTGTCGTTGGCTATCGAGGCGTTCCTGTTCGGGGCGTAGTTGAGCGAGGCGATCGTGGCCATGCATGATGTCCGCGACGATGCGTTCCACCAGGGGCAGCATGGCGTGGCTGGCGCCCCAAGTGAACACCAGATCATGTGGGCCAGGCCGCTCATAGGCCCCAGATGCCCTGTTTTCGGTGTAACCGTTCATCAATCGTTCCCCCTAGGCCATGGAGCCAGGTGTGTTTTTCCCACCTGCTTATTCTACGGTCGGAGATCAAGGGCGCCGGCCTAAATGGAATCGCAACGTTCGACGACAAAATAAAGAGGTCAGAAGAAGGCGCAACGCGAAGGGTTCACTAAGTTCTCCAGATAGCGCTCCATGTCGGCGGCGCGCCAGAGCCGCCGGGTTAAACCCGGCGGCTCGCCAGCGGGGTAGTGAGCCAGCGGGGTAGTGAGCCGCCGGGTTAAACCCGGCGGCACGCCAAGATGTGCTGGTCGAGAAAGTACGGGAATTGGCCGCAAAGGGGGGGGCGCAAACTTCCGGCGCAATGACCCTAAAGATTGTTGAGCAGCCAGGGGAGAGCGAAGGCGCCATCGATCACGCTTTGGATTGCTTTGCCGGCCTGCCGCGGCGCGGCGGTTTTCGTCGAGGATGAAGCGTCCGCGCGAAAGCGGCGAGATGGCCTAATTTATCTCCGTAGGTGGTGTAAGGAATTGCCGAGCGGATCTCCTCAACCAGGGCCCGGCCTCCCACCGCTGTCGCCACCCCTTGGCGTTCGACGAGCGAGTAAAAATTGCGGTATTCCACGAGGAAACCGGTGCTGTCTACCAAATACGAAACGGACAGCCAAAGCAGTCGTGGGCGAAGAGTGCTTACCGCCTTGGCCAGGCTTGGCAACGGGGTGTTCGGCCCTAAATTGACGGCTTCCCAACCAGCATCCAGCAAGACCAGTTGAGCCAGAAGGGTCGCCAGCAGATAGGGATCGCCTTGGGGCGCGCCACCTACAGCAATCGGCCGATCGCGCTCGGCTCGGGTTTCCAGGACTTCTTTTAACTCGTATAGCCCCGCAGCGCATAGCTGCGTCGCGCGATGTTCCTGCCATACATCCAGGCGCTCCGTCTGCCACTCATGCCCGATTGCGGCCATCGCTGGCGCAACAACCTGATCGGCGAGGACTTCCACGGCCATGCCGGAAGTATAAGCGCGGCGGAGGATGGCCGTCACTTCCGCCCCTTGTCCACGTATCAGCGCATCAATCAAAGCTGTCGCAGTCGTTTCGGGATCGGTTGCGCGCTTTCTGGAAGAAACCGGACTCAAAGCCGACGGGTCGCCGCGCGGCAAAGCGCCTTGCCGGGTCAGGGCGAGGACTTCCGCCCTCAGCAGTTTGCGATGACCACCCGCCGTCTTGTGCGCCGGCAGGATGCCTTCGTCCACCCAGCGTTTGACCGTGCTCACGCTCACGCCCAGCGCCTCTGCTGCTTGGAGCGTACTTAGGTAAAGACCTGGTTCGCCGCTTCGCATGGTTTTCGTTTGTCCCCCCTTGGTTTGCACGGATTGCCTGAAAATATAATGAGCGATTTGACCAAATTTTTCAAGACTTTTTATCCATTTTGGACTTTTACCCATCAAGACCTCTTGACTTTTTGGCCTCGCTTAAAGAAAATGAACGATATGAACGATTTTTTGGATCTTTCGAAGGAACACCTGAAGAGGAAGGATCGGGTGGCTGCATCAGAAGCGGTTTCTGAAGGCGAGTCATTCGGGACCGATGTTTCTGCTAAGGAGTCGCATCAATGAAGCGGCTGGTTACAGTTGTTGGTGTTTTGGGGCTGTTGGCTTTGATGAGCAGTATTCGCCTTGGGATTTCTCAGGCGGGCGAGAACGATGCAAAAGACATTGTGGATACGGCCAGCGCCGCTGAGCAGTTCAAGACCCTGGTCAAAGCGGTTGAAGCAGCCGAATTGGTGGACACCTTGAAGGGCAAAGGCCCCTTCACAGTGTTCGCGCCCACCGATGAAGCGTTTGCCAAAGTCCCCAAAGAGAAACTGGAAGCGCTGCTGAAAGACAAGAAAGCCCTGACCGCTGTGCTAACGTACCACGTAGTCCCCGGCAAGGTCATGGCTGCCGACGTGGTCAAGCTGGAATCAGCCAAGACAGCTCAGGGCAAGCCTCTGAAAATCGTCGTCAAGGATGGCAAAGTCACAATTAACGGCGTCAATGTTGTCAAAACCGACATTGTTTGCAAAAACGGAGTCATCCACGTGATTGATGCCGTTTTGCTGCCGCCCGAAGACAAATAAAGGTTCGTTTTGTACGAACTGGATCGTGGAAGACAAACTCCTGCGCGGAGGGGCCAGCGCTCCCTGTGACTCGTAGAAAACAGGGAACTGACGCCCTCCGTTCAGGATTTTGTTCCAGCAGCCCTATAAACAACAGCAGGTTTCCGTGGCTTGTGTTTAGGGTTCTTTGGCACTTTAGGGAGGATTTTTATCTATGTCTTCTCTTCGAGTGTTGCCGCCTCTCTCTGTCAGAGCGTTTTCCGTATTACTGCTCCTGTTGGCTGCCTGTTTTGCGGCGGCTGTCTTAGGTTCTTGGTTCAATCTTGGTCCCCTCCAAGACTGGTATCCATCCCTGCGTAAACCGACCTGGACGCCGCCCAATTGGGTGTTCGCGCCCGTGTGGACGATGCTGTACGTGCTGATGGCGTTGGCGGCCTGGCTTGTTTGGCTCCGTGCCGGCTGGCCGGCCTGCCGCGCGGCAATGACTTTGTTTATCGTTCAACTCATCCTTAACGCCGCTTGGTCTGGTCTGTTTTTCAGCTTGCATCAACCCGGAATCGCTTTCGCGGAAATCGTTGTTCTGTGGTTCGCCATCGCCGCCACCTTATGGCACTTCGGGCGTATCTCAACCTTGGCAGCGGGTTTGTTCACCCCTTACTTGCTTTGGGTCACGTTCGCAGCCATCCTCAATGGGACCATCTGGAGGATGAACGCATGAACTTGAGCATCGCGGCCATGTCCTTGTAAAATCTTGTGATTGAAAAGTTGGCTTGAATAATGGGCAACTTTATTACTATATTTTTCGTCTTATATGTCTTGATTAGGCCCACGTCCCTGTTGCTAAACGCTCTTGCCGTCTCTGGTTTGGGGGCTTCCTGAAAAATGAACCCCACGCCTGCCATCCGCATACAAGATTGCAATGGCGCTCCCATCTGCGGCAACGGGCAATTCGTGCTTTACTGGATGATTGCCTTTCGCCGTACCACCTGGAACTTCAGTCTCCAGCGGGCCGTCGAGTGGGCCAAACGGCTGCAAAAACCCCTGGTGATTTTCGAGCCGTTGCGTATCGGCTATCGGTGGGCGAGCGAGCGCTTGCATCGCTTCGTACTCGACGGCATGGCTGATAATCTTGAGCGCCTAGGACCTTTGAAACGGCACGGCATCTTTTATTATCCCTATGTAGAGCCTGTAGAAGGGCACGGCAAAGGGCTCCTTGTTACTTTGGCCCGCCATGCCTGCGTCGTCGTCACGGATGATTATCCGTCGTTCTTTTTGCCGCGGATGGTCCGGGCAGCTGCACAACGCCTTTCGGTGCGTCTGGAACAGGTCGATTCCAACGGTCTGCTTCCCTTGCGTGCAGCAGATCAGCTATTCGTCACCGCCCAATCGTTCCGAAACTTTTTGCACAAGCAGATTGGCCTTCATTTGGAAAACTTTCCGCAAGCCGACCCACTCGCCAATGTCGCATTGCCAAGGTTGCCCTCTCTGCCCCCAGCCATCGTGCGGCGTTGGCCTCCAGTCTCTGCTGTTCAGCTCCACAGCGCTTTTCCTTTGCTAGCGCAATTGGCCATCGACCACTCCGTTAAGCCGGTGGATTACCGTGGTGGTCCCAAAACTGCACGCCTTCAGCTGCTCGATTTCCTCGATCGGAAATTAAGTCACTATGGGGAGAAGGCCAACCAACCCGACGACGATTGCCGCAGCGGCCTTTCGCCTTATCTGCACTTTGGGCATTTATCTAGCCACGAGATCTTCACCGAATTGGCCCAGCGGCGAAATTGGACACCGGCCCGCCTTTCTGGCGCAGCCCAGGGAAAGCGTGAAGGGTTTTGGGGGATGGGGCCTTCGGCGGAGGCATTTCTCGATCAACTCGTCGTCTGGCGCGAATTGGGGTACAACATGTGTTCGCAGACAGAAGATCATGACCGTTTTGAATCTTTACCGCAATGGGCCCAGGCGACTTTGATGAAACATGCTTCCGATCCGCGCCCTTATGTTTATTCTCTGGAGCAATGGGAAGCAGCCTGCACGCATGATCCTCTCTGGAACGCAGCCCAAACGCAGTTGGTGCGTGAAGGACGCATCCATAACTATTTGCGAATGCTTTGGGGCAAAAAGATCCTGGAATGGAGCGCCAGTCCCCAGCAAGCCTTGGATATCATGATCGAATTGAACAACAAGTATGGCGTGGATGGCCGCGATCCCAACTCGTTCAGCGGCATCTTTTGGATTTTAGGCCGTTATGACCACCCTTGGCCTCCAGAGAGGCCCATCTTCGGCGTCGTCCGTTACATGAGTTCCCACAATACCATGCGGAAACTGCGTCTGCGTGAGTACCTGGCCAAATACGGCTGCAAGGAAGAGACACGCGGATAAGACTTCGTAATCTGTAGGTCCACTACAGATGATTTGTCCGCATCTTCGGCGATGCTGCGGAGTATCTTTCAGGGCGCGAGCGTTGAACTGGCGCACGCGCTCCTTGATGATGCCGAATTGCTGGCCGATCTCCTCCAGGGCATGGACCGCTTGATGGCTACTCTCTGCCCGACCAGTTGCTCGTCGGCGGGACATTGCTGTTGGCCGAGGTTGTGGGACTGTTATGGCTACTGCTGGTCTGGGGCCGGGGGACGCCTGCTTCTCTTGAGAAATAGTATCCGATTTCATCGTCCCTATTGCCCACTGGTTCCGTCGTGGATATACTCAACCACAAGCTAACCTGTACCCGGAGGGAGGCTTTGCGGGCGCGAACACTAACCTGCCGCCCGGCATAATCCGGCGGATCGATCCAACCTGCCCTAGATTTTCAAGCCGCGCGGACAGCGAGCTACCCCCGCCGGCCATCTTTGTCCGAGGATACATGATGCGGAAGCGATTGCTTGATGCATGGCTGATCGTCCTGTTGGCGATCGCGGTCCTACTTTGCTCGTCCGCGTTGGCGGCGCCGGACGCCGCGACTGGTTTCCGCAAGACCGTCGAGCCGATCCTGACAGAATATTGCTCGACCTGCCACAACAGCAACCTGAAGAAAGGCGGCGTGGCTTTCGATGCCGACGATGCTTCTGCGCTACTGGCGGACAAGGATCTTTGGCTTAAGGTGTTCAAGATGCTGCGGGCGGAGATGATGCCTCCAAGAGGAAAACCCCGTCCCTCCGCCGAGCAGGTGGAGCACGTCGTGAACTGGATCAAGTATTCGGCCTTCGCCATCGATCCGCAAAATCCAGACCCTGGCCGCGTCACCCTACGCCGGCTCAACCGCACCGAATACCGCAATACCATCCGCGACCTGATGGGCGTGGACTTCAATGTCACTGCCGAGTTCCCCGCCGACGACACCGGGCACGGTTTCGATACCATCGGCGAAGTTTTGAACCTTTCACCGCTGTTGTTGGAGAAATACATCGCTGCGGCCAAAGCGATTGTCGCCCAGGCCCTACCGAAGCAGCCGTGGAACAAGGCCGGTTCCGTTCCTGGCGATCCCCAGGAACGGCGTCGCTACGCTTCCAAAGTGCTAGAAGCGTTTGCCAGCCGGGCATATCGACGCCCTGTAGATCAAGAAACGGTGGAGCGTCTGGTTCACTTGGTGGAGACCACCGCTGCCCGGCCAGGACGGACGTTTGAGGCAGGCATGGCCCAGGCAATGACCGTCATTCTGGCTTCTCCCCGCTTTTTGTTCCGCGAAGAACAGACGCTGCCGAACTCGACTGACCGCTATCCGCTGCTCGATGAATACTCTCTCGCCTCACGGTTGTCGTATTTTCTGTGGTCCACCATGCCGGATGAGGAGCTGTTTGGGCTGGCGGCCCAGAACAAGCTACGGCAAAATTTCTCCGCCCAAGTCAGCCGCATGTTGGCCGACAAACGCTCCAGCGAGTTCATACGAAATTTCGCCGGGCAATGGCTCCAGGCCCGGAACGTCGAATCGGCGAACGTCAATCCCTTCGCTGTGCTGTCGAAAGAGCAACCAAGAGATCCCAAGGCCGAGCAGGCCCGCACGCGCTTCCGTGAGTTGGCCCGCAAACCGCAGGAAGCGCTGACCGAGGCCGAGAAGAAAGAGTTGGAACAACTCCGCAACAATTTCTTCCGCGGCTTCCGCCGTTTCCGGCAGTTCCAGCTGACCGGCGAATTGCGCCGAGCGATGCGCCAGGAAACCGAAATGAGCTTCGAGTATGTTGTGCGGAACGACCACAGCCTGCTCGAGCTTCTGGATGCCAATTACACCTTCCTGAACGAACGGCTGGCCAAGTATTACGACATTGAGGGCGTAAGCGGAGAGCAAATGCGTAAGGTGACGTTGCCGCCCGGCAGCCCACGTGGCGGCATTCTTACTCAGGCGACTTTCCTGATTACTACCTCAAACCCGGATCGTACTTCTCCGGTCAAGCGGGGTCTGTTTATTTTAGACAACATCCTGGGCACACCGCCGCCGCCGCCGCCGCCGGACCTTCCGCCGCTTGAACAAGCTGCTGAAGCGGTCAAAGGCAAGCCACCCACTCTGCGCGAAATGCTCGCCGTCCACCGCAACAAAGCCCTGTGCAACTCCTGTCATAACCGCATGGACCCACTCGGTCTGGCCTTTGAGAATTTCAACGCTCTGGGCCGCTGGCGCGACAAGGAGCTGGATCAGCCGATCGAGGCGGGCGGCCAATTGCTCACCGGCGAGTCGTTCAAAGATGTGCGGGAGCTAAAAAAGATCCTGACGACCAGCCGGCGTTTGGACTTCTATCGCTGCACGACGGAGAAAATGCTCATCTACGCCCTCGGAAGGGCATTGGGGCCTTCCGATATGCATCTGGTGGACGAACTGGTTGCCAAACTGGATGCCGCTGGGGGGCGTCCTTCGGTCCTTATCCGCGGCATCCTCGAATCGTCCGCTTTCCAACGCCGGCGCCCTTCAAACGGACAAGCCCAGAGGAGCGCCAGCGCCAGGCATTTTAGCCCGTCGCCGGCGCTCCAAGTTAATTGAGTAACATGTAACACAAAAGGGGTCTTCTTATGTCTATGAAACTGCCGCGTGGGGCCCTCAACCGACGGGCCTTCCTTCGAGGGACCGGGGCGTGCATCGCCCTGCCGCTGTTTGAGTCGCTGCGCACCAGCGTGTTCTTCGCCGCAGGGCCCGCGGCGAAACTAGCCTGCACCGCCACGGGAGCGCCTTTGCGCACGGCTTTCCTTTACTTCCCCAACGGGGCCATTCCCTCCGCCTGGTGGCCTAGCCGGGAAGGTACGGACTTCCCGTGGAGCCGTACTCTCAAGCCGTTGGAAAAGCACAAAGCATACGTGCAAATCCTCGGCGGTTTAGGGCACAAAAACGCCGAACCGGGGCCGGACGGCGCCGGCGATCATGCCCGGGGCAACGGCACCTTCCTGACCGGAGTGCGTCTCCGCAAGAGCGCCACCGACGTTCGAGCGGGGATTTCCATCGACCAAGTCTTGGCCAACGCTTACGGGCACTTGACCCGCTTCGCATCTTTGGAGCTCGGCTGCGACTCCGGCGCCCGCAGCGGGGCGTGCGATTCCGGCTATGCCTGTGCCTATCAGTTTAATCTTTCCTGGAGCTCGCCCACCATGCCGAAAACGCCCGAGTCCAACCCACGCCGCGTCTTCGAGCGGTTGTTCGGCGAAGGCAAGCCGGGCGAGCGGCAAGCCAACTTGCTGCGCCGGCAGCAGGAAGACAAGTCCGTTTTGGATTTCGTGCTCGATGATGCCCGGTCTATGCAAAAGCGCCTAAGCCCCTCGGACAAGCACAAGCTCGATCAGTACCTGACGGGGATACGCGAAGTCGAAGCACGCATTCAAAAAACGGAGCGTTTCGGCCTCGTGAAAGATCCAGGTATCGAAACGCCGCCGGGCATTCCCGCGGATTTCGGCGAACACATCCAACTCCTCCTCGATATGCTGGTGCTGGCGTTCCAGACCGATTCGACGCGGCTGGCGACCGTTTTACTCGCCCATGATGGCAGCAATCGTTCGTTCGATCAGATCGGCATAAGCGAAGGCCATCACGATCTGACTCATCACCAGAACCGCAAAGAATGGATCGACAAAGTAGCCGACATCGACTTGTGGTACGTGCAACAGCTGGCCAAGTTCCTCGATAAACTGAATCAGGTCAAAGACGTGGATGGGCAAACGTTGTTGCACAATTCGATGATCGTCTATGGCAGCGGCAATGCAGACGGCAACCGGCACACGCACACCAACTTGCCCATAGTATTGGCTGGCGGCGGCGGCGGAGCATTGCGAACGGGGCGCTACGTCAAATATTCCGATCAGCCGATGACCAATCTGTTCCTCAGCATGGCCCACGTCCTTGGCGTGAGGGACTTGCAACGGTTCGGCGATTCGACCGGCCCCTTGAAGGACATCGGATGATAGTGTTTCGAGTGGGCGCTACTGGATTCGAACCAGTGACTTCCACCGTGTGAGGATGGCACTCTAGCCGCTGAGTTAAGCGCCCAAAAAAATCACGACTTCTCGCCCCGCCCGCTACGCCCGTGAGGACGAGCGAGGCGGGGTGGAAGATTTACGCCTTGGGTGGCGTGGTGATGTTATTGGCAGGCGTTGGGACGTTCTCTTCGAACTTCGGCGCTGTGGTCGTGATGCGCTGGGGCGGACGCGGCGGCTCCAGGGGCATCGACTCCTGGCGCGGCGTCACGGAGGCCGAGGCGTCGTACTCATCTTCCAGGCCTTTGATGCCTTTCTTGAATTCGACAATGCCTTTGCCCAGGTAGCGGCCCACCTCGGGTAACTTCCGCCCAAATAGCAGAATGCCGATAATGAGCAGAATCAGCATCTCTTGGGGGCCGAGATTGAAAAAAGCGAACAACGGAGTCATGGAAAGTAAACCTCTTTAGCAGGATAGTTCTCGTGAAGACGGCGGCGCGGTTCGCTCAACTTCTCGATCCCGCACCCCACCAACTATAGCAATGAACCAGCGGCCCCGGCAAGCGGAAAACCGCTGCCAACGGATGGCCTCCTTCAATCGCTGTTGAGTTCCTTGCGGAATTCCAGGAGCGATTTGCCCAGCGAACGGGCCACGCCCGGTAAGCGATTACCGAACAACAGCAAGCCGATCACGCAGATTACCACGATCTCCGCCATGCCCAGGTTAAACATGCGCGTTACTCCTGTCGAGTAGGGGGGAAACAAAATCACGTCCGCCGCGCTCTCGCTCGGAGGCTGGTGAAACGACGGACTTGGAAGGAGGGGTCGGAGCAACGACGCCCTGCGGAGTATCCAAACGGTTGGATAACTCTATTGTATCTGCACGGCGAGTCGAAAGACAAGCACAAAAACCAAACCGATGCCTCTTGGGAGGGGCCGCTGGATTTGGGTGAGCGGGATTGCTCCCTCTCTGTACCTATTTACAATGAGATCGATCGACAGGAAGCATTTACCGACTCGCCGTGTCCCATAAAAGAACAAACCCTTGCGGACACGGCGAGCCGGTGAGGAGGAGGACGATTTATGGCGGTGATACGATGGACGAGCATTTTGGTGCTAGTGGCGCTTGTGGTGTCAGGGAGCGGCGCAGACGATACCGATGCGGCCAAGAAGAGTGAGGAGGTGCTCCAACAGGCCAGCCAAGCGTTGGAGAAACAAGAGTACGATCAGGCCATCGCCTTGCTCAATGCGGCGCTTAAAGTCAACGCCAAGGCCGCCAGCGCTTATGCTCTGCGCGGCCTCGCTCACAGCCGTAAAGGCGCGCGCGACGACGCTTTGGCCGACTACGAAAAAGCGTTGCAGCTGGACGCCCGGAACGTCCTGGCCTATACCTTCCGCGGCGCCCTGCGCTTGGAGAGCGGTGATCTTGACAAAGCGGTAGAGGACTTCAACAAAGCCATTGAAATCGATCCGAAGTACACGATCGCTTACCTCAACCGCGGCAGCGCCTACAACATCAAACGTGATTACGCCAAGGCATTGGCCGATTTCACCAAGGTCCTCGAATTGGACCCCCAATCGATAGCCGCCTATGCTAACCGTGGACAGACATACCTATACAACCACGATCTCGATAAGGCGCTGGCCGACTTCGATAAGGCCCTTGCCATCGAGCCGAAATTCGTGAGCGGGCATATCGGCCGGGGTATCGTTTTCCAGGAGAAAGGCGATCTCGATACGGCATTTAAGGAATTCAACACGGCGCTTGTCCTCGATCCCAAGAGCGTCGAGGCGTATCAGGCGCGAGGTGACGCCTGGATGGAGAAGGAAGCCTACGACAAAGCCATCGCCGATTACAGCCATGTACTCAAACTCCGTCCCCAAGATGTGCGGGCGCAGGTCAGCCGGGCCGAGGCTTATACCGAAAAAGGAGATTACGAAAAAGGCATCGCCGATTTCCAGGAGGCCCTGAAACGCCACGCCAACAATCCCGAGGCCCTGGCCGGCCTGGCCTGGATTTGGGCGACCTGTCCCCAAGCCGAGCTGCGCGACGGCAAAAAAGCAGTGGCATACGCGGAGAAAGCGTGCAAACTGACCGCCTTCCAGGACGCAACTTTTCTCGATACGCTAGCTGCAGCCTACGCCGAGAACGGTCAATTCGACGAGGCCGTCAAGATGCAGACCGAGGCCCTAAAATCGCCTGCCGATTTCCCTAAAAAGGAGCTGGAAAAGGCGAAATTGCGTCTCCAACTCTACAAGCAAGGCAAGCCATACCGCCAAGCCGGGCTGCATTCCTAAGGAAACGGCCCCGGCCAACCGTTCTCTCCCGGCGCGGCCTTAAAAGAAAAAAACCCGCGCCGGGGGGAGCGCGGGTGGGGAGGGGGAGAAGGGACCATGCTTCGTGCCAGGATGGACGGAATTGCCCGAGTCCGCCGGAAAACCCGGACGGACTCGGGCTACCACCATGCCGCTCGGGACTGCGCCCGAGCCTCTTCTGTTCCAGCCCCGTCAGTTGCAGGGTTGCGACTTTCAGAGCCGCTTTTCATTGTTAGCAACTATCGTGCCAAAAGATGTTCGACAAGCGGAGAAAAACCAGAAGTCCTGATGTGATTGACGGTTGCATCAGAAGATTGCTGGATAGAGAGCGGAGGGCTTTTGTTGAAACCTACCGCAATTGTTACAAAAAGAGGCTGGAGGATTGGTAAGAAGCGCTAACCAATGGGATGCCTTCTTAAGTCCCTAGCTCTGTTCTTAGCGTCCTGGGTCCTTGGGGGCCTTTCACTCGTCTGGCTCATGGGCCGATAAGCACCACCCGCACGTCCATGACATTCGTCTGGGTCAGTCCGGTTTTAAGGAGATCGCCCGTTGCTTCGAAGAAAGAATAAGCATCGTGGCGCTCCAGGTAAGCAGCGGGATCGAGTCCCATGGTGGCGGCCCGTGTCAGGGTGGATTCGTCGGCGAGCGCGCCGGCGGCGTCAGTGGGGCCGTCTTCGCCGTCGGTGCCGCCGCTGAGTACAACCATGTTCCGCAGTCCAGCCGCGCCCAAGTAAGCAGCGGCCGAGAGCACCCATTCCTGATTGCGTCCTCCCCGGCCTGGCGAGGGGCCGAGCGTCACGGTCGTTTCCCCGCCAGACAGTAGACATACTGGCGGACGCAAAGGCCGACCGTCGGCGCGAATGCTCCGCGCGATGCCGGCCAAGACAACGGCGGCATGACGGGTTTCTCCCTCGATGTAAGAACCCAGGTTCAGCACGGTGTAACCCCATTTCTCTGCTTGGCCTTGAGCAGCGTCGAGAGCGCGGCTGTTGTTGCCGAGAACCAGATTGTGTACTGAAGGCGGCAGCGTCTTAGGCGTCTCCGGAAAGCCTCCTGCACGACCGCGTTCCAGATGGGCCAAGACGGAAGGCGGCACCTTCTTTCGCAGGCCGTAACGGTCGAGAATTGCCAAAGCGTCGGCGAAGGTCGTCGGGTCGGGCGCTGTAGGGCCTGAAGCGATCACGTCAAGAGGATCGCCAATCACGTCGGAAATAATCAGGCTAAACAACGGTCTCGCACCGAATGCCTGAGCCAGCCGTCCCCCCTTGATAGCGGACAGGTGCTTGCGGACGCAGTTCATTTCGTTGATGGTGGCGCCGCAGGCATGCAGGAGGGCCGTGACGTGCTGTTTGTCTTGCAGCGTGATCCCGGCGACAGGGGCCGGCAGCAGCGCCGACCCCCCGCCCGACAGCAAGCACAGGCCCACATCGTGCGGTCCTGCCTTGGCGACAAGATCGAGCATGGCCTGGACGCCGGCCACCCCTTCGGCCGTCGGCTGATTGCTGCCGGCTGGCCGGGCCGCGTGGAGACGAAGCACACGCAGCGGCCGCACAGATTCCATCGGGACATTGACAACACCCGACAGCCGATCAAGCGAACCTACCAAGGCCGCTTCGACGCCGGCAGCCATCGCGGCCCCCGCTTTGCCGCCGCCCACAACAAGGATGTGTCCTGGTCCCGCCAGCGTTTTCGCCAACTCCGGTGGCGGATACATCAAGAAATCGCGTACCAGCAGAAACGGATCGACGGCGGCGACCGCAGCCTGCCAGATGGCCTGGGCATGTTGGCGCAGCAAAGAAGCAGTCCTCAGCATAGAAACGCTGTTCTCGAATCTCTCGAAGGAGTTCGAACCGAAACAACCCTTTCAGAGTAACATAGGAAATCACGCAGGAGGCAGCGGACCAGAGCACCGGTAGTCATGCCCTGTTCCCGTGCTGTGGCCTCAAGGCGCTTCCACAAATGCGATTCGAGCAGGACGGGCACTTCCACTACCGTATCTTCGGATCGAGAGTTGCCCGTGAGGGAAACTTTCTGTGCATTCAGACTATTCATGATCTCCTCCCGTTCTGGATTGAGAGCGCTTTCGTAGGTGCAGGAGTGGTTTAGCGACGCTTCTGGGAAACATCGCCATACTGCCCCCAGCCGAATCCGACACAACGCTCCCTCCCCCTGAGGGGGAGGGAGCAAAAGAGGCGCAGCTAGCCGCGCCCAGTATGCCCCGTGTCTTTTCGCCTACACGAGGCCCTGTAGATGTTCCGTCGCCTTGTGGTGCAGGGCGTGGAGGATAAAATCGGCGCAGTCGGACGGAGACCACCGCGACGTATTCAGGACCAAATCGTAGTTGCCTGGCTGGCTGGGATCGATGTGAAAGTGCTCGCGGAGGAAACGGCTTCGCTCCCGATCGAGCTGGTCGAGTTGGCGGACGGCCGCCCCGTGATCGAGACGGCGAGTGCGGCCAAAGGTGGCGATACGGTCTTCGCGGTCGCCGACCAGGCACACGCGCAGCGTAGTATGCGGCGGCAAAAGAAACTCGGCCCCCCGACCGACGATCAAACAGCGGCCTTGCTCGCCCAGGGAACGAATCACGGAGATGAGATGGCGGAAATAGCGGCTTTCACTTAGGTCGCAGCGCGAGCTAAACGACTCCAGGCACTCCAGCAGCCAACCTTGACGCCGTTCATCGATACCCTCGACGACGGCCACAGGCAGGCGCAACGCTTGAGCGATCCGCGCCGGCACTTCCCGATCATACACCGGCCAGCCAAGCCGTTCGCCGACTTGCCAGGCTACTTCGCGGGCTGGCGTGCCAATCTCGCGGGACACGGCGATGGTAAAATGGTCTAACGCCGTTTGTTCTGGCGTCATGTGTTTCGGTTCCGGCTCGGCACAACAGCCCATTAATACATGCTTCAGCGCCTCTGCCTGACGATTCATAAAACTAGTCACAGTCATGACAAACCTCCCTTGAGTTTTGGATTGTGCGTTCCCGTGCGGAACAAGGGAACGCCCTTGACTTTTCCGCTTAACGTTTGGAACGGCGACGGTTCAGGGGCGGGGGAATGCGCAGTGTCCCCATCAGAAATTCCCCCGTTGCGGGGGAAAGGAGGAATAGCTCAAATCAGGAGGATGCACAAAGTCTGATGGCGCGGCACTTCCGTAGGTAGAGGCCGTGAACTGAACGGCAGAGAATTAGGACCATGCATCCGCTCTGGACAAAGAGGTGGCAAGCGCTCGTGGTTGGCTTTGCCATGGAGTCGTTCGGGATCGCCCTTGTCGTCATCGGGAGGGAGCACAGCATTCTTGCAGGGGCGGACAGGATGGTGAGCGGGGCTATCACCGCGACAGCGGCGCAGACGAGCCAATACTCGACAGCGTTCTCGGCTGCTTCCGTCCTGCGGATAAACACGAGGGAGCGCCCGCCCTAGGCCGCTTATCCACGACAAGAGTAAGCAGGCGAAAGCAGCGCAAACAAGCACTCTGGAGATGGTTCGCATATTGGGTCCGCCATGCTATCAAGGGACGGAAGGGGCGATACCACTCCCCAAAGGAGGATGCCAACCCGTGATTTCATCCGCGTGTGCTTCGCTTTGGGCGCGCGTCTTTCGACTCCACATTATGCTGCAATATACCACCGCGAAAAGACTTCTCAAGGGCCGTCTCGTTACTTTTTCGTCAGGAGAGGTCTTCAGTTTTGTAGCATGATGTAGCGCCAGTGGTGCGGCTGGTTTTGCCGATAGCGCCAACCGGACGGCGTATCCATTGGGGCCGTAGTCTGGACTTGACCCGGTCGGCCAAACAGCGCTTTGGCGCTGTCTTTGGAGAACCAGCCTGTTTTGTACACCCCCCAACCGATCACCCCTAAGGCGCCGGCTGCCGTCAGAAGAACTTGCCAACGTCTCATGTATCGCCTCCTGGCTCGATCGAAATTCGCCGCCTTCCCGGATGGCGTCGCGGAGGTAATTGATTGATCCACGGAAAAGCGAAACGGACGCACACACCCCACTCTGCCAAGCAGTAACTGGGCACGGGGAGATTGGACATTTTTTCCCTTTCCCCCCCCCACCCCAACCCTCCCCCACCAGGGGGGAGGGGGCCTTGTTTCTCCCTCCCCCCTGGTGGGGGAGGGAGCCTTGTTTCTCCCTCCCCCCTGGTGGGGGAGGGAGCCTTGTTTCTCCCTCCCCCACAAGGGGGGAGGGAGCCTTGTTTCTCCCTCCCCCACAAGGGGGGAGGGAGCCTTGTTTCTCCCTCCCCCCTGGTGGGGGAGGGGGCCTTGTTTCTCCCTCCCCCCTGGTGGGGGAGGGAGCCTTGTTTCTCCCTCCCCCCTGGTGGGGGAGGGTTGGGGTGGGGGGGAATTGTGCCAAATTCAACTGTGCCCAGTGATAAAAGGGAACTATCCTGTTCCGTGCCACGCGTGGCGGCCCGTTGTACGATATTCTGACATCGATTGCAACAGGAACAGAGACGCAGAACTGCCGGCTGTGTAATCGCGTTCCCTCGATGAAATCAAGAGAGCGAATAAAGGTGCAACCGATTTCGTCAAGGGAGGGCAGTTTGGCACGCGCGGGGCGCGAATGCAGCCCCGCGCGCCTAAATCGAGAGAGGCATGCCTGCTCGCCTGTTCATCTATTCAACGGTGGCACCATCGACTATAAAAGGATAGGTACGTATCAGGCGACGCAGTTTGAGATCACTACCCGGTGGTGTAACGGTAGCACAAGGGACTTTGGCTCCCTTAGTCCTGGTTCGAATCCAGGCCGGGTAGCTCTCTTCTTCCGGCTGTTCGTTGCCTTTCCCTCTTCGTGGCCATGAGGCTGTCCACGGAACCGTCCTATCGCCCAATCTGCAAAGCTGGCCGACGACTTTGGCCAAGAGAAATCCCCCTCCTCCTCTCTGGCCTCAATCGTGTTCGGATGTAAATCGGTTTTGCCGTTGATGAGCGTTTCCGCACAAGGGATGGCCGAATCGCATACCTGGATCAGTGGCTCAGGCTTTGGATAGGGCAGACCCCTGTTTGTCTTTTTGCCCACGAGCTTCGGTCAGCAAGCGGCGGAGCATCCATCGGGGCCTGGCAAGATTGGTGCAAGGCTGCAACAGCGGGGCTGGCACTTGATTTGCTAAAACAAAAGAGCGGCGCACCAAATGACGTGCGCAATACTAATGAGGGAGAGGGCCATTCGGAATCATGACGACATCGCATCAAGCGGATACCCGGATCCTACCCAAGGCGCGGCTTGATGACCTGATCCAGTTCCTGCTGCAAGATGGATTCGAGGTGATCGGTCCCCAGATCGAACAACAGGCGATCGTCTATGGCCCTGTCCAATCGGCCAAGGAGTTGCCGGTTGGTTGGACGGATCGGCAGGCCCCCGGATCGTACCGGCTGGAGAAACGGCAAGATAATGCCTACTTCGGCTACGCTGTGGGGCCGCACTCTTGGAAGAAATATCTCTTCCCGCCGACGCTGCGACTGTGGCAGGCGCGGCGCATCGACGGGAGGTTCGAGGTCTGCGACGCCATGCCGGACCCGCCGCGCCGCGCTCTCCTGGGCGTGCGAGCCTGTGAACTCCACGCCCTCGCTGTGCAAGATAAGGTCTTTCTCGACCGCGCAGGTCAGTTTACCGACCCGCATTACGCGAAGGCGCGCGAACGGTTGTTCCTCATTGCCGTAGAGTGCGAAACCCCGAGCGGAACGTGTTTCTGCGCCTCGATGGGCACGGGGCCTACAGTGGAGAGGGCCAAGCCGCACGGAATGCAGGGCGAAGAAAACCCGGTTGGCGCCGATCTTTCTTCTGCATCAGTTCGTCAGTCCTTGCCGCTCATCCCTGAGCCGTCGCCCCCCGGCCCCGTTTTTTTCGACTTGGTCCTCACAGAGCTGGACGAGGAGTTCGTCGTTCGCCCTGGCAGTGTGGCAGGCCAGAGTATGCTGGATCGGCTAGAGTTGACGACAGCTTCCCCAGAACAGGGGGAGGAAGCTCAGCGGCGCGTGGAAGCAGCGGCCCAAAAGATGGGCCGAACGCTTGATGTTACGGACATCCGAAATCTGCTACACCGCAATCAGGAACATCCGCGTTGGGACGAAGTCGCCGGCCGCTGCCTGGCCTGCACCAACTGCACCCTCGTCTGCCCGACGTGTTTTTGTTCTTGTGTAGAAGACGCCACTGATCTGAATCTGCAAACCGCCGAGCGCGTCCGTCGCTGGGATAGCTGTTTTACTCCCGAGTTCGCCCGTGTCCACGGTGGGAATTTCCGGCCGAGCATCCGAGGGCGCTACCGCCAGTGGCTGACGCACAAGTTCGCCTCCTGGTTCGATCAGTTCGACGTGTCTGGCTGTGTCGGCTGTGGCAGATGCATTACTTGGTGTCCGGTGGGTATCGACGTAACTGAGGAGATCACCGCTATCCGAGCGACCGACGGCCAAAGAGAGGAGAAAAAGCCATGACCGACCTTGCCCTTCTTGGCGCCTTTGCCAGCCATGCCTTCCTGGAAGCGTTGAGTGAACAGCACCGGATGCGCTTGGCTTCGGGCGTGAACCCATTCCGCGCTGCTCCCGGCGAGTACCTGGCGCGGGAAGGGGAACCGGCCCAGGCGTTCTACCTCATTCAATCGGGCCACGTCGGTATCGGCACTCATCTCGGCAAGGGCGGCACTGCGCCGATCCAGACCCTGGGCCCAGGCGATGTGGTAGGCTGGTCGTGGTTGTTGCCGCCTTATCAATGGCAGTTCGACGCCCGTGCCATCGATTCCGTGCAAGGGCTGGTATTCGACGCCGCTTGGCTGCGGGACCAATGCGAGCAGGACCACGAGCTTGGTTATCACCTGCTCAAGCAGCTCCTGACCGTCGTCAGCGGCCGATTGGCCGCCTGTCGGATACAGCAACTGGATATTTACAAGTGATGCGAGGGCCTGCGACGTGACCGCGAACCTGCAAGTACACGAGCAATGTTCCTCGCCTATGCTGCCGGCCGTGGTACACATTCGGGATCGGCGGTCGGAAGCTCCCGGCGTCTTCACGCTCGCCGTGGAACCGCCGAGTGCCGGATGGACTTTTCGGCCTGGTCAGTTCAATATGCTGTACGTCTTCGGCGTGGGGGAGGCAGCGATTTCCTTGAGCGGCGATCCAGCCGATAGGGGAACCATTATTCATACCATCCGAAATGTTGGTTCGGTGACGGGGGCCCTGGATCGGCTCCGGGTCGGCGACGCTCTGGGCGTACGCGGTCCATTTGGCAGTTCGTGGCCGCTCGATGAAGCACGAGGGCATGACGTGGTAATGGTCGCTGGCGGCATCGGGCTGCCGCCTTTGCGTCCCGTGATCTATCACCTGCTGCGACACCGCAGCGATTTTGGTCGCATCGTCCTGCTCTACGGCGCTCGCACACCTGCCGATGTACTGTATGGGGACGAACTTGACCAATGGCGGCAACGCGCCGACTTCCAGATACAGGTGACGGTAGACCACGGGAGTCCTTCGTGGCGCGGTCCGGTCGGGCTCGTCACCGAACTGTTCCCCCGCTGTGGGTTTGAGCCGTCGCGAACCGTCGGACTGATGTGCGGTCCGGAGGTAATGATGCGCTTTACCATCCGAGAGTTTCTCAAACGCCGCGTGACTGAAGACCGCCTATTTCTGTCCCTCGAACGCAATATGCAATGCGCCGTTGGTTTCTGCGGCCATTGCCAATTCGGGCCGAACTTCGTTTGCATGGATGGTCCCGTGTTCCGTTACGACCGGATCCGGTCCTTTTTCAACGTCCGTGAGGCGTGACGACGATGGCCGAGACGCACCCCAAACCCCGCCTGGGCGTTTTCAAATTCGCCTCCTGCGACGGCTGCCAACTCAGCTTGCTGGACTGCGAAGACGAGTTGCTGGCCGTGGCTGGCGCCGTCGAGATCGCTTACTTCCTGGAAGCGACGCGGCGGCCGTTGGAGGGCGAGTTTGACCTGGTTCTGGTCGAGGGGTCCATTAGCTCTCCCGAACAGTTGGAACAGATCAAGGATGTCCGGAGGCGCAGCCGGTTCTTGGTGACGAT
>JAJPIY010000064.1 GCA_021324515.1 Planctomycetota bacterium
TCCAATCCTTCACGGGCCGACAGAATGGCAATACCGTGGTCGCCGACCGTGCCGCTTACGAGCACACGATCGCCAGGCTGGACACGGTGGGGGCCCAGGTCGATCCCAGGCCGCATCCGTCCGATACCGGTGGTGTGGACGAAGAGCCCGTCGGCCGCCCCCCGGGGCACGACCTTGGTATCCCCCGTGACGACCGCGACTGAGCAAAGCCGGGCGGCGTCGCGAATGCTGTAAACCACCTGCCGCAGCACCTCCAGAGGCAAGCCCTCTTCGATAATAAACCCCAGGCTCAGGTACAGCGGCTCAGCCCCGCAAACCGCCAAATCGTTCACCGTGCCATATACGGCCAACTTGCCGATGTCGCCGCCGGGGAAGAACAGAGGGCTGACCACGTATCCGTCGGTAGTCATCACCAGGCGACCTACGCTCGGCGGGAGTAGCGCAGCGTCACTGAGGGGCCGGAGGAACTCGTTGTCGAACGCCTCCAGCAAGATCTCGCGGATCAGGCGTCGAGTCAGCCGAGCGCCCTCGCCGTGGGCCAGCAGGATGCGATCTCCAGCCAGATGAGGCAGCGGGCAGGCGCCAGGGAGGCTGGCCGCTAACGGGTTTTGCAGTTTCGTCATGGGTGAGTTCCCTCCTCATCGCATGGATGTCCCAGGGATGGTTCGGTCCTGTGACCGCCCATATTTCCAATATGCCGCACACGCGCCTTCGCTGGACACCATCGGGGCGCCGAGGGGATGGTCGGGGGTGCAAAGGGTGCCGAAGGCGGCGCACTGGTCGGGACGGATCAAGCCTTGCAGCACTTCGCCGCTGCGGCACTCGGCAGGCTCAACTGCCGTGACGGACTCGACGGAAAAACGTCTCTCTGCGTCAAAGTCGTGGTAGGCTGGTCGCAGACAGAGGCCGCTCCGCGGCAGAATGCCCAGACCACGCCAGGGTCGGTCGCAAACCTCATACACGTCCGCAAGAATGTTTCGTGCCGGCAGGTTCCCCTCCCGGCGAACCGAGCGAGCGTACTGGTTCTCGACCTCATATCGGCCGCTTTCGAGTTGGCGCACCGTCATCAAGATTCCTTCGAGCAAGTCCACTGGCTCGAAGCCGGTCACGACAATCGGAACTCGATAGCGCTCCGCCAGCGTCCGGTAGTCCTCATAGCCCATGACTGTGCAGACGTGGCCGGCAGCCAAGAACGCCTGGATGCGGTTTGTCCGCGTCCCCAGGATTGCTTCCATAGCGGGCGGGACTAACACATGTGCGACCAACATCGAAAAATTCCGCAGGGCCAGCCGTTTGGCTTGCCACACTGCCAGCGCGGTCGCGGGCGCTGTGGTCTCGAAGCCGACGGCAAAGAAAACGACCTCGCGGTTAGGATGTTCTCTGGCAATTCGCACGGCGTCAAGCGGAGAGTAGACGATACGAACGTCGCCGCCTTCCGCTCGGACTTGCAGCAAGTCGCGGGAGGTGCCCGGCACGCGGAGCATGTCTCCAAAGGAGCAGAAGATCACCCTGGGCTGGGCGGCGATGGCCAAGGCGCGGTCGATCTGTTCCAGGGACGTCACACAGACCGGACAGCCGGGGCCGTGAACCAAGCGCAACCCTTCCGGGACAAGCCGGTCGATGCCGCTGCGGATCAACGTGTGCGTCTGGCCGCCGCAGACCTCCATGATCGTCCACGGCCGTGTCACCGTCCGACGGATCTGGTCGAGGAGGCGCTCGGCCAAGTGTACGTCGCGGTATTCGTCTACATACTTCATAGCGGTGCTCCCTCTGTCCAGCCGTCTCGATCGCCGATCTCGTTCAAATAAGCGAACACCCTTTGAGCCTCGATAGGATCGATCCGGCTGATCGCGATCCCAGCGTGAACGATGACATAGTCTCCTTCCAGGGCATCGGGCACGCAGGCAAGGCATACCCGGCGGCGGACGCCGGCAAATTCGACTACGCCGAATGCCAAGTCCTCCGCCGGTTGCGACCGCTCGACCAGGAGACCAGGGACTCCCAAACACATGCTGCACCTCCCTGAAAATCTAGCCCAGGCGGCCCCGTCGGGTTAGCGCCATTGCCACCGCCAACTGGCCGACGGCGAGGCCGCCGTCGCCGGGGGGGATTTGGCTGTGCAAATAGACGCGGCAGTTGCTTGGAGCGAGTGCTTCCAGAACCCTTTCTGTGAGCAACGGGTTCTGGAAGCAGCCTCCACTCAAAACGACCTCGCGAAGCGGTTGACGAGCGACCACGGCTGCGGCCCAGTGGGCGAGCGCATTATGGAAGCGGGCAGCCACTACGCCCGCCTCGATACCGGACGCCACGTCTGCCAGCAGGGCAGATAGCATGGGCCGCCAGTCGCCACGAGCAATAGCGCCGTCGCCGGCCCTCGGTTCCCTTGTGTCGGGCAGGCAAAGCGGCAGCGCATAAGCCTCGGTCACGGCTGGATTGGCTGTGGCTTCCAACCAGGCTGCCGCTTCGCCTTCGTAAGAGACTTCGTGGACACCCAGCACCAGAGCGGCCACGGCGTCGAATAGCCGGCCCATGCTGGAAGTCCAGGGAGTGTTGAGGCGCTGACGTATCATGCCCACCAACACCCGAACTTCGCGGGGCGATAGATCCAAAAGGCGATGCAAAGCGCTGTCTTGCAACACGGCCTCCTCGCCGCGCAAGAGCCAGAGCAGGCCGAAGGCCGTTCGACTGGGACGGCGGATCGCTGCTTCTCCGCCGGGGAGGGGGAACGGCAAGAGCGACGCCACGCGCCGGAAACCGGTGCATGCCACGCGCAGAATTTCACCTCCCCAGATCGTGCCGTCTGTTCCGTAGCCTGTGCCGTCCCAGGTGAGCGCCAGGACTTCGCGGTCCAGAAGGTTATTCTCCACCATACACGCTACAGCGTGAGCGTGGTGATGCTGCACCTGCGTAAGGGGTTTGTTTTGGGCGAAGGCCCATTGCGTTGTGTAATAGTCCGGATGCAGGTCACAGGCCAGGCCGACTGGCGCAAACTGGTACAGCCCAGCGAGGTCGTGAGCGACCCTATTAAACGTAGATCGGGTCTCCGGATTGTCCAGATCACCGACGTGCTGAGCAAGGATAGCTTGCGTGCCGGTCCAGATGGCGAGGGCGTTTTTCTGGTGGCCCCCGGTTGCCAGGAGGGGCGGACAAGCCTTCGTGCGAGCGAGGGCTTCCACCGCGGGCAGCGGCAGGGGGGCCAAGCCGCGGGCCAGACGTATCGTCACGGCCTGCCCAGCGATCCGGCGTACCACGGAATCGTCAACCCCCCGCACAATCGGCCGATCATGAACGAGGAACGCATCGGCAACCCCCGCCAGTCGCCGTACCGCTTCACGTTCGTCGGTGATAATAGGCCCTTCGGTAAGGTTGCCGCTGGTAGCTACCAGCGGCAGATCGAGCGCGGCGAGCAGTAGATGGTGCAAGGGCGTCGTGGGCAGGAACAGTCCAACAGTGCTGAGCCGGGGCGCGACTGGGGCGGCCACGTTTGCTTTGTTCTCTGCGGCGGTGAAACGGTCGCAAGAGTGGTTGCGTTTCTGCACAAGCACAATCGGGTTTTGCGGCGACTGTAACAGGCGACGCTCCAGCGGCGTAAGCGCGGCGATCTCCTCAGCGGCTTCGAGCGACGCCACCATGACAGCCAGTGGTTTGCTCGGTCGGCCCTTGCGTTGCCGGAGACGGCCGACCGGTTCGGACTGGTCGGCGCGCACCAGCAGTTGAAACCCGCCCAACCCCTTGAGGGCCACGACCTGGCCTTGGCGGAGCACCTTCGCCGCTGCAACAAGGGCCGTGGGCGAGCCTGCGATCAAACGTCCCTCCCGGTCCCAGAGCCCGACTCGCGGGCCACATGCTGCGCAGGCGTTCGGCTGGGCATGAAAGCGACGGTCGTCCGGATTATGGTATTCAGCGTCGCACGCCGCACACATGGGGAAGAGATGCATGGCCGTGGCCGGGCGATCATAGGGCATGGCATAGAGGATCGAATAGCGCGGCCCGCATGCGGTACAGTTGGTGAAGGGATAAGCCTGACGGCGGTTCAGCGGGTCCAAGATATCGCGTCGGCACTCGGCACAGATGGCCAGGTCTGGGGGCACGCGCACTTGCGGCGAGGCCGAGGAATCGCTGGGGTCGATAGCGAAAGAGGACCGGCCCACAGGTGCGGCCGTCTCCCTGCTGAGGCTGTCGATAATCGCGGCCGCCGGCGCCTCGGCAACAAGGCGCTCTTGAAATCGTATAAGTTCCTCGGAAGCGCCTTCCAACTCGATGACGACGCCGTTGACCGTGTTGTACACGCGACCGCCGAGCCGAAATCGCTGCGCCAACCGAAAAACATAAGGGCGGAAGCCGACTCCTTGTACGTGGCCGCGCACCAGGAGCCGAACCGCGGCGCGGGACGCGTCGGCGGGCGAACCGTTTCGCAAAGCGACGCCATCCGGCGGCTGATTCACAAAGAGGCTCATTCGCCGATCCTCCTGGCTTCATTCGGCCCATGTTGTAGGGCCCGACGGCTGTCTGTCGTTTCCGAGACCTCCACATCGATGCTTTCCAAGCTCAACTCGTGCAACTCCTCCGTCGTCTGGATCTCCAGCCGGGCAGAGTCGGCGATTGTGCCGCGCGTGGCCACGGTAAAATGTTCACGCAAGTGGTCCGGCTCGATATGGGCCAGCGGCCCGAGCTTCAGCCGCACCACGCTTACCCGCTTCGCCCCATGGCGACGGGCGGTCGCTTCGATTTGGGTCAGCAAGCCGCGCAGCAGCGACATCTCATGCATGGTTTAGTGCTCCCTGCCGATCGGTTCGGGCGAGTCTTCTTCAATGGTCGAACTGCCTTGCCATTCTTGCACAAGCCGCTGTACCAATTCCGGTACGGCAGCCATCACGGACGGATTGGGGCCCGCCTGGGGAGCGAGGCTTTCGACCTCGATCCCGAAAACGACTATGTGCGGCGGCGCGATGCCGAGGGCCTCCGCAAGGCGGAGGGCCTCGGCTGGCCGCAAGTCATGGGTCGATCCCGGCCGCAGGGCTTCGATAGAGGGGTGCGGCCAAACGAAACGGTGAATCGTGCCCGGCCTTGTGCCTGCGACGAGAGCATCGATCAGGAAGAGCGTGCCGCGCCCGTCCAACCGGTCGAGGAGACGCTGGCCACCCTCAACCATGTAAACTTCGACGTCCGAGGGCAATCCCTGCCGCTGCCGTAAGTTCCGCACCACTTCCCAGGCCAAGGCGTCATCGCCTAGCGGGCTGCCGACCCCAACGATACGAATAGGACGCGGCCAGTTCATCGGCGTTCCACTTTCAGTTTGAGGAAGTGAGTTGCACAACTGATGCACGGATCGTAGTTGCGGATGACGCGCTCGGCCTTCAGGGCCGCCTCCTCGTTCGATAGCTCTCCAAGCGTCGGCGCCAGCCTCTTCAGGTCGCGCTCCATCTGCCGTTGGTTCTGACTGGTAGGGGGGATGATAGTCGCGTTGCGGATGACGCCGGCCGCATCGGTCTCGTAGCGGTGGTACAGGATGCCGCGTGGGGCCTCGGTGATGGCATGGCCGACGCCGGCGCGCGCCAGGTAATCCACCGCCGGGCGCGGCGGCGGCTGGTATTGGTGGAGGAGACGCAGGGCCTCTTCCACGGCCAACAACACTTCGAGAGAGCGTGCCACAATGCTCGTGTACGGGTTGCGGTTAGGGAAGGGAATGCCGGTGGCCGCCGCCGCTTCGCGCACCAGCGCCGGGGCGCGATCAGCGTTCAGGTTCCAGCGTGCCAGCGGTCCCACGAAGTAGGCGCCGTCGTCCGCACCGCAAGGGAAGCGCCGTCTGGATTGTAAGGCGTTGGAGTGGGGAACCTGGTACTCGATGAAGTGGTCGGGATACTCTTCCGGGGCGATGTCCAGTCCGCGGTTGGAAACGAGGCGCCCTTCGTTCATGGGGTATTCGTCCGAGTGCCGCAACGCCACGAACTCGTAGTCGTCCTCGAAGTCGGGGAAGGGCAGCGTGGCACACCAGCGTACGGTCTGGAGGGCGGCCTCGCGCGCCCATTTCAATTCCTCTACCAATCCCGCCATCTCGTTGGCGCGCGGAATGCGGTAGAAGCCGCCGAGACGCACATTGACCGGGTGGACTTCCCGGCCGCCGATCACGTTGATAAGGGAGTTGCCTGCTTTCTTAATGCGGAGCCCACGGCGGACGATGTCGGCGTAAGTCGGACTGGCCTGGGCCATAGCGATCGCGCTCTCGAAGCCGAGAAAATCCGGAGCATGCAACATGTAAATGTGCAGGGCGTGACTCTCGATCCACTCGCCGCAATAAAGCAGCCGCCGCAAAGCGCGAAGCTCCGGCGGCAGCACCACTCCGGGGATGTTCTCCAGGGCGTGGACGCTGGACATCTGATAAGCGACGGGACAAATGCCGCAGATGCGTGCGGTGATGTCCGGAACCTCCGCCGCCGCCCGGCCTCGTAAGAACGCCTCGTAGAAGCGTGGTGGTTCGTAGATGCGCAGTTCCACTCTCTCGACCTGGCCGTCACGAAAGCGGATGGTGAGGGCGCCCTCGCCCTCGACACGGGCAAGGGCCTGAACGGTGATAGTTCGGGTGGCCTTATCGGTTGCTTGTGTCATGGACCTCACCTTAGAAACCAATGCTGACCTGACGATCCGTCGCCTCTGCCTGGCTTACTCTGCCGGTTTGGCTCCGCTTTCACGAAATTCCGGCGCCCAGGCATTGAACGTGTGCAGCAGGTGCTCCAGCGCTTTGTCCTTGACTCCCATGCTTTGGAGTTGGTGAGTCAAGGCCAGGACGTTGGCCCCTTTCGACGGTCCAAAGCAGCCGTAGCAGCCGCGGTCGTAGCTAGGGCACAAGGCTCCGCAGCCGGCGTGCGTGATTGGCCCCAGGCATGGGATACCCTGGGCCGCCATCACGCAGACGACTCCGGCCCGCTTGCACTCGACGCACACCGCGTGGTTCGGCACGTTGGGCCGGCGTCCGGCCAAGAATGCGGAAATTACCTCCACCAGCTGACGCTTGTTGATCGGGCACCCGCGCAGCTCGAAGTCTACCGGCACATGTTCGGCGATCGGCGTCGAGGCGGCGAGTGTCTGGATGTACTCCGGCTGGGCGTACACGATCTGGAGATATTCTTGAACGTGTCCCCAGTTGCGCAGGGCTTGGATGCCGCCAGCCGTGGCACAGGCGCCGATCGTCACCAAGAACCGGCTGCGCCTCCGGACATCCTTGATCTGTTCCAACTGTTCGGGAGAGCTAATGGACCCCTCGACCAGAACCAGGTCAAACTCGCCCTCCAA
>JAJPIY010000322.1 GCA_021324515.1 Planctomycetota bacterium
GGGGAGGGAGAACCTTTTCCCCCACCCCAACCCTCCCCCACCAGGGGGGAGGGAGAACCTTTTCCCCCACCCCAACCCTCCCCCACAAGGGGGGAGGGAGAACCTTTTCCCCCACCCCAACCCTCCCCCACCAGGGGGGAGGGAGAACCAAGGCTCCCTCCCCCCTTGTGGGGGAGGGTTGGGGTGGGGGAAAAGGAAAAAATGTCCAATCTCCCCGTGCCCAGTAGAACGCCCCCGCTCGCCGAAAATCCTCTCTAGAATCTCGCCGCCAGGGTCGATATAGACCCCCATCGGGACAGGGCTGTTCCCGAGGCGGGGGCATTCGCGCCTGTTCCGGAACAGAGGAGGCGCCGCCCATGGATGTATTCGATTTAGCAGCGTTCCGGGCCACGCCGTTGACCCGCGAACCGTTTCCCTTTCTCGTCGTTCCCCAGTTTATCAAGCCAGCCGCGCGGGCTGTAGTCAACGCCGATTATCCCATCATCGACAGTCCCGGCAGTTTTCCTGTCTCCGAGTTGACCTACGGGCCGGGCTTCCAGAAATTGTTGGACGAGCTGCGCAGCCCGGCGTTCCGGGCGGCTTGCGAAGAAAAGTTCGGTATCGACCTGAGCGGTCGGGCTTCCATGATTACCGTGCGTGGCCGTTGCGGCACGCGCGACGGCCATATCCACACCGACGCGGCCACCAAGATCATCACCGTGCTCATTTACATGAATCCGACCTGGGAGCAAGCCGGCGGCTGCCTGCGCCTCTTGCGCTCCGCACACGACCTTGAAGATGTCATCGTCGAAGTCCCGCCGATTGAGGGGACGCTGCTGGCCTTCCGCCGCACCGACAATTCGTGGCATGGCCACAAGCTGTTCGTCGGCCCGCGCCGGGTCATTCAGTTCAACTGGGTGACGACGGCAGGAGTGGAGCGGCGTGAGATCTTCCGCCATCGGGTCTCGGCGTGGATGAAAAAGACGCTGGGGCTGTTTCGCCGCTCCGCATGAACAACCTCACCGGCGAGCGGGGAGCATACGCCCCCGCTCGGCAACGTTCGGAGTTTCCATGAATCCGTCCCTGCTCCGCCGCCGGCAATTCCAGCGCATTCTGCTCATTAAGCCCTCGGCGGTGGGCGATGTCATTCACACGCTGCCGGTCTTGGCCAAGCTGCGTCGGCGCTATCCAGAGGCACAGATTGATTGGGTGCTGACGCCGGCCATCGCTGAGTTGATCGGCCATCATCCTGCTTTGTCCAATGTGGTGTTCTTCGACCGCGGTGCCTTGGCCCGTGATTGGCGTGACTGGCTCGCCGGCCTGGGCAAGCTGCTGACCCAGTTGTGGCGGACGCGCTACGACCTGGTCATCGACCTGCACGGCCAGTTCCGCTCAGCCATTCTGACGATGGCCACCCACGCTCCGGTGCGTATCGGTTTTGAGCGCCCGTATCACGGCCCGCGTTCGCCATCGGATCGCCAATTAGTGCCCAATGCTTACCGCCACGGCTGGACAGGCGCGCGCGAAGGCGCTTGGCTGGCTTATACGCACCACATCCCGCTGCCGCGCTCCGACGTTCACGCCATCGATCGATACTTATGGCTGGCGCCGCTCTTGGGACTGGATGAAGGACCGGCCGAATTTCAGGTGCCGATCCCGCCTGATTCGGAAAACTATATTGAGACCCTGTTGAGCCGCTACGGCCTACGCAGCCAAGCGTTTGCCGTGGTGGTGCCAGGCACGATTTGGCCGACCAAACACTGGCACATCGAGGGCTTCGCCGCGGTGGCGCGTTACTTGCGCGGCACCGGGCGCGGCGTGGTCTTGGCCGGCTCAGCAAGCGAACGCCAACGCTGCCGGGCCGTGGCCGATCTCGCTCCTGGCGTCCTGGATTTTTCCGGACTGACAACGCTGTCGGAGTTGGCTGCCCTTCTCCGCCGCGCCGAACTGTGCGTCACCAACGACTCCGGCTCAATGCATCTGACCGTCGCGCTCAATCGGCCGGTGGTCAGCGTATTTGGGCCGACGGACGAGTTGTGGATCGGTCCCTACGGCCGGCCGCAAGCAGTGGTGCGCGTATCCAAAGAGTGCGCTCCCTGCTACTTTCGGCAGCTGGAGGCCTGTCCGCATAATCATGCCTGTATGCGGGACGTGACTGCTGGCATGGTGATCGCGTGTATCGAGCGTGTCCTCGCCGAAAGCCAGCGCAGGAGTGCCTAATTCGACCGTCCTCGGCGAAATCCTAAACACGTCCGCGCGCTCGCTGGATAACATGAAGCAGCGCATCTATCCCGTTGACCAGCGTGTCTGGATCGGCAATGTGCGCCGTGGCAGACGAGGGCGCCAGCGGCCCGACACCTAAGGCGATGCCACCGTGGGCCGTCGTCGCCTCCAACGCTTCCTTATCGTTGGGAGCATCACCGGCATAAAGAACAAACACCGGCTCGCCGACATGCTCGATCATCATGCGGACAGCATCGCCCTTGGTCCAAGTACCGCCCACCAACACCTCCACGGCCAGCGGCGCATCGACGACGCGCAACTGCCCTTGCCAACTATCCAAGAAGCCCAGGATGCGTTTGCGGACTTCCTCGATCAAGGCTGCATCAACGCCGCGATAATGCACGGTGAAACCATAGCGCTTATGCTCAACCCAGGCGCCGGGATAGACGTGCTCGATAGCTGACAGCCGCTTGGTGATGTCCTCGATGAGCTGGACGCGGTCACGGGCGGTCGGATGTACGCGAAGATTGCCGTCGATCCGCATTTCGATACCGCTCAATCCGCAGTAAGCCAGTTGTGGCAGGCCGATCAACTGTTCCAATTCATCAAGGCGTCGGCCGCTGAAGATGCCGACGTAAATGCGCGGTTGAGCGGCAAGTTCAGCCAACAGCTGGCGCGTCCGTGGTGCCAGCTGGGCCTGCCAAGGATGCTCGACGATCGGCGTCAGCGTACCATCGTAGTCAAACAGCAACAGCAACTTCTCGCCGGCGTGATAGGCGGCGAGCAAAGGCATAAGAACATCGGGAAAAGAGTTGGCCACGTTGCCCTCATGTAAGCAAAGGTATGCTGTTCTCGTGGGCCGGACGGGCGCCGCGGCGGATCGGGCGCGGCATGCCTGGTTCCACGAAGCGGCCAGCTGCTGACAATAACATGCCGGCCCAGCGATAGATATTGTTATCCGCTACGTGACGCCGCATTCGTCGCATACGCCGTCGTTGCTCCTCGACGGGCATCGTCAGGGCGGTGTGATAGGCCTCGGCCAGACGATCCAAGGCATAGGGATTGACGATCAGGGCATCGCTCAGTTCGCAGGCGGCCCCCGTGAACTCCGACAACACCAGTACGCCTTGCTCATCGGTGCGGGCAGCCACGAACTCCTTGGCCACCAGGTTCATGCCGTCATGCAAGGAGGTGACGACGCACGCTCGCGCCGTCCGGTATAACACCGCCAACTTATCAGGTCCATGATGTTCACGAAGATAAAGGATCGGCTCCCAGGAACCGTCGCCGTGGCGCCAGTTGATCTCCTCCACCAGGGCTGCCACTTCTTCATTCAGGGTGCGATATTCGCCGATGGAGGTGCGGCTCGGCGCGCCTACCTGGATGAAACAAAAGTTCCGCCGCCATTGCGGCCATTGGCACAGCAAGCGGTCCACAGCCCGCAAGCGTTCGGGGATGCCCTTAATGTAATCGAGACGGTCGACGCCCAGGAGCAAGGGTAAATCGCCGACCCGGAGCTTTGCCCGCAGGCGGCGCTCTTCGCGCTTGAAATCGGTCGGGACCAGGGCCGCGATTTCGTCGGGATCAACGCTGATCGGATGCGACCGAATTTCCGTGGTGTGACCGCGGCGTATCACGGCAAAACGCTCAAAGCAGATCCGCGCCTCTAGATAGCGATCGACCGACTCCAGGAAATTGTGGCAGTGATGCTGGGTATGGAAAGCGAGTAGGTCGTTGCCGAGCAGGCCGCTCAGGATCTCTTCCTTCCAAGGACAGATGCGGAAAGTCTCCGGGTTGGGCCAGGGAATGTGCCAGAACTGAAGGATGGTCAGATCGGGCCGGGCCTGGCGCAGCAAGCGCGGCAACAAAGCAAAGTGATAGTCCTGCACAAAGACAATAGCTGATTCACCTTCAATCTCTTCGAGTACGGCCTCGGCAAACTTGCGGTTGACCAGGCGATAGGCGTCCCAATGGGCGGCCTCGAAGCGCGGCCGCGTGTAGGCGGCATGGCACAACGGCCACAATGCGGAATTGGCGAAGCCGTGGTAATAGCCCTCTTCTTCCTCGCGGCTCAGCCAAACGCGGCGGAGCAGGTAGCTGGGATCCTCCGGAGGCACGGCGACGCGGCCTTGCTCGTCGCTGACGGCGCGATCAGCCGTGCCACTGCCATGGCCGACCCAAACGCCGCCGCAAGCCCGCATGACCGGATCAAGCGCTGTGGTCACACCGCTGGCCGGACGCAGGCAGCGAATTTCGCTGCCGTCGTAGACGTGAATAAACGGTTCACGGTTGGCTACCACCACCAGACGGCAACTCGCCAAGCGCGTTCGCACTACGTTTTCCAAGCGTTCTTTCGTCCAGGCCATGAGGAAGTCCTCCCGAGGTGTCTAGGTAGGTCGCTTCATCGGGCAAATTCTCCACGCAGCGATGGAGCGTTCGGCATCGCGAGTGGCTACAAGCGTCGTAAACCGGGGCTGAATTGCCGCCTGCGAGATTGAGCAGCAAATCAATTCATATAAAGCAACTTCTATGCCAAATGCTGGAGACGGCCCTTTTATGCCCGGATGTGAGAAAATGTAGAAACTACGTAGGCGCCCAAAAAGAGTGACCAGCGATTTATTATGGCAACTTTCAGGCCGAAGGGAAACTTTTTGTCCAATTATTTGCAGTCCGCTTCCCGTTCTCTCGGAAAAGGGTTTCGCGTATTCTGGGGGAAAGGAGGCTTCTCATGGAACGTCGCCTACTCATCCTTATGACGGCTCCGACGGTGGTGATCGGACTGTTGCTGTTTGCCGCCTGCCTAGTCAGCGCCTGGAGCGTCAATCATGTGCAAGCCCGCTTGTCGGACATCCTCGCGTCCAATGTGTCCAGCATGGAATCAGCTCAAGAGTTGGAGATCAATTTGCGCAAATTACGCTTCCATTGCTATCTCTACCTGATCGAGCCGAAGCAGGGTGACGCCAACGCTGATCTGCTCGCTAAACTGGCGGCGGACGATCGAGACTTTCGCTTGGCCTTGGAAGAGGCGGAACGTTGGGCGCTGACTCCTCAAGAAGTAGAATATGTCGGACAAATTCGATCCGCTTATCAACATTATCAGGACCAATTCCAGGAATTGAGCCGCAGGCCGCTGCCACCACAGTCCGATTATAAGGAATTGGCCACGCTCAACCCGATTCGTCCCATTGTGGAACCGTGCGAACGCTATTTCCACTTCAACAAAGAACAAATGAATCGGATGCGCCAAGAGAACGAGCACGTCAGCCGTTTGCTGCGTTGGGTGTTGCTGCTATTGGGTCTGGTCGGACCGATCAGCGGGCTGCTGATCGGTTGGAGCATGGCCCGCGGTTTATCGCGGTCGGTACAACGCGAGCTCCTGCACGCTCAGCAACTTTCGGCCCTGGGACAATTGGCAGCCAGCCTAGCCCATGAGGTCCGCAATCCCCTCATGTCGATCAAGATGTTGGTGGAGGCGGCGCTGCGATCGCACAATCCGCGCCCTTTTACACACGATAATCTGCACGTGGTCCATCGAGCGGTAGCGCGCTTGGAAAAGACGGTGCAGGGGTTCCTTGATTTCGCTCGTCCGCCGGCCTTGCAGCGCAGCGTCTGCGACCTTCGGGTGGTGGCGGCCGAAGCTGTCGAGCTGGTTCGCGCCCGCGCTGGCCAACAAAAAGTGGACCTGGTCCTCAGCTGTCCTGAGCAGCCTATCTACGGCGACGTGGACCGCACGCGCTTGTGTGCTGTCTTTGTCAACCTTTGTCTCAACAGCTTGGACGCGATGCCGGGCGGAGGGCGTCTGGAAATACATTTGTGTTCGGAACCGGACCGAATACTCGTTCGTGTTCTCGACACGGGGACGGGCATCGCGCCGGAGGTGGCCGGAAGGCTGTTCACACCGTTCGCCAGCAGTAAGCCAACGGGGACCGGCCTAGGGTTGTGCATCAGTAAGCGAATTATCGAGGACCACGGCGGCCGTATCGCTGGCTGCGATCGCCCCGAAGGCGGCGCCTGCTTCACTATCGTCCTGCCTCAAACTTCCCCGGCAGACAGGGGCCAGTAGGACGGATCAGCCGGCGGACTCCGGTCATTTGCTTACTTTGAGAAAGAATAGCCATGGCGAAGTTACTGGTAATCGATGACGAGGAGAGTGTTCGCTATTCGTTCCGCTACGTCTACGAAGGCGACAACGTTGAGGTGCTGACGGCGGGAACGGCAGCTGAAGGTTGGCAGCAGCTGTGCGAGCATCAGCCCGATGTGGTGTTGCTCGATTTGCAGCTTCCCGATCGCTCCGGCCTGGAGTTGTATCAGGACATTCGCGCCCTGGACGCTAAACGGCCGGTCATCTTCATAACGGCACACGGCACCGCCGATACCGCCATCGAAGCAATGAAGCAAGGTGCCTTCGATTACCTTGTTAAGCCAGTCAATCTGGAGGATCTCAGCCAAGTCCTCGAGCGCGCTTTGGCGGCGGCGCGGCTGATGCATGCGCCGGCCGTGCTGCCGGACGAAGAACAGAGCGGTGATAAGATCATCGGTTCCAGCCGGGCCATGCAAGAGATGTGCAAGCTCATCGGCCGGTTGGCACCGCAGGACGTCAACGTCCTGATTTTAGGAGAAAGCGGATCGGGAAAAGAGTTGGTGGCCCGTGCTCTTTATCAGCACAGCCGCCGCGCCCATCAGCCGTTCTTGGCCATCAACTGCGCCGCCATCCCCGAAACGCTGCTGGAGAGCGAACTGTTCGGCCATGAAAAGGGCGCTTTCACCGGAGCGCATCAGCGTCGCATCGGCAAGTTCGAGCAGTGCGATGGCGGCACGCTCTTTCTCGATGAAATCGGTGACATGCCGCCGCTTTTGCAAGCAAAGATGCTGCGCCTGCTGCAAGAACAACGCTTCGAGCGACTGGGCGGTAATGAAACGCTGCACACCCAGGTCCGCATCTTGGCCGCTACCAACCAAGACCTGGACCGGCGCGTCGCCGACGGCCGCTTTCGCGCCGACCTGTACTATCGACTGAAAGTAGTAACCATCGCTGTACCGCCGTTGCGCGAACGCCGCGATGACATTGCCGAGTTGGCCCATTATTTCCTGTTTCGCTTCAACCGCGAACTAGGCATGGACCTGCGCAGTCTGGCCCCAGAAACGTTGGAGTTGCTGCAAGCGTATTCGTGGCCGGGTAACGTGCGCGAATTGCAAGGGGTCATCAAGCAGGCGATGGTCAGCGCCTCGGGACATGTCCTGCTTCCGGAGTTTCTACCGGACAATCTGCGCGGCCAGCCGGCGACTGCGCCGCCATCGGCCTCAGTGGGAGAGCTGCCGGAGTTGCGATCTCTGGTCGCCGGCCTGCTCGAGCGCGGCGAAACCAACATCTATAGTCAAGTATTGACAGCCGTCGAACGCGTTCTCTTGCCCCAGGTCTTGCAACACACGCATGGCCATCAGCAACAGGCTAGCGAACGGCTCGGCATTAGCCGAGCTACATTGCGCCATAAGCTGCGCCTGCTCGGACTGGCCGTCAACCGCATCGTCACCGACACGGATCTGGGTGCGTGATCTCCATTCCCTTGCCTGCCAGCGAGAGGGCAAAAACTGTCCTCGTTGAGAAAAAAACGGCCACGACGCTATGCACCCGGCAGAAGGGGAAAAACGATCTTTTCGCTCAACATCAAGCAAGGCCAATAGTTCTGGTCAAAGATCCCTCCGCTGCCCTTATTGGTACGCCGCTTGCCTGCTATCTGCAAAGAACCCAAAGATGCCCGCCTGGGAGGCGACGTCTTCGCCGCCTTCTGCCGAGGAGGTTTGATGCGGAGCTTCACCCCCGCGGATCGCCCGGCATCCAACGATTCGGTTCGCCTTCGCAATCCCCGGATAGAGAAGGCCAATCCCCGTCGCTCCCCGCAGAGGTCGGGTGCGTAACTCGACCTCTGGGGAGCACTTTTATTCGCGTGTATGTCCCCGAGAGGGAGAAGCCATACCAGCCCCCGGAAGTGCGGCGAAACTCCTCCGGAGCTAAGGACCTATCCTTTGAGAACTGGGAGTGCATCCGGAAAAGGCAAGGATGTGGAAGTCGGGCGTGCCTCCCCTGTCGAGTCCGTCGAAGCGGTCGCCGCGCTTCCTTGACTTTTTCGGACCATGAAACAGGCACAATCCATTCGGAGGCCATCTCTATCCAACAGGCGCCAGGCACCCGGGGAAGAACTACCCTCGGCCTGGCCCTTGTTGCTACAGCTGATGCTGGGCGGGGCAATCTGCGGAAGTTTCGTCGGCAGCTTCGCCGGCGCTTTGCTGGGTATGGCCCTTGGCGCCATTTATCGAGACATTTCTCTAGGTTTGGATGGCGCCCTTCTTGGTGGCGTCCTCGCCGCTGTAGCCGGGGGCGTTTATGGGCTCGGCTTGGCTTTGCGCGAAAAACGAGCAGAGGACCAATCGGCTGAAGGATAAAGGGCCCTGGATAAAGTAGTCAAATCGAGAAGATCGTGCGGATTTTATCCGTTTGTTCGCTGGCATGAGGAGCAATCGGTGCCGCTTTGCATACAATCGCCGCCACCGTCGGTCAGATAAAACAAGAGAAGGCAGGGCGATTATACGGAGGGGCAAAGCATGAAACCAGGGCAGCACAAAGGGATGATGGGCCTACTGATCGGTTGGGGGCTGGGCTTGGCCGGGACCGCTTGTGCGGGGCCTTATGTCAACCTGATGCAGCCGTGCGATTGTCCGCCCAATCACTACAGCGCTTTGCATGTTATGGTACCGGCTTTCTATCGCTGGGCGGCTTGGTGTCAAGGGCCGTGCCGCTACACGTTCGCTCGTGTCCTGCACCCCGATGTCGCTACCACTACCTACGTCAAGCGGTATCCTTGTCCCTCGGTCAATCCGTTCTTGTTCGCGCTCCAGAATTATCCGGGGCTGAACGGCATTCCGCCGTCCTCTTCCTATCAAACCCAGTCGGAGATGGCCCAAGCAAGGCCGCGAGAACTGCCGCCCAGTGAAGAAAAGCCGCAGTCGCCCGAAAAGCTGCCGCCACCGCACGAAGAGAAAAAGTAAGCTGCGATACCCTCTGCGCTGCCATTGGGCACGGCTTCGCTCGCCATCCCTTCGCCATCCTGGTAACATATCTTTCTCTAGACCTTCGCGCCCTGCGCCTCCGCCGTGCAATCAGGAATACGCATCATGGACCCCATGCTCTTCGATGAACTGCAACACACGCTCGCCGCCGAAGGCCCGGATGCCGCCATACGCCGTCTGTGCGAACGCCTGCGCGAAAATAAAGATTACGCCAGTCTCTTTTATGCTTTGCTCATGCACAAACGGCAGCAACTCGGTGTTTCGCCAATCCCGACTGGACCCGTGGCCGATCTGCCAGAATCCACGCATGCCGAATACGAAGAAGCCATCCGACAAGCAGGCCGACAGGTCGGCGACCTGTATCTGCAAGAAGGCCAGTTGGCCCAGGCATGGGCCTATTTCCGAATGCTCAACGAGCCGGAACCGATACGCCGCGCCTTGGACGCTTATGAGCCGAAAGAAGACGAAGACATACAAACACTCGTGCAGATCGCCTTTTATGAAGGGGTACATCCGCGCAAGGGCTTCGATTGGATTTTGCAGCGCTTCGGCATATGCAACGCCATCACCACGCTGAGCAGTCAAGAGTTTTCGCATTCGCCGGAGGACCGCCAATACTGCCTGCAAGCATTGGTCCGCGCCTTGTACGCCGAGCTGCGTGAACGTCTCGTGGCCGAGATTGAACGTCACGAAGGCCGGTCGCCGGCCGAAACCACTCTTCGTGCTTTGATCGCCGACCGCAAGTGGCTGTTCGGCGACGATTGTTACCACATCGACCTGTCGCACCTGTCGAGCGTGGTGCAGATGAGCATGCACCTGCTGCCCTGCCCAGAGTTGGCGATGGCGCGCGAGTTGTGTGAGTATGGCCAACGTCTGTCCGGACGCTTCGTCAACCCGGGCGATCCGCCTTTCGAGGATCTGTATCGCGCCATGGGCATCTATCTGGCGATCCTGGCTGGCGACAACGTTGAAGAGGGATTAGACTATTTTCGCCGCCAAGCCGAACAGGCCGATCCGGAGACCATCGGCACCTATCCGGCGCAAGTGTTGGTGAATCTCTTGTTGCGACTGGAACGCCCGACAGAAGCGTTGGCAGTGGCGCGGAAGTACCTGGCCGCGGTAGACAATCGCCCGCTGTCCTGTCCGAGCATTGCAGAGCTATGCCGTAAGGCCGGCGATTATCGCACGCTAGCCGAGGTGGCGCGCGAGCAAGGCGATCCAGTACATTTCCTGGCGGGATTGTTGGCGAGTAAGTAGAGTCCGAAGCGCCAGCAAGGAAAAAGAATAAAAAGAACAGAGTCCGAAGCGCCAGCAAGGAAAAAGAATAAAAAGAACAGAGTCCGAAGCGCCAGCAAGGAAAAA
>JAJPIY010000012.1 GCA_021324515.1 Planctomycetota bacterium
CACGCTGCACGCACAACAACGCTGCTTCTATCTTCGCGTCCTCGACATGGCGACAGCGCGCCAGATGTTGCTGTGCTTCTTGATACTGTTCCTGGCAGCGCGCACAGCGTGCCGCCAGGAAGTGCGCCGTTTCATCGTCGGGCCAAACCGCCAAGTAAGCGCGAAGGTGTGATTCAGCGGCGGAGAAGTCCCGCTGCTGTAAAGCGCGTCGAGCAGCCCGAAAATGATAAGCGGCCTCGATCTGTCTTCCCAGGGGCCAACCGCCCACACACACCAACAGCAACAACAGCAGACCGGGTACGATAACACGGCGGCGCCCCAACCGTTGCACCAACATGCGACAGTGCGAAAACATGACAACTATCTTTGGCGCACTCTTCGTCCACCAACTTGCTCTTCGTTTAGCTGTGAGCCGCAGGACAAGCAGGGCAACGCCTTGCCTCCGGCTCACAGCCAAACAAAGTTGCTGGGGCCCTCCATCAGGGCTTCAGGTCGATGTCATAAGTTTGCTCGCCGGGTTTGACAGTGTATTTCAAGGGCGACGATTCCGGCGTAGCATATTTTTCGGGGGCCGGCACAACCTGAACCGTTTTGCCCTCCTCGTAGCCGGGAGGCAGCATTTCTTTGGGCATTCCTTTGGAACCGGTAGGCGGTTTCGGCATCTTTGCCATCGGTCCCATAGGGGCCTTGGGCGTCGTCACCGTGATGGTCGTTTCTCCGACCGGGGCGTCAGGAACGGTGTACTCGCCGTTGAACGTAATGGTTCCTGCCGCATGCCGCCCATCGGACGTGACGAAGGCAACGGTGCCAGCGGTAAGGGGCTTGTTCATGAAGGTAATTTTGCCTTTGACGGTCGCCCGCTGTCGCTTGGCACACCCCGGCAGGCTGGTCAGCAGACAACAGCCAATGAGCAGCCCGCACGCAAAGGCAGAACATCGGGACCACATGATCGTTTACACTCTCTTTCTTGCGCTTTTTAATCTATTCGCAGCGCTAGCAAGACATCCTCTCTAGCGCTGCGAGTTGAGACGCGGCTTATGGTCCACCCATCTTTACCAATCGGGAGGCATGGGGAAGCCATCGTTGGGCTGGCAGGCATACCAGAAAGTAACAGTGCTTATGCCTTGGGCTAGAAAGCGTACACTGCCATCTCCCAAAGCGACGTTCATGCCTCCGGTATGAGGGCTGGAGGCCATAAAGTGATTGCATGTTCCCGGTCTAGGCATGATCTGGAAACCTATGGTAGGGCCCTGAGCGAGCCAAGTCATGAACGCCGGCATCCAGTTGTAATCCCAGTTGCCATGATTCCATAACGGGCTAAAAGTCCCAGGCACTTGGGAGACATTGTCGTCGCACCGGGCGACTTTTTCGGCGAAGAGGATCGTGTTGGACGTTCCATCCGGGAAGGAGGCTGGAATGCGGGGACATACCGTGGTATCCCAGGTAGAGGGATTGGCAAACACCTGGTAATTGGCGACGTAATTGCCACAGGCCCAGCCGCCGCTCCACATCTGCACGGGAAGATTGTTTCCATCGGCCGGGCAGAGGTAGGTCTTGATCGTCTGCGGACTGATGGGGCCGGGATCGCTCTCGCCCGGATAATCCCAGGGGTAGTGATTAGGATGCAAGTTATAGATGTTTTGCTGCTCGATGTAGGGGAGCAACAAATAGAAGGTGTTCCCTCCCATGCCAGAGCCACACGACACGCCGGTAGGTGGAGCGGCCGGATTAGCTCCCGTGAAGGGACTCGTTTGACATTCCCCACAGCACATGGGCGGGCACATTCCCATGGTGCCTTGGGCGTTGTGGCAGGCAATCGCCAATTGTTTGAGGTTGTTTTGGCACTGGGCGCGGTTGGCCGCCTCGCGCACCTTCTGCACGGCCGGCAACAGCAGGCCGATCAAGATGGCAATGATAGCGATCACTACCAATAGTTCGATCAAGGTGAAGGCGCGCCAGCGCTTGAAGAAAGTCAGTCGCGGCATGTTCCGGACCCTCCTTTACAAAAGTGAAGAAACTACGGAAGGAAACGTTTACAAGGTCGTGACACCCTATAGGCTGATTGTTGTCCTCGCATTGTCTGTTGTCAAGGATTTTCTTGAAAAAAGTGAGAGAATTTGGTGAAGCCACGAAAGGGCCTCTTTTCAATGGGGCCGCGCTCGAGCTAGCTCACGATGGTGCGCTGCCAACTCCAGCTTTCCTGCTTGTTGATAGTAGTCGGCCAGCGCCTGATGGGCCGGCCCATAATCGGGGGCTTCGCTCAAGGCCAAGTGCAGCCAACGAACGCCTTCTTGCTCTTGGCCATTACGCAAGAACAGGGCTGCCACTTCGCAGCGCAGGGCGGGATCATGCGGCTGGCGCAGCACCGCTTTGGTCAATTGGCCAAGACGTTTCAAGTCGGCGTCGGCCCGCTGGAAGCGGGCCTGATATTCACGGGCCTCGGCGTCTTGACCGCTCTGTTGCAGGCACTGCACGAAATTGTAAAGGGCTTCGCGATCGGTAGGCGCCAGCGCCACGGCCCGGCGCAGCCAGTGGGCCGCCTGTTCTAACTCTCCGACTTCCAGGGCGAGCCGACCGCGCTCGGTAAAGACGCCGGCCGCTCCTGGGGCGGGGGTCGGCCCTTCCAGTTCGGCGACAAGGGCGTCGAGCAGCTGGCGGGCCTCTCCCGTCCGCCCCATCTGCCGCCAGCAGCGCGCCAGCCCCAGCCGGGGAGAAAGATCCTGCGGATGCCGCCGCCGTAACCACTCGAATTGCTCGGCGGCCTCTTCCGGCGGGCCGGTGACTGCCAAGGTTTCCGCCAGGCGCAGATGGGCGCGTTCATTGTCCGGTTCGACCTGCACGGCCCGGCGATAATCGCGCACCGCCTCGGCATAATGAAACAGACGCTCCCAGATGAAACC
>JAJPIY010000387.1 GCA_021324515.1 Planctomycetota bacterium
GTTGTGCGTGCAGCGTGGTCAATTGGGTGAGAACGAAAATTATCTGAAGCGGACGATCAGCCCCCATCATCCCGATGCCCCCTTAGTCCTCGAAGCGCTGGCCCTGGGATATAGCAAGACGGATCGTCTGGTCGGCTTGCTGGAATGCACCGATCTCTGGTTGCAAATACGCCCGGAAGATCCGCAAGCGCTGTATTGGCGCGGCTATGCCTGGGAGCGCTTGCGTCGGAGGGACAAAGCATGGGAATGTTACCAGCGCGCCGTGGCTGCCGACCCGTTTCACCACAAGGCTAGCTTACGCTTGGCCAATCTGCTGCTCCAGCGCTTTCGCCGTCCAGCCGAAGCGCTGGAGCAGCTGGAGAAAATCCGACCGCAGTACAGGGATGACCCAGAAGTCATACTTGCTCTGGCGCGGTGCTATCGTTTGCTCGATCGCCTCGACGAGGCCCAAAAATTAGTCGAAGAATTGCTGGCCCGCCATCCCCAGTTGGCCGAGGCGCTGGCCGAGCGCGGTCGTTTAGCACGGACGCGCGGACAGATTGCAGAGGCCGAGAATTATTTCCGACGAGCAACAACGGCTGCTCCCGACGATCGCGAGGCCTTATACGACCTCCTGCAATGTCTAGAGCAGCGAGGACAGAACGAAGAAGCCCGCCTCTGTGCAGATCGGCTCCGCCAATTGGAAACCGACCTGGCCCATCTGGAAGAACTCATCGCTCAGATTGGCCGAAGGCCCGACGATGCCTATCTGCGCTGCCAGGCAGGCTTGCTCTGTCTGCGGTACGGCAAAGACCGGGAAGGTCTGCATTGGCTCACCAGCGCCCTGCAAATGTCGCCGCATCATTCCGCAACGCACGCCGCCCTGGCCGATTATTATCAACGGCAGGGGCAATCGGAGCAGGCATCTTTCCATCGCCATCTAGCCGCACAACCACAGCAACGGGAGAGATGACCGTGAAAACGTATCTGAGACGACTGATGGGGGAGGCGCAAACTCATCCTGCCCGTTTTGTGCTGTGGGCCCTGTTAACCAGCGCCTTACTGGCGGCCGGCGGTTGGGAAGGGCTGCATTACTACAGCGACTACCACTTGCGCCAAGCGGAACAGGCGATGGAGCGCTACGATTTTGAGGCGGCGGAGCAGCATTTGGCGGCGTGCTTGCGCGTCCACCCGCGGAGCGCTCGCCTTCACTTCGAGATGGCGCGGGCCGCCCGTCGCGCCGAACATTACGAGCAAGCCTCCGAGCACTTGCAGAGGTGCCGGCAGCTGCAAGCCAAGGGTGCAGAGATCGCTCTGGAAAGCATTTTATTTCAGGCGCAATGCGGTCGTATTGCCGAGGTGGAAAAACTTCTGCAACGCGAGGTGGACCAAGAAAATCCTGATGCCGACCTGATCTTGGAGGCAATGGCCAAAGGCTACGTTCAGATTTATCGTCTCGACGCGGCAATGTACTGTTTGAATCGACTGCTGAGCCGCCAGCCAGACAACTTGGCCGCCCTGCTGTTGCGTGCGTCGATGTGGAAAGCGGCCGGCAACTTCCCCCAGGCTGAGGAAGACTGCCGCCGTGCCGTCGAAGCTCAGCCACAACATCGCGCGGCGCGTTTGCAGTACGGGGAACTCTTGTTGTTAACCAAGCAAGCAGACAAGGCCCGGACGCAATTTGAATATCTGCGGCAACTGCCGGGCGGCGAGGCGGCGGAGGTGCTGGTGGGATTGGCGCGCAGTCATCGCCAACTGGGGGAGGTGGAAGCGGCCCGCCGACTGTTAGATGCTGTTCTCGAGCGGCAGCCGCACGATGGCATGGCCCTGCTCGAGCGGGGCAAGATCGCCCTGGAGACGGAAGCGCCGGCCGACGCCGAGAAATGGCTTCGCCAAGCCGTCGCCGATTATCCCTACGACGGCCAAGCACATTTTCTCCTGGCTCAGGCACTTTTGAAGCAAAACAAGGAAGAGGAAGCGCGTATCTATGAAGCGGCGCATAAGCGGATCGAAGCCGATTGGAAAGCCTTGGAAGAAGCCTTTCATCGCGTTGTCAAGAATCCCCGCGACCCTGGGCCGCGCTTGCAGGCCGGTTTGATCTGCCTGCGCAATGGCCGCGCCGATGAGGGCGAACGCTGGTTGCTCAGTGCTTTGGAACAAGCGCCCGATCACGCGGCTACGCGGGCCGCTCTCGCCGAGCATTATCAGCGCATCGGCAAAACCGACCTGGCCGAATTGTATGGCCAGCCGGTCGGCAAAGGACTATCGCAACTGCAACCGTAAAGAGCGCGATTGGGCAGGGCCTTTCTCTACCAGTCGCAGCTCAACTGGATGCATTCCGGCGTTTTTGCAGGAGGTCGTTAACGCGGGCGAGGAGTTCTTCGGGCTCCTTGCCTTCGCTGCGGGCCAGAGTGCCCAGCGTCAGCTCGCGGGGCACGGAGCGCGTACGGCCGATATATCCCAATCCCCAATCCAGTAGCTGATCTTCCAGCCAGGGATGTTCCGCCAGCAGCAGCGCCACGGAGGTTCGGAGCGTGGCCCGTCCGCTGCGCAGCAACGGATCAAGAGACGGCCAGAGAGTGCGTCCGATATTGGCGGCAAACAGCGCCAGGGCGGCCAACTCCAACAAGGCCGACAACGGCATGATCCCAAAGGCCGGAGCAGCGGCCAGCGTGGCCATCTCCGTGCTGACGCGGAGCAAGTTCCCGGTGGCAATGAGAAGGAAAATCGGAGCAACCAGGCGGGGCCAGGCCAACAACGTATGTCCGAGGATCGGCACCAGACGTTGGCCGACCCCAAGAATCAGCGTGGTCATGAAGCCCACTGTCAGGGCGTGCCGAACGGAGCCAAGATAGGCATGGGACAACGGTTGGCCGCGGATGGCTGCCCAGCACTCGCCGCCGACCAGCAAGATCAGGGCTGCTAACAGCCAGAAAAAGGCCAACTGGACATAGCGGACCAGCAGAGCTTCGCCCACCTCGGGGCGCGGCGTACTCCGGCGCACCCGCAGGAACCCCCTCATGCCGATGACATAAGCCAGTGTGGCCGCCAACAGCAGCGTCGTGGCCCATACTTCCAGCCAGAGGGACCAACCCAGAGAAGCTGGCAATAGTAAAAGAAGGCCCGTGTTGTGCAGCCAAAAGGTCGATTCGAGGGCGAGGCCATACGGAGTGGCGCTGCCGGCAATGCCGGGCAACAGCCGCTGGCCGAAACCGTAAATGGCGTTGAGGGCGAAACCGAAGATGGCCAACTCCATCAACAGCTGGCGCAGTGGTTCGCTGTAGTTGCCGGGTCCTGCGGCGCTCTGCCGATAGCGCAGCGTAAACGTGACGCCGGCCCAAATGGTCATCCAGAGGCCGGCGGCCCCGATCAGCCGCGCCCAACTAAAGTGGAGTTTGCCGGCCAATTGACGGGAGAGAAAAGTGAGAAATCCCAAGGCTGCAACCACGAGAGAAAGGCCGCTGAGGGGGCCGAGCCAATGGAGCTGCTCCGGCCCCATCGCCCAGAAGAAGCCGCCGACCACGCCCAAGAGCAGAGCAGCGAGCAACAGATGACAGAAGAGCGGCCGTGGCAGAGGGCCAGCAGCACTTCTAGGCAGATAACGCAGAGCAATGCCGACGACGAAGAGGGCGATAAAGCCCCAAAGTTGAGCTTCCCCATGAGCAACGACATGACCGACCGGAGCGGCAGTGAAGCGCCCGGCCCGGCCAATTTCCCACAGCAGCCACGCTCCCCAACCGGCCCCCAGCGACAGGGTGACGAGCAGGGCAGAAAGCAGGAAAGGCCGGTGGACGGATTCGGCCTGGCGTCCTTGCCAGTCTATCTCTGTCCCGGCAGCTTGGGCCAACTCTTGTAGCAGTTGCTTGAGGTCGTGGCCCTGCCGGCGGGCGAAGTGGTCCAGCGGCTCCAGGTGGCCAAACTTCGCCGACCGCCTCTCCGGTTCTCCGTAGCGGCGCAGCACTTCTCGACAGCCCGGATAGTCCGCAGCCACTTGGCGAACTGTCATGTCGGGCCGCAACGGCGGCCGTGCTTTTGCCGAATACGCCTCTGCCGATCCCACAGGGTCCACCGTGGCTCCTTCTTAGCGAGCAGCCGCCGCCTTCCAGTAATCCGGCAGGTTCGGCTTCGTTTCACGCAAGATCTCCAAGATCGCTCGGCGATCCGCCGCCGACAGATGGGCGAACTCCTTGCTCGTGTCTTGGCCGCTGAGCACTTCCCACAGCCGCCGCAGGATATAATCCTTCACGGCCGCCGGCAACGCTTCAAACGCCTCAGAATAAATGATATAGCTGCATGGATAGGCAAATAAACGGCGTTTCAAGTCGAAATCGCGCAGCGACCGCCCTTTGCTATCGCGCGGCCCACGCTGGACGAACTCCTCAGTGAAACCCGAAGTGCCCTTAATGGGATCGGTTAATTGCGCTTCTTGGCAAAAGAGCATGTACTGCACCACGGGTTCGCCAGCGCTGCGGATGCGGCGGACGGTGCTATCGGAGCGATAATCGGCCGGGCGGCCTAGCGCCTTGTTGAACTCCGCCTCCTCATGCAAGGCGAGGCGTGTCTGGAAATGGGCCCGCGTCAGGCGATTGTGCATCTCCGTTTGATGTTCCATCACCATTAGCGCAACGATATCGCTGTGCGGCGTCGGATACGGCGCCGTCTTGAAATAGCGCTCCAACTGGGTGACATTGATATTCGCCGAATTGTCGATCTCCTCCGGGCGTGGGTTGCCGCGCACGATCAGGTTGCCCAGATGCACTTGTTTGCCGCTGGTGCCGCTGACGTACCAGCCGCCCCAACGTTGCCGCAGCGGACTGGTATGATCGATGCGATAGCTGCCGGAAGCAAGGAGGGGCAATCCCAGGCCGTCGGCGAACACCGAACGCGCCAGGTGCCCTGGATAGCCCTGATTGAACGACGAGGCGTGACAGATGAGACAATTATCTGTTTGCCGCTGGAAGTGAGGGTGTGCGCTCTTCTTCTGGCTCAGCGAATAAAACACCGCCCCCAATTGCGGATCGACGGCCGTTACTTCCAGAAGGTCGCCTTTCTGGCAGAAGCCGACATAGGCATCGTCGCCGAAGTAGATGGCGCGCGGCGTGCGCGGATTGATGCGTTGGCGCTGCAAGCTCGTTTTGGAAAACACCAGCATTTGCGAAGACAGCGGCACCTTTAGTTCGCGCAGTAAGGAACGCAGATAGCCGGTGCCTTCTTCATAACTGAGTTTGGCCTGGCCGGCATCGAGACGTTCTTGCAAGCGTTCGACGGCGTTATGCGGCGGGGCGGTACTGTAGTTGATCGGCTCCCGGTCCAGGTCGACGGCGCCGACGGAAAGTGGAACCAGTAGTAATACCAACCCGCAGCACCAACAGGAGAGGAGAAAGTATCGGCTCATGATTGGACTCCTTGGCCAGGTTCCCGCCAAGGTGGGACAAAAGGCGGGAAGCGGAAGATATATGGACAAGTTTATCCAGAATAGGCGCCGTGTCAAGCCTGTATAGGGAAAAAAAGATGGGCAACGAGGGTCACACCGCACGCCGGGTGCGCAGCCAAGGACCGACGGCCATTGAACAGAGGAAAGCCAGCACGTTCAGCACCACGATGGTGCCAGAAAGCCCCAAATCAATGTTTGCTCCCATGTTCATGTCCCAGCTCAACCACAGCCCGGCAAGGCTCAGGAGCAAACTAAGCAAGACCGTCCGCCAGAACAGTTGCCGCATATTTCGGCTGAGGTTCACGGCCGTCGCCGCCGGAATGATGAGCAGGGCGTTGATAAGTAAGGCGCCGACAAAGCGCAGGCACAGATTGACCACCAAGGCCAGCAATATGATAAACAAATACTGCACACGTTGGACGGGAATGCGGCGTGCAAGGGCCAAACTCTGATTGAAACTGGCCAGTTGCAAATGGTTATAGATGCCGGCCAATAACAAGACGGTGAGGGTAAGCAGTGCGGCGAGGACGAGGATCTGCCCACTGGAGACCCGCAAGGGTTCGCCGAACAGGAAATCTTCCAGGTTAAACAGTCGGCGGTCGCGCATGAGCATGCGCAGAGTGGCGGCCAATCCGACGGCCCCTGCGAAGAACACGCCGATGACGGTATCACTGCTCAGGCCGGTGCGCGTCCTTACCCAGACGATGCCGCAGCCGGCGGCAATGCCGAAGACGGCCATAATGACGGTGACCCAGTCCCAGAACAACCTCTGGGTGTTGTCGTCCTTGCCCTGGGGGCCTAAAAGGAAAAACAGCAAAAAGCCAATGCTGATGCCAGCGAAGGAACAATGGGCCAGGGCGTCGCTGAAGAAAGCCATGCGGCCGCCGACCACCAGCGAGCCGATGGCGCCACAGCACAGGCTGACCAACACCAGGGCCAGCAAGGCGCTAATGTTGAAGTGATAGGCGAAAAAGCTGTTCTCCGGGGCCAGGGCCGCGCAGGAGTGGATACAGCGATCGAGCCATTCGTCCGGGGCGAACGCCACAAGTAAGTCCGCAGACAGGTTCAGGAACATAGAGCAATCCTCGCGGGGGAACCTTCGACCATCATCCTACCACGACACGAGAAAAGCGTCTCGATAAAGCTGTTCGCATTGCCGCTGTGAGCAGCCAGCGGATTCTTCCTCCCCGCCCCAAGGGTTGCCCTTGGGCGAGCGAGGTTGGGTTAACAGGGGCGAGCGGGGGGTGCCCCCCGGTAAAAGAACGGGGGCGAGCGGGGGGTGTCAACCCCCCGGTAAAAGAACGGAGGCGAGCGGGGGGTGTCAACCCCCCGGTTGTGCAACCGGGGGGTTGACACCCCCCGCTCGCCCACGGGTCAGATCTCCTCGTGCGCAGTATAATTCTGGCAACCGTTGCGAAAGGGGGGAACGATGCGTTATCGATGGATAGCTATCGTGGTTGTGATAACGATGGCTGGCTTCGTTCGCGCGGAGTCGCCGCGACCGAACGTTCTGTGGATTTGTGCGGACGACCATGCCCCGTATGTCTGCGGCGCCTATGGCAACAAAATTGTCCGTACCCCGAACCTGGATCGTCTTGCTTCGGAGGGCATACGCTTTGATCGTGCCTATTGCAATTCACCAGTCTGCACGGCGTCACGGCAGTCGTTTTTGACCGGCCGGTATCCGCGCACGATCGGGGTGACGCTGTTGCAGACGCCGTTGCCTGCGGGGGAACAGACCTTGGCGACGTTGCTCCGCGCGGCGGGCTACGCTACTGCCGCCATCGGTAAGATGCACTTCAACAGCAATCTCACGCATGGATTCGATCTTCGCATCGATGTGCCGCACCACCATCGCTATCTAAAGGAGCATCCGCCGAAACCGTTGCCGATGGACATCGAGGTCCAGCCGCCGTGGCGTCCCTTTCGTGATCCGGCCTCCATTTGGCTCAATAGCGCTTGTCTGCCGTTCGGGGCGCGCGATGAGGACATGACCGGCACGTTCTTCGCTCACCAGGCAGCCCGCTATTTGCACCAGCGCCGCGACAAGCCGTTTTTTCTCATGGTCAGCTTCTACGAGCCGCATTCGCCCTTCCGGTTCCCCATCGAATATCGCGGTAAGTACCGACCAGAGCAGTTCACCGTACCGAAGGTCGGCCCTGAAGACGACGCTCAGATCCCGGCCATTTTCCGCAGCTTGACCGAGCGTGAGAAACAGGGCATCCTCGCTGCTTATTACACGTCCACCGAATTCATGGACAAAAATGTTGGCCTGGTTCTCGATGCCTTAAAGCACTCCGGCCGCGACGCCGACACGCTGGTGATTTATACCGGGGACCACGGTTATATGCTCGGCCAACACGGGCGCTTCGAGAAACACTGCTGTTATGAGCCGGCCGTGCGTTCGCCGCTGCTGCTGCGTTGGCCGGGACGCCTCAAGGCCGGACAAAACACGCAAGCGCTGGTTGAGTTCATCGACATCGTGCCGACGGTGCTCGAATTCTGCCGCGTCCCAACGCCGGCCACCGTGCAGGGCAAGAGCTTGGCGCCGCTGCTGCGCGGCGAAGTCCACAAACACCGCGATCGGGTTGTGGTGGAGTATTCGGAAAACGAAGAGGCGATGCTCCGCACGGAACGTTGGAAATTCATCTACAGTACCGGCAAGCGCGAACGGCAAGACGGCTACGCCACCGGCCGACCACTGCCAGGGCGGACGATTCGTCTCTACGACGAAGAGAACGATCCGGAAGAGATGACCAACCTCGCCGACAAGCCGGAGCACGCCCGATTGGTTGCCGATTTCACCGCCCAACTTGCCGAGCACATGAAGCGCACGGCCCGCCAGCCGGAACTGGTCCCCAAGGACGCCGATGTGCATACCCTCCTGGAATTCTGCTTGCAGCCGCGCGACGTGAAACGGGAGGCCCCACCCTAAGCCGGTCATGCCGCCAATCTGCCTAGATCGGGCGCTTCGCTGAGGCGAACCTCGGCGAAGCGTTGGCCGTTAGAATCGTAAAAGAGGATACGGTCTTCCTCTCCGGCCCAAATGGCATAGGTCTTGACCAGGCGCGGCCCCTGCACCTGAAAGAACAGCCCGCACGGTCGTCCCGATCGTTTAATGACTGCTTGATGCATCGGCGTCTGCGCCGGATCAAGCTGATCGTGAGCACACAAGGTGTTGCGAACATGTTCGCGGAGAGCATCCAGGGTCGGAAGGCAAACAACGGTGTCCATGCAAGCTACGCGGTCTCGGAAACTCAAGGGCGGGTTCCGAAGAGGACATCGGTTTCCACGTCCGCCGTTCTTTAACTCCCGCGTCTCCACACTCCACGCGGGAACAGCAGCGCGTTGCTTGTAATCCTTCCGTTCTCGCCCTAAAATGCAAAAAGTTTAAGCATTCCCCGCCGTTCTCGGCCGCAAGGATTGAGCCTCATGAACAAGCGTTTCGAGCCGTGGCTGCTCCTCCCCTTGTTGCTGCTTCCGCAGACGGCAATGGCCCAAAGCGTCGAGCCTATTCCTCTTCGCTTCCGCCCTCCGTCCCCGAAGCAATCGCACCGTTGCTACGATTTGCCGGCCATAGTCGATCTGGCCGGCGCTCAGGAGATGCTCTCTCAACGCTTGCAAGAGTTGCACGAGGGGTATGATCTGTACCAGTGGAATGCCCAGGTTCAGGAATTACTTAAAGATCACGCCTTTCGCGATCGTCTCCAAGAGCTTGCGAAATTGGATTGGCAACAGTTTCAGAAGCGGCTGCTCACCGAGGAAGGGCTGAACAAGGACCGTAACTGGGCGCAATTGTTCCAGCAGATGGATCAGCGAAAATTTGACATGCTCCGCCGCCTCGTCGAAAGCAACGAACGTCAAGCGCCGTCTTCTCCCTCACATGGGATGCCAAACGGTCTTGGGTTTGTTACTCCGCCTCCGGCTGTGGATGCTCTCGGCTCGTCGGCCCTGCCGCCGTCTCTGCCTATACCGGTTGCGGCAGGACCGTCGCTGGTGGACCAGCTAAAGGACGAAACTGCCAAGTGGCTGATCGAAGAATTCGACGCTATGGGCGTCGACGTGTTACAAGCACTCACGGAGGCGAGTGGCAGCGAGAGAAACACGCCCCTGGTCGAGTTGCTGCGTTCGGCGCCGCAGCCCGACTTCGCCTCCAATGGGCGCCCCCCCATTCCCTCGCTCCCTTCGGAAACGCTCGCGCGCTATCTGACGAACGGGGACGATTTTTCCCACTGGCAGAACGGCCTCTGGGAGAGCATGAGTTCTCTCTTCCGGCGGGCGCCGCCTTCCCTGCCCTCTTTCGACAGTCCATCCGTTTCCTTATCTCCTTCCTCGACGGCAGGAGGGGATGGCTGGGCGCCAGTGCTGCTTTCTTTGGTGATGCTCGCTACGGTTGTTCTGCTGTTGTACCGGAGCGGCTTCGGCCCGAAATCGCCTGAGCTTGGGGTCGGCGCGGAATGGCGCCCGGGCCCTTGGCCGACGCCGCCCCACGCTGTCGCAACGCGGCAGGACGTGATTCGCGCTTTTGAGTATCTGGCCTTGCTTCGTCTCGGTCCCGCCGCCGCCGCCTGTCATCATCGTCAGTTAGCCGAACGCCTTGCCCAACAGGACGCCGATAATCCCGCCCGCCGCCAAGCCGCCGAGATACTGGCCTGGTTGTACGAGCAGGCCCGCTATGCACCCGCTGAAGAAACCCTCTCCGCGGAGCAGTTAAGCGACGCCCGCCAAGCCCTCTGTTCCCTTGCCGGAGTGACAGCTCCATGACAGGCTACGCAACGAGGATTGCCGGAGGCAGGGCCAGCAAGGCCTGTCGGCTTGTCTCGCTGAGGCCGCGAGTTGGTAGTGGCCGCTGGGGATGGGCACTTGCCCTCTTAGCTGTCTTCCAATGCGGGACAGCCCACGGCCAGGTCCCAATGGTCCCTTACGAGCAAGGCACAGAGGCTTTTCGTCGGCTGCTGTTTGAACTGGGGTTTCGACCCCTGCATTCCTTTGCGGAACTCCAGGAGGCCCCCAGCGAGTCCCTGTTCATCTTGCTGGGCAATCCCAATGGTTTAACACACCGATATTTCCCCGAAGGACTGCATACGTTTGTCGAGCAGGGTGGGGCCGTGTTGATCGCCACGGACATGCCAACGGTGGGTGAGGCAGACCAAGAATTGGGCCGCCTGGCCGGCGTCCGGGTGACAGGGGAAACACTGGTGCTCAGACGGCGCTTCCTTGCTCAAAATAGCCAACATTTCCTCTATAATAACTCGGAATATTGTCCTTTTGTCGAGCCGCTTGAAGGCCCAGACACCTTCGGCACGGTGACGGCCCTCATTGGTGGGGACATCCGGCCCGATTTGTTCCGGCGCTCTCCGCGTCTCGATTCACCGCGCTTGCGCGTCGCTGCCAATGCCCCTTCGCGCCTGGTAATCTCGCGCTGGTGGTTGCCCGTTGGGATCCATCGACTGGCCAAACTCTCGATGCTATGCCAGGACGAAAAAGCTGGAGGGCCGCATTTCGTAGACGAAAAAGGCGCGCTGTTCGCCGTCGGTGGCACAGTCGGCAAGGGGCGCGTGTTGGTGTTGGCTGACCACAGCCTTTTCATCAACCGCATGATTCTGCCTCAGGACAACAACAACCTGGAGTTCGCGGCCCACTGTCTGTATTGGCTGCGCGGCGGCATCTCGACGCCCGGAGAAGTGCTTCGCGCCGTGCGATCTCATGCCGAACAGGGCAACGCGAACATACGGCTGGCCGGCCAACGCATCAGAGTCCTGCTCTGGGACGACGGCGTCATTCGCAGCGATTTCCAGGCGCCTCTTAAAAGGATGCCTGCCTCGCCGCTTCCTTCGGAGCCTGCCATCGTCGCCGCCCTCGATCAAACCATTGCCCAACTCGAACAGAATAACGCATGGAACCGCGCCCTGTTAGAGCGAATCGATGAGTTGCCTGGTGGCCGGAAGGGCGTCGTCCGCCAGGCTGTGTATCTCCTTACCTTGGCGGTGCTGGTATTTTTGGGCCAGCGCTTTCTCTGGCGGACCCGCCATCGCCCGGAATTAGCGGTCCCCTCGCTGACCGAGGCGCTCCGCAAGCATGAGCCGCAGAGGACGTTGCTTGAGCAACGCCGGCGTGCGCTTGTGCATCTGGGCAATGTTTGGGAGATAGGCCGCCGCCTGGCACGGGAGTACTTTGCGTCAGCCGGCGTGGCGCTGACGGGCGCAGCGCCGCCGCGGGTGGTGACGGCCCCAGGCCGCCGATGGCAGCGTTGGCGTCTCAACCGCCGTGTGGCGCGCTTGTGGCGATTGGCACGCGGCGATGCCCCCGCGCACCTTTCTCCTGCCGCCCTTAAACGCCGACTGCGCGACGTGGAAGAATTGCAAACCGCCTGGGCCAATGGGACAATCGAAGAGGTGCTTTCCGAGGGATGATTGATGACCGGCAGACGAGTTTGAAATCATCCGTTAACTTTGAGGTAGGCATGGCCGGTGATTCGGAACGGAATAGCGTGCCTAGCGCCGAATCGTTGCGCGAGTTGGCACCGCGCATGCGCGACTTGCGCGATCGCGTCTTCGCCGAGATCGGCAAAGTCGTCGTCGGCATGTCGGAAGTCACGCATCAGTTCCTCATCGCCCTGTTGGCCGGCGGACACGTCCTGCTGGAAGGCGTGCCCGGCGTGGCCAAGACCACGCTGTCCAAAACGTTCGCGTACGTTCTCGGTACGCAGTATCAACGCTTGCAGTTCACCCCTGATCTGTTGCCCTCCGACGTGACCGGCACCTACGTCTTTGATCGCAAGCAGAACGAATTCGTCCTGCGTAAAGGGCCGATCTTTTGCCAGGTGTTATTGGCCGACGAGGTCAACCGCGCACCCGCAAAAACGCAGTCGGCTTTGTTGGAAGCGATGCAGGAAAATCAGGTCACCATTGAAGGCACGACGCTACCGTTGCCGCAGCCGTTCATGGTGCTGGCCACGCAAAACCCTATCGAACACGAAGGCGTTTACCGTCTGCCCGAAGCGCAGCTGGACCGCTTCTTGCTGCGTGTCACGATGGGCTATCCCGGACGCTATGACGAGTTGGCCATGCTGCGTCTGCACAGCCAGCCCGTAGCGGAGGTGAAGCAACTGTTCACGGCCGAGCAGATCCTCGACATCCAGTGGCAAGTGGCCTCGGTGCATGGGGAAGACGTGCTGCTGGAATACATCATCGACTTGGCCGAGGCCAGCCGCACGCATCCCGACTTGGTCCTAGGCGCCAGTCCACGGGCCGCACTCTGTCTCTTACGCTGCGCCCGCGCCCGCGCCTTGCTGGATGGCCGTCACTACTTCACGCATGAAGACGTCCAAGCCGTCGCTCCCAACGTCCTGGCGCATCGCTTGATCGTCCGTCCCGAAGCCGAGGTCGAAGGCAAGCAGGCGCTGGACATCATCCGCGAATTACTCGACGCCGTGCCCGTGTTGGAGACCGCACCGCGAAAGCTGCGGAGATAGCCTAGCCTCCCTCGTCCGCCATGCCAGCACGGAATGCTATGCCCAGCTTACTTACAAATCCTGCATAACAACCAAGCAATTCTCCTTTGCCTTCGGTTCTCTCCTCTTGACTGAGTGATGGACTGAACTCCTTGTCTGTCAATCTGTTACGCAACAAAAGGATGTTGCTTGGCGCAATGGCACTCCATGTGCTTCTTCGCGCTTGTCGCCTCATTGCCGTAACGAGAGGAGGGCTCGACCATGATGCGCGAGCGCCACAAAGCGACCTGCGCCGGGCTGGCTGTCACGCTCGTGCTAGCGGTGCTCATCGTCCTGGGATCGGGCAACCTCGATCGCTTCGATGCGGCACTGCTCGGCTACACGTTCGCCACCCTGTTTGCGGTGTTCGGTGTCACCTATCGCTGGGTAATGTGGTTGCAACGTCCGCCTACGGCGCTGTACTGGCGGCGCGGCAGGCAACTGGTGCTGCAAAAGGGAGGATTCCGCCGTCATGGTCTACGCATGTTGCGGCGCTTGGTTGCCGACTTTGCCGGCAATCGCTTCATCTGGCGGCGCGGCTGGCTGCGCGGGGCGGCACATACATGCATCATGTGGGGCTGCATCTTGGCTTTGGCCATCACGTTTCCGCTGGTCTTCGGCTGGGTCCACTTCACCACGGTCCCCGGCGACTTACAGCGCTATCGTCTGCATATTTTCGGCATCGCTGCGGGAGAATTTGGTATCGCCTCGCTGTTCGGCTTTCTCACCTTTCACGGTCTGGTTTGGTCGTCTTTATTGGTGATCGTCGGCGTGGTGCTGGCACTGCGGCGTCGGTTGCGCGACCGCGGAGCGGCAGCGTTACAGCAATTCGGCGAGGACTTCCTGCCGCTCTTGCTCTTGTTTGCCATCAGCGTCACCGGCTTGCTCTTAACGATCAGCTACACCTGGATGGGCGGCTACGCTTACGAGTTCTTGGCCCTTCTGCACGCCGCGACAGTGATCTTTACTTTACTCTGGCTACCATTCGGTAAGTTATTTCATATTTTCATGCGTCCAGCGCATCTGGCCGTGGGTGTCTACAAAGATGCGGGACGCCAAGGCGAGCAAGCTTTCTGTCGTCGTTGCCATGCTGCTTTCGCCTCTCAAATGCATGTCGAAGATCTCATCACCGTCGAAGGCGAGTTGGGGTATCGCTACGAGATCGAAGGAGCGGCGTCGCATTATCAGTGGATTTGCCCTGCTTGCCGCCGGGCCCTGGTTTGCCTGGCGCATGCGGCGTTGTGGACTGGAGGCGAGCGAGGTCGCGTAAGCGTCCCGCAAGAAATCGCGGAGCATGTAAGCCACCCCGTTCGCCGCGAAGTCGTGTCCTTGTGAGAACGGACCATATATGGCCACGCAACCCGCCCCAACACGGGACCTTCTTGAGCACTTCGGCCCCCACCGCGCCTATGCCATCGACGCCGCTGGCCCTGAGGCGGATCGGCTTGTGAAGACGCACTGCTGTTTCTGCGGCCAGCAGTGCGGCATTCAGCTGAAGGTCAATGGCAATCGGGTCGTGGGTTTCGAGCCGTGGGAAGAGTTCCCCTTTAATCGGGGCATGTTGTGTCCCAAAGGGGTCAAGCGCTACTTGCAAGGTTCGCACCCGGATCGTTTGTTGCACGCCTACCAGCGTGATCCGGCTGCCCCGGGCGGATTTCGTCCCCTTCCCTACGCCGCCGCCATCGAGCAGGTCGCCGCTGCCATCCAGCGCATTCAGGCGCAGTACGGCAACGACGCTTTCGCCGTCCTCAGCGGCGCCAGTCTGACTAACGAAAAGGCTTATCTGATGGGCAAGTTCGCCCGCATGTGTTTGAAGACGGCGAACCTCGATTACAACGGCCGACTATGCATGGTCAGCGCTGCTGCGGCCAACAAACTGGCCTTTGGCATCGACCGCGCCGCCAATCCCTGGTCCGACATCGTCGCCGCCGAGGTCGTGTGGATCAGTGGCGCCAACATCGGCGAATGTGCGCCTATTACCACCCATTATGTCTGGCAAGCTCGGGAGAAGGGTGCGCGCCTCATCGTCGTCGATCCGCGCATCACGCCCCTCGCCCGCACCTGCGATCTGTTTCTGCCTGTCAAACCGGGACGTGACGTCGCTCTCTTCAACGGCATTTTGCATCTAATGATCGAGAACGACTGGCTCGATCACGATTTTATAGATGCCCATACAATTGGTTTCGACAAAGTAGCTGAACAAGTGCGGAACTGGACGCCACGGCGCACGGCGGAAGTTACGGGCATTGCGGAGCGTTTGATTCGGCAGGCGGCCCAGTGGTGGGGTACGGCACGGACGAGTTTTCTGTTACACGCGCGGGGCATCGAGCATCATACGCATGGGGTGCAAAACGTGTTGGGCGCCATCAACATGGTGCTCGCTTCCGGGCGTCTTGGTCGTCCCGGTTGCGGCTATGCCACGATCACGGGGCAAGGCAATGGCCAAGGCGGACGCGAACACGGTCAGAAATGCGATCAACTCCCTGGTGGCCGTGACATCACTCAGCCTGCGCATCGCGCCCACGTCGCCGCCGTCTGGGGCATCGAACCGGAGGAACTGCCGGGGCCTGGCGTCGATGTCTACGAGATTTTCCGCAAGATCGATCGCGGTGAGGTACGCGGCCTGCTCAGCATCTGTTTCAATCCCAAAGTGTCGCTGCCCGACAATACGTTTGTCGGCCGCATGCTCGATAAGCTCGAGTTTTATGTGGCCATCGATTTCTTTCTCAACGAGACGGCCCGCCATGCCGACATCGTACTGCCGGGATCGCTGCACGAGGAAGACGAGGGCACGGTCACGCAAATCGAAGGGCGCGTCCTCAAAATCAACCGCTGCGTTGATCCCCCCGGCGAAGCGCGGCAAGACTGGCGCATTATACAGGACATCGCGGCGGCCCTGGGCCGTAACAGAGGATTCACCTTCGCCAACCCGCGCGAAATCTTCGAGGAGCTGCGCCGCGCTTCGGCGGGCGGCATCGCCGATTATGCGGGGATTACCTACGAACGCCTTGCGCGCGAATTCGGCGTTTTCTGGCCCTGTCCCTCGGAGGACCATCCTGGAACACCACGCCTGTTCGAGGATGGCTCTTGGAACCCGGTGGCCCGAGGACAGGGCCGTTTTTACTTCCCCGATGGCAAGGCCCGCTTCCACGTCACTGCGTATGCGCCCCCGGCTGAGGACGTTGACGACGCGTATCCGATTATCCTGACGACCGGCCGGGTGGTCAGCCAATTTTTGTCCGGGACGCAGACGCGCCGCATTGGACCGCTGGTCGATCAATACGCCGAGCCGCGCGTTGAGATGCATCCGCGTCTGGCTAGTCGTCTCGGTATCACCGACGGCGACTGGACAACCATCGTCTCACGCCGCGGTTCTTGCACACTGCGGGCGCAGGTGGTGACGACGATCCGGCCCGATACCGTATTCGTGCCCTATCACTGGCCCGGAGCGCGCAGCATCAACCAAGTGACGATCGCCGCGCAAGATCCGATTTCCAAGATCCCGGAGTTCAAAGTGTGCGCCGTGCGCGTGTTCAAGGCCAAGGCTGCCCCGGAATATGAGGAGAGGTGATGCCGGTCCCCGACTCCTATGGTTTTTTCCTCGACCCGACGCGCTGTATCGGCTGCCGCGCCTGTGTGCAGGCTTGCGCCGAATGCGAGACGCACAAGGGGACGCCAATGATCCATCTGGAGTACCTCGACCGGGCTTATTCAACGCAAACGATGCCGATGGTATGCATGCACTGCGAGTCGCCAACCTGCGCCGAAGTCTGTCCCGCCGACGCCATCAAGAGGGGCGAAGACGGCGTGGTTCGCAGCGCGTTAAAAGCCCGCTGTCTCGGCTGCAATAACTGCGTCCTCGCCTGTCCGTTCGGCGTACCCAAGATGAACAGTGACTTCGACCTGATGATGAAGTGCGATATGTGCTACGACCGCACTTCCCTCGGCAAAAAACCGCTCTGCGCCTCGGTTTGCCCTAGCGGCGCGTTGTTTTTCGGCCCCCGCGAAGAGATCGAACGGCAACGGCCGCGCTCGGCGCCGGTCCATCGCTTTCAGTTCGGCGCCCAAACCATCACCACCAAAGTCAGCATGATGGCCCCGCGCTTCTCCCTTCCTCTTCCTGGAATAGGGGGAGTAAGAGGGGGACCACGCATCGAGGTGACGGAATGGCTACAGGACAGCGACGAGCCATCTCGTTCGCACGCGGCGCAGGAGAACGAGATGGACCGGATGACTTCAGGCCTATTCGAGGGAGAGGAGAGGTGAATGGCTGACATCGATCAAGCGGCCTGGCGTCAGGACTTCCCCATCGATTGGCCACAGGACCACTACGTCGCCCGCCGCGATTTCACCAGGTTCCTCGTGCTGGCGAGCTTACCATTCGCCCTCGTACAGCTGGGCATCGGCATCGTTAATTGGTTCCGCCGCAACCGCGGCCGTCCACCTGCCAAAGCCATTGCCCCGTTGGCCGAAATCCCTATCGGCGGCGTGTTGTCCTTTACTTATCCCGACGCCCACGATCCATGTCTGCTGCTGCGCCTCGATGACAAGACGTTACGGGCGTTCAGCCAGAAATGCACGCACCTTGGCTGCGCTGTGACGCCGAATGCAGATAAAAGTTGTCTTTATTGTCCCTGTCACAAGGGCTATTTTGCCGTCGAGAACGGTCGGCCGCTGGCCGGCCCGCCGCGGCGGCCCTTGCCGCGCATCACCCTGGAAAACCGCGACGGCGTCGTTTACGCCATCGCCGTGGAGGTCAACGCCTCATGAACCGCTCTTTGACCCGCGAACAGACGACGACCATTGTCCAAGGCATTTTGTGCCTGGTGCTGTTTATCGTGCTGCTGCAAGTGTGGCTGCTGTCGGCGACGACCCATGCCTGGCTGGGGGGGGATGATTCCGTCCTCTGGCCGGCTGCCGCCACCAGCGCCGCTTGCGCCCTGGTGAATTTTGCCCTGCTGCGCTGCCTCAATCGCCTGGCCGTTTAGCCGCGAGCCGTAGGCGAGCGCGGCCGCGCTCGCCTACGGCTCGCGGCTAAACGGAATTGTTCCTGTCGCGCTCGCCTACGGCTCGCGGCTAAACGGAATTGTTCCTGTCGCGCTCGCCTACGGCTCGCGGCTAAACGGAATGTTCCTGTCGCGCTCGCCTACGGCTCGCGGCTAAACGGAATTGTTCCTGTCGCGCTCGCCTACGGCTCGCGGCTAAACGGAATGTTCTTTGGACGAATCCCTCGGAGCTTTCGATGAACCTACGCGATTTTCGCCGCGCCGGTCACTTCCCGACATTGATCTGCGCTTTTCTGTACTTCGACGTCAGCTTCATGATTTGGGTGTTGATCGGCTCCTTAGGGGCGAGCATCTCAGCGCAACTCGGTTTCGATCCCGTGGCCGACGCGGCCAAGAAAGGGTTTCTGGTGGCTGTGCCGCTCTTGGGGGGATCGCTGTTGCGGCTGGTGCTGGGGCTGCTCACCGACCATATCGGAGCGCGGCGGACGGCCTTGTTGGGTATGACGCTGACGACGATTCCGCTGTTGCTCGGCTGGTTGTGGGCCAACCGTTTTGCGGAGATTTTGCTGGTCGGTCTGCTGCTGGGCGTGGCGGGGGCCAGCTTCGCAGCGGCGCTGCCGTTGGCCAGCCGCTGGTATCCGCCGCACTATCAGGGGTTGGCAATGGGTATCGCAGGCGCCGGCAACAGCGGCACCGCCTTGGCCACTTTCTTCGGCCCGATCCTCGCACATTGGCTCGGCTGGCATGCCGTCTTCGGCCTGGCCCTGATTCCGCTGCTAGCGACCTTGAGCGTCTTCTTCTTTTTGGCCAAGGACAGTCCCCAGCAACCGCCGCCCAAGTCGCTGCGTGACTATGGCGCCGTCCTCGGCCATGCCGATACCTGGTGGTTTTGTCTGTTCTATTCTGTGACCTTTGGCGGCTTCGTCGGCTTGGCCAGTTTCTTGACCATCTTCTTCAAGGACCAGTATTTTCTTCTGGA
>JAJPIY010000352.1 GCA_021324515.1 Planctomycetota bacterium
AAGCCCTGCTGTTTTTGCCGCCGACGCTGCGTGGTCGCGATCCCATTACGCTGGCCGACTTGCAGCCCATCGCTGCCGCCTTCGACTGGCGCAAGCAACGTCGCCTGTGGCGTAAACTTCAACCGGCGTAAAGCCCACGCGATTCGCCGACGGGGCCACGGACGGCCCACAGATCGCCCACGTTGGCGCACGTCGCGTCCGGGCCGCACGAGTGGCAGCCTACGTCGACAAACGACGCGAGGCTCCGACACGCGGAGCCTCGCACAAGAAGCGGACGACCGTTGGACATTACATTGATGGACGCAAGGCAAACTTGCCGCGTGCCGTCTTGACCATCCGCGCCTTCTCACCTTTGGTTTTCATCTCGCGTAAAAAGCAGGCGTACAGCGTAGCGGCGGGAGTACGTCCCTTGGGACTGCTCCAGTAGTTCTTAGCAGTCATCGCTGCGATCAACTCCTGGCAGCTCATGGCTTGCCCGCTCTCGGCCAACACGCGCAGCGCCGCGTCGAGCGCACTGAGCCGCGTCGTCGCGGCTGTCGGCAGCGACACGGTCTCACCTTGCATCGCTTCTTCCCTGTGGTTCTGCGTCGGTTGCTCGGCGGGGACCGGCATCGTCGTCGCGGTCGGAAGCGGCTCCCGAGTCGGCTGGGGCGTCGCTTCCGTGGCCTCCTTGGCAGCCTTGTTTTTATGGGCCTTCTTGGCACGGTGGATCGTTGCTGGGGCGATGGTGTTCTTCTTGGTGGTCATGAGACATCTCCGCAATTCGTGGTGTGAAAAAGCGCGTTGCGGCCATCGCCTCGCGCGCACGGACAGCACAGTTACCTCAACGGCCAAGCGAGTTCAAGTCAATTCAGAGCAAAATAATCGTTTGTATGCGTGGGGCGATCCGCCGTTGCGATCGGGCCGATAGGGAAGGCAAAGGTTCGATCCGGCCCGGATTTGAGAGGCTTCTCTCAAATTGCAACTTGTTTCATCGAAACAGGTTACGGAAAAGCCCGTCTTCTATTGAGAAAGTGGCTTGGGAGACAAGGCGGAGTTTGGCAGGGAATCGATCTTCATAAGATAAATAATATCAAGTAGTTATGTTTCAGATTCTTCCGCTGCGGAGGGAGAAAGCGTCGTCCAAAGTCCGTTTTTCCTCTCACCACCTCTCACGAACTCTCAACGCGGGGGGTTGGCGCGGGCGTGAGACGATAGCTCGTCGTCTCGCCGCCGAGACCTCGCCAGGGAGAGTTTGGGCCGCAAAGGGGACAACCTGTTGTGGAAAAGGGCCGATCGGAGGCGATCCATTGGCGCTCTCGTGCGTGCAGGTGAGAGGCGAAGAGAGGCCAGAGAATCGGCAGAAATGTCGGGAAAAGGGTGTAGAAACGCGCGACGCCGAGAGGTTTGGCTCTCGGCGTCGCGTGTCAACGGCTGGTGCGGCAGTCTCGCTGCCGCCGTTATAGCTCCCCGAGTAGGATTCGAACCTACAACAAACCGGTTAACAGCCGGTTGCTCTACCGTTGAGCTATCGGGGAATGTCGGGTGAGCGTATGGGTAGAGAAGTCCTGTCCGCACGCTCACTTGATGATTTTGTAGAACAACTTTGCTGGTTTCGCAAGCCCTTTTTTGCGAAATCTCAGCAAGGGATCAGGAACCGTAGGATGACGACGATCATGGCGGATCGCGTGGCGATTATCGGAGCGGGCTTGGCCGGATTGGCGGCGGCGGCGGCACTGGCGGAACGGGGATTTGCCGTCACCTTGCTCGAATCACGACAACGCCTCGGCGGACGGGCCAGCTCCTTCACCGATGCCGCCAGTGGACAAACCATCGATGCCTGTCAGCATGTCAGCATGGGCTGCTGTACCAATTTCGCCCACTTTTGCCGTACCGTCGGTATCGCTCATCTGCTTCAGCGGCAACCTGTCCTCTGGTTCATGACGCCGGATCGGCGTGTGAGCCGTCTCCGTGCCGGCCCGTTGCCGGCGCCGCTGCATTTGGCCAGGAGTTTTCTCCGCCTGCATTATCTCTCGCTGAGGGACAAGCTGCGCATCACCTGGGGCCTGTACTGCCTGCGCCGCACGGCACCCGAAGACGATGTACCGTTTCTCGATTGGTTGATGCAACATCGGCAGACGCCGCGTACCGTGACGCGCTTCTGGGGGGTCGTTCTCACCAGCGCCCTCAACGAAACGCTCGATCGCGTCGGTCTGCGTTATGCACGCAAAGTCTTCGTCGAAGGTTTTCTCGGCCACCGCCGCGCCTTCGAGGTCGAACTGCCGTGCGTGCCGCTGGGCCGGCTCTACGGCGAGGAATTGCAAAATTGGTTAACGCGCCACGGTGTCTGCCTCCGCATGGGATGCAGTGCTCGTCGTTTGCACGTATCGGCAGGACGCATCCATGCGCTAGAGTTGCGAAACGGCGAACGGATGCAGGCGGACTGGTACATCGCCGCCGTCCCTTTCGAGCGCTTGCTGCATCTGTTGCCAGAGGAGTTGATTGCCACAGAAAGCTACTTTGCCGATCTGCGTCATCTGGAAACTTCGCCGATCACGAGCGTCCATATCTGGTATGATCGTCCCATCCTGTGTTTGCCTCATGTCGTGTTGATCGATTGTCTGGGACAATGGATTTTCTCGCGCGGCGAAGTCGCGCCGGGCGAGCATTATCTACAAGTGGTCGTCAGTGCCGCTCGCGCGTTTCGTAGCTTGGGACATGATGAAATGCAACGGCGAATCCTTGAGGAATTGGCATGTCTATTTCCTGCTGCACGAATGGCGGCAGTAAAACGGGTACGTGTTGTTACCGAACACGCGGCGACGTTCAGCGCCGTACCCGGCGTCGATAAATGGCGGCCAGCCCAGGCGTCGCCCCTTGCCAATTTGTTCGTCGCTGGCGACTGGACAGCGACGGGCTGGCCGGCGACGATGGAGGGCGCCGTGCGCAGCGGCTACCTCGCCGCCGAAGCCCT
>JAJPIY010000354.1 GCA_021324515.1 Planctomycetota bacterium
CCCACAAGGGGGGAGGGAGTTTTGTCCGTTAGCCCTTAGCAGCGATAGGCTTCGGCCCGTACCCAACGGTGCGTTGCCGCCGCCAATGCTTGAATCATAACAGAGTCTCAGCAGAGCAAGGAAGTAAAACTCCTGAACGCTTGCAGACGGCTAGCGAGATTGCCGCTGCGTCGCTATGCTGCATCATGGAGACGGGCAATGATGCCCAGGAACAAGAGGACTCAACGGTGGATGAACGTTACGCACAAGTGGAGAAGATTGTCTCCGCCTCGGCGCTCTTGGGCTATCTGAATTTCTCCGACGGCCGACCCGATCCGCGCTGGCAGAAGCAGCTCAACGACGCCTACGCCTTCTTCGCCGAGCACGGCGAAGCTGCGCCCTGGCAGGCGCTTTGCGATTGGCTGAGAGACGCTCTGCACCGGCTGCATGCCGAAGGCAGCGCCGCCTTCCGAGATGTGAGCCAGGCTGAGGACGTTCTGACGCTGACCGTGCGCGTGTTGCCCGCCTATCGCCGTCATCACGCCGACCTGCTTGCGCATCTGGACGATGCCGACCTGTTTGGTCCTTTCTTCCTGGCACGGGTCTTCGAGGCCGTACTGGCCCAGCGCGCCGCAGGAGAGGAGGACGCCGACACGCTCATCGCCGCGGTAGTCGCTCGACTCAACGATTTCGTTGGGCACCGTCCCATCGCCATTTTGGAGACCCGGCCACAAGGTGAACCGTATGACCACGAGCGCCATCGGCCGTTGCCCTTGTATCTCAAGGGCGCCGGCGTGGCTTACGGGCCGTATCACGATCTCATCGCCCGCGCCCTCGACATTCTCAAGAACACCGATCCGGCCCTGCGGGCTGAGGCGCAGTTCGATTTCGATTTGCTCGACGAATGGGCCGTCGATCTGCGGGCCTACGATCATGGCCATCCCGTCAATCGCCGCCCCAATTACGTCTTCGGCGAATGGGACCCGCACCATCTGGACAACCAGGGCCGTTTCCGTCGCTACGTCGTGCGTAAGATCACGCTCGACGCCCTGATGGAACGCATCACGGAAGGAACGGGGGGACAGGAGCCAGGAGCGAAAGAAGCGACGCCTTCTCGCGCTCCTATTTCACGCGAGGAACTGCTGCTGGAAGGAGCGGCCGTACTGGCGGGAACGTTGCTGATGGCCACCGGCATCAGCGGCTACGGCCCGACGGCGTACGATTCTACGACCACATTGGCCACGCTGCTGCCGCGTATTGCACGCTATCGCGATCTCTTTTATGAACATTTGCTCAAGCGCCTGGAAGGGCCGCACGCCCAGCGCTTGCGCGACGAGTTGGCGACAACACGGCAAGCTTTTGGCGGCGCGCGGCAGCACCTCAACGCTTATCTGGCCCGGCATCGCGCTATGCAGTTGCAGCAGCGCTACCTGGCACTGCTCTTCGCCGAGATGGGTTATCCCGAAGCCAGCCGTGACGAGGCGCGGCGTATCCCCGCCGTATCGGTGCGGCTTCTGAGCGAAATCCTCAGCCACTTGACCAGCGGCCAGGTCGAAGTGGAACAGGGACAATTGCGCGCGGCGGCAGCGCGGCTGCCGGAGATCGAAGGCTTACTGCATCGCGGTATTGCCTGCGGCGCTTTCGTCGATCCGTGGAACATCCTCGGTTTCCAAGGACTCTTTCCGCTGTCGTCGGCCCGCGAAGATAGCATCCGCGATCCACGTGTCGAGGAATTGATCCAACTCGTCGAACAGATTTTCGACCTCTACGCACGGTTGATGAGCGAGGCGGCAGCTACAGGCGATGACGAATTGGTACGGACATTGACGGCCGGCCTGCGGCGGCTGGCCGATTGGTGGGACCGTTTCGCCACTATTGAGGTAAGCGATGTGCGGCGGCTACACGGCGGCGAGGCGGTTTCCTCTGCCGTCGGCGTTGCGAACGCCCTGGCGCGCTGGCACCAGCGCGGCGAAGCCAGCGCTGATCTCGCCTTCTGGCGCCAACAATTAGAACATTTCCGCTCCCCTAAGGCCTTTGCGCTCGTCGTCGACACCCTGCTGAGCAAGGGCGACTATCGCTCTGCCCTGGGACTGCTGTGCAGCTGGCTTGGTCAAGCCGAACAGGTGCCGTTGGAAGACAACGTCTGGTCCTTTCATACGCTAGCGCTGCGCTGGATGCTGGCGGTAGCCAAACTTCCGGTGGGCGGGGGTGCGTCAGCATCTCAGGAAGGCTGTTCTGTCGGGGCGTTGACGCGCCCCCGCTCACCGGAAGCAGTGCAACGTCGTGAATTGATCGGCAAGTTCTTCGATTACCTGGAGGCCAATGCCGAGGAATATTGGCAAGTGCCGGAGTTGGAGTTGCCCGGCCCGCCGTTGCTCGAAGAGGGAGAGGAAGATCTGTTCGGCGCCGCCTACGAGGACGTCACCTACCGAGACACCACGGGCAACGAAGAAGGCGCAGTTGCCGACGGTGGGCCGATCGAAGAATTCGATCTGGAGCCGGAAGCCGAGCGGCTGGAGAAACGGCTGTACTTTCTGTCCACGTTGGCCCGGCTGTGGCAGATTGCGGCCCGCACCGTGACCGAAGAGGCGCAGGCCGGGCAAAGCTGGGGACAAACGCCGAGCGAGTGGCTGAAAACGGCCCAGAGGAATCGGCAGCGCCTGCTGGCCTTGATCGATGCTATTCATGCGCATCCGCTCCGCGAACCGACCGGCGATTATGATTCCCTAGTTGAGTACGATCGTCGCCGCGTACTCAAAGAACAATTGCTATTCACGGCCATCAGCGCCTGCCTGGACACTTCGTTAGCCGTCAGCGCCTTGCAAGGAGCAATCGAGGCGAGCGGAAGCGCGTTAGGGCTTCGAGAAGAATCCGAGGCGGCATGGGGGCCGTTGGCCGTTCGCTTGGAGCAAGCGCTCTTTGCCGGCGAGGCGTCTGCGGCGCGGGCGGTGTTGCCGGCCTTCATCGACAAGTTCCGCAACGAGCCACTTTTGTTCGCACCCTTGGCCGAGGGCGGCACGCCGCGCGCCATTCTGCGGGTGCGTATCGCCCAGACCGTGCTACGCGCGCTGTTGGCCAATTTGCCGCGCTTGGGCCTGCTCCGTGAAACCTACTTTTTATTGCGCACCGCACGCGCCATGGAACAGGCCCAACCGATACGCGGTCGCGGCGTCACCGAATTCAATCACTTTTTCCAGGCTGCCTACCAAGCCGTTGTCGAAAGCGTCGTCGCCTCCGCCCCGGACTGGGGCATCTACGACAGCGACGAGGTGCTGGTCTCCGTTCTCGAGCGCCTGACCGGCCCATTCTTGAACTTGTGGATGGAACATAGCCGTTCGTTGCAATTGTCGGTGTTGGAGTCGCTGACCGGCGAATCGGAATGGCGAGCCGTACAAGCGTTTGTGCAGCGCTATGGCGCCGACTTGTTCCACGCTCGTTTTATGACGTTGGCCAACCTGCGCGGCATTCTGCATCGCGGCGTCGGGGCGTACCTCGATTATCTCCGTGAGGCCCCCGATCCGCTGCGGCCGATTCGCTTGCTTGACGACCTGGATCGTACCATCCGCCGCGAAGACGCCATCCGCCGCTTGGAGATCGTGCTGCAAGCCGTTGTCGAAAACTACGAAGAATACAAGGACTACAACACGACGACGACGCAGTCCGACTATGGCGAGAACCTTCATGTCTTACTGGAATTCCTGCGTCTCAAAGTGGCCTATGAACGGCATGCCTGGCACTTCCGTCCTCTGGTGCTGGCCCATGAAGTACTGGCGCGGCATGGCCGCGCCCAGACCGCCATTTTGTGGGAGCAATCGTTGACGCGGATGACGCGCGATCTGGCCCGCCGCCATCTCGAACAACTCGACCATTTGGAACGCCTCCGTGGTATTCGCCTGAACACCATCCGCGATCGTCTGAGCGAGCGTTTCATCAAGCCATTGGCCTTGGACCGCTTGTGCGCCTTGATCGAGCCGGCCATGCGCGAAGCGCGGCAGCCCGGGGCGAAAGCGAGCTTCACTCGACTACGCCAGGAATTGCAAGCATTCACCGCCACGCCGATGGGCGTCGGTCTCGACGTGCCGTATTGGTTGCGGCGTCTGGAGATGGAGGTGCATCGCGTACACGCAACGCGCACGACCCTTGCTATGCTGGCGGAGGAGGTCTTCCGCGTGCCGCGCCGCTCGCTGTCCTGGGATGAATTGCAGCGCCAGCTCGGTGATTGGGACCGGCCTGCGCTGCCGCCGTAATGGTGTGACCGTGAAATTTTCTCGTCGCCAAAATTTTGGCAAAGACCGCGAATTTCCTACGGCCGCAAAAAATCGTCCGTCACTTGCATTCGCTAAAATCGTGATCTAGGTTACAAGTGTCCTCTGCTTTGGGGAGAAGAAGAGGACTTTGGGGGCCGCCGGCAGTGAGGGGATTGCCGGCGGCCTTTTTTATCTTCCTCCTCTCCTGAGGCAAATTCAGAGGCTCCTTCGGAAAATTGCTCTCGACATTTCTTCACGTTTGGGCTATGAGGCCCCGCTATTCCGCATCCTTCGCGCGCTGCCGACCGCGGCGCCTTGGATTATCGGAACCTCGACGGAGAAGATTCGCCGTGAAGCACGTTTTACTTGCTTCCGTGGTGATTGGGCTGGCGGCTATAGGCCGTGCCTCTGCTGCGGACAGCAGTGCAACTGTCCTGCCCGCCCCCGCGCTGTTTTCTCCAGCGGGAAGTGGAGACGGGAGCCTCCCTGGTTCCGCCGCGCCGCAGAAGCCGCAGCTGCCGCCGCCGCGCGCCCTCATTGAACCGGCGCCTCCCGGCCCGCCGCCGTTGGCGCCGACAGCCGCGCCGCCGCCGCCGGTATTCGCCGACGCCGCCCTTGACGGCTTCGCTACCCGCTGGTGGATCGGCGTCGATTACCTTCTGTGGTGGACCAAGGGCGATCGCCTGCCCGTCCTCATCACCAGCGGCGCTCCCAACGATCCTCTGCCAGGCGCCCTCGGCCAACCGGGCACCCAAACGCTGTTCGGCGGCGACTACAACAGCCGCGTTCGCTCCGGCGTTCGGCTTCGCGGCGGCTACTGGTTCACCCCCGATCAGACGTTCGGCATGGACGCCACCTTTTTCTTCCTCGGCGGACAATCCGCCAGTTTCTACGACTCCTCGAACGGCGATCCGGTATTGGCCCGGCCTTTCTTTAATGTCAACACCGGCCACGAAGACGCCTTCCTTGTGGCCTATCCCGGCCAACAAAGCGGTGCCATTACGGCGGCCCTCTCGACCCGTTTATGGGGGGCCGACGCTGACTTGCGGGGCATGCTCTTCCGCGGCGTTTCTTATCAGGTCAATTTGCTGGGGGGCTTTCGCTTCCTTGCTTTGCACGATTCGCTGGGCCTGAAAGAAGATGATACTTTCTATGCTCCTCTCACGCTCTCTCCCACCTTCTGGACCACGGCAATGGATCGCTTTCACACCAGTAATCAGTTTTACGGCGGGCAACTCGGCGCCGATGTGATGTGGTGCCGGGGACGTTTTTTCATCGATGTGCTTGGTAAAGTGGCCTTGGGCGTCTCCGTCGAACATGCCGGCATCGACGGCCGATCGTCGTATACCACTCCTCTGGGACAGGGGGGAACGATCAACGCAGGGCTATTGGCGCTGCCGTCGAACATAGGCTACTATGGCCAAGATCATTTCGCCGTGGTGCCGGAATTCGGCATCAATTTTGGCTACGCTCTGACACCTCATATCCGCTTGACGTTCGGCTATACTTTCCTGTACTGGAGCAATGTTTTGCGTGCCGGCGATCAAATCGATCGCGGACTCAATCCGACCGAGTTGACCTCTCTGACCGGCCACGGTCTCCTGATCGGCCCGGCGCGGCCAAGCTTCCCCTTCCAAAGCACCGATTTCTGGGCACAAGGTCTCAATTTCGGCTTGCAGTTCCGCTATTGAGATTTCCCGCTGCCATGACCTCCATTGACGCTCCGCTGCAACTCTGGCATGATTTCGCCGGTTGGGAGGTTCCTCCAACGAGGGGCGGATCATGGACGATCGGATTGCAGACGAGCGGGATTGCGTAAGTACCTCGCTTGAGATGCCACGTTCTTTGGCGGGGTGGTTTCCGTTTGTGTGGTCGCGCGTTCTCTTTTGCGGCGGTACGCATCCAACAAAAGAGCCATGCCGTCTTTCCTCGCTGCTTCTGCTGGTTTTGGCGCCGGCGCTGCTTTTGTATCCGAGCTTGTCCTTCCACCTCTTCGAGCCGGACGAGGGGCGCTATGCCGAGATTGGCCGCGAGATGTTCCAGCGCGGCGAGTGGGTGGTGCCGTATCTGCAAAGCGAGCCGTATCTCGATAAGCCACCGCTGTTGTACTGGTTGATCGAGATCAGTTACGCGCTGTTCGGCGTCCGTGTATGGGCGGCGCGGCTGGTGCCGGCTTTGGCCGTGCATGGCTGTGTGTTGCTCGTCTACGTCTTGGGCCGCCGCAGTGTCGGCGAACGGGCGGCGTTCTGGGGCGCTTTGACCTTGGCCCTGGCACCGGGCTGGGTAAGCATGGGCCGGCTGCTGCTTATGGATAGCCTGCTGACGTTCTTGACGACGATGGCGCTGCTGAGTGCATTTGAAGCGGTACGTGGCGACCGGCTGTGTTGGGGGTGGTGGCTGGTGGCATCGGCGGCGTGCGGTCTGGGCGTACTTACCAAAGGCCCCGTTGCGCTGGTGTTGGTGCTGCCGCCGTTGTGGCTGCAACGCTGGCTGACCGGTTCCGGTTGCCGCATTGGCCGAGCCGGAATGCTAGGCTGTCTCTTCGTGGTCCTGGCCGTGACGCTGCCGTGGTACGCAGCCATGACGCAGCGCGTCCCGACCTTCTTGCGCGATTTCCTTTGGGAACACAATATCCGCCGCTTCCTCGCTCCGTATGCTCACGAACACGGCATTTGGTTTTACATTCCCGTCCTTCTGATCGGTTTGTTGCCGGGTACGCTGCTACTGGCGCCGTTTTTGCGTTTTCTGCTGAGCAACGATGCCGCTTGTGCGGCGCGGCGCACCGTTGAATGGAGCTTTCTGCTCTTGGCCGGCGGCTGGTGCCTTTTCTTCTTCACGCTTTCGCAGTGCAAACTACCGACCTACATTATGCCGGCATTTCCAATGTTGTGCCTGGCGTTCGGCCATTTCTTAGTCCATAGCCGGACGCCCTTGCTAGCGCTGCGGACGGGTGGGATCGTCGCATTCGTCGTGCTGGCCCTGGTGCATCACGTAGTCACGCCCTGGTACGCGGCTTATCGGTCGCCCGTGGGCCGGCCGGCGGAAGTTCGCCGGCTCTGTTCCGATAAATCGACTGCGGTGGTCTGTTATCCGCGCAACTGCGATTCCGCCGCCTTCTACCTTCGCCGCGCCGATCTGCGCAGTTACCGCAGCAAGAACATCGACGACTTGCGGACGCTGGTTCGTCTGCGGCCACGTACCGTCATCCTTTGCACGCATCGCCATTCGCTGGAGGGCTTGCATCAACTGTTACCGCCCGATGTCCACATTGTCGAGGAAGTGCATTACGGACTGGAGGACATCCGCGGCGTGCCGCCGCGCCTGATGAAAGTGCTCGTGCAATTGATGGGGGAGACGGCCCTGGGTTTGTGCGACATCGCCGTAGTCGAACCCAGTTGGGTGCATCCGAACACGTTGCTTAATCAAACAAACCGGGTTGGCGGTCCTCCGCCGGGGCAGGCTTCATGGGTCGGCCCAAGACCTGATAGGCCCGCGCCGTCGCCATCCGGCCGCGCGGCGTCCGAACAATGAACTGCTCCCGCAGCAGATAAGGTTCGATCTCGTCGCTAAGCGTATCGACTGGCAGGGTCATGCTGGCGGCCAGCGATTCGACGCCGGCCGGTCCGCCGTTGTGGACGCCGACTAGCAATTCGAGATAACGGCGATCCTGTTTATCCAAGCCATCGCGATCGACCTCGGCCATGTCCAAGGCGGCGCGAGCCACGTCTAGCGTGATCTGGCCATCGGCCTCGCTGGCGGCATAGTGCCGCGCCCACCACAGGCGGGCGTTGGCCACGCGCGGGGTGCCGCGGCTGCGCCGCGCCAGCTCCAGTGCGGCGTCCTCGCTGATCGGCGTTTGCAGTTTGCGGGCGTTGATGCGAATGATTTCGGCCAACTCTTCGACACTGTAATACTCCAGGTGCTCATGCATCTTGAAACGGTCGCGCATCGGCCCGGACAACATGCCGCTGCGCGTCGTCGCCCCGATCAAGGTGAACGGCTTCAAACGCAGGTTGATCGTCCGGGCGTTCATGCCTTCCCCAAGCACAATGTCGATGCGGAAATCCTCCATTGCCGGATAGATAAACTCCTCGACCACGCGCGGCATGCGATGGATCTCGTCGATGAACAAGATCGAGCCTTCTTCGACGTTGGTGAGAAACGGCAGCAAGTCCGCCGGTTTGGATAGCGCTGGGCCGCTGGTCATTTGGATAGACGTACCCAGTTCATTGGGCAGGACGGTGGCGAAGGTAGTCTTACCCAAGCCCGGCGGGCCGTCGAACAAGATGTGCGATAGCGGCTCCTTGAGTTTTTTGCAGGCGTTGAGGACGATGCTCAGGCGCTGCACGATCGCTTTTTGGCCGATCACTTCGCGCAACCATCGCGGCCGCAGCGCCGCATCGCGCCGCCGCGATTCCTCATCGCCGTTAGATTGAACAATGGCTTGACGGGCCATGTCGGAACCTCACGAGTAGAGCGCTTTACTCTCCCTTATAAATCTCCAATAACACCTCTTCGACCGACTGGAATGATTTGCCGGCGGCCAACGCTCTATCGAGGCGCTGCCGCGCCTCCTGGGGGCTGTGCCCCACGCTCAATAACGCCTGATAGGCGTCTTCCATGACGTTGCCATCGACGACGGGGGGACCGGCGCTGGGAGCGTCGCGCTGCCGATCCTCTGCGTCGCGCCGGTCGGTCATCAGGGCATATTTCGTCACCTTGCGGCGCAGGGTGGCGATGATCTGTTCGGCGGTGGCAGTGCCGACGCCCGGCAACGTCGTCAGCCATTTGCTGTCTTGACGCTGAATGGCCTCGGCGATCTCCTTGATGGGCCGTACCAACGCCTTCAGCGCCTTGCGCGTGCCGACTTTATCGACCGTGCAGAACAACTCGAAGAAATCCAGTTCGGCCTCGCTAGTGAAACCGATGAGGCGCGGTACAACGCGGCCTTGCATAGGATTGCCGTCGAAATAATGGCTGGTGTGCAGGGTCAATTCCTGACCGACACTGCCTTGAATGCGGCGGCGAATAAACTCCGGCACCAGCACTTGATACTCCAGCGCTCCGACTTGCAGACGCACTTCCTCATCGAGGACGCGCGTGAGGACGCCGGTGATTTTGGTAATCATGTTTGCTCTCCCGGCGAGCGGCGGGGTTCGTCCCCGCCGTCAGGGTTCATCCTCCCCCGGCGAGCGGCGGGGTTCATCCCCGCCGTCAGGGTTTATCCCCGCCGTCGGGCAGTTTAACGACATAATAATGGCACAGGGCGGCGGCAAGGGCGTCGGCCACGTCGGGCGGCTCCGGCAGTTTCGCCAAACGCAGCTCGCGCTGAATAGTGCGCTGCATCTGTTCTTTGGAGGCGCGGCCATTGCCGGTGATGGTTTTCTTAATGCGCGTGGCGTTGTAGCTGATTACCGGCAGACCGCGCTGCCCTGCCGCCAGGAACAATACCCCCCGCGCATGCGCCATCAGGATCGCCGTCCGCGGATGTTCGTAATGAGCGAACAGCTGCTCCACCACGACCACGCCCGGTTGGAATTGCTCCAAAACTTCGACTATACCATCGTACAGATGTTGGAGACGTTGAGCCATGTCTGTTGTTTCGCGTCCTTGGTCACTGCGGATGACGCCGGCCTCGCAAATGCGCGGCGAATCAAGACGCGGTTCCAGGACGGCGTAGCCGGTAACTTGCAGACCCGGATCGAGCCCAAGAATGCGCGGACCAAAGGGCGGACGAATCGAGTTCATGCTGACAGCGTATCGTTCTGCTTCAATGGCACAAGAGCGCTTTGTGGCGCAGACGGCGGGGAGACGAGGCAGTGCTGTGAACATCATGGAGGTGCTTTAGCCGGCTGTCTCGCTCGCTGTCGGCTTTGGCGATATTCTTCAAGTTTGGGCAGCGGCGTGCGTGTCTCCTCGGGATACAACGGCCGCAAGCGCTCGCTGCAAGCGGCCAGAAAAGCTATGCTCAGTGGAAAGGGCAGGCGGCTCCGCTTGTCCTAGGCGGCCCCGCACCGAGGTGGTCAGTTCGTTTGGTTGCTTGGCCTGCGTAAAGCTTTGATGGGCACTACCAGAAGGCGGACCATCATGGCAAATGAGATAATTTTTTCGTAACACCGTCTCCGTCTCTGTTCAAAGACGTTCTATAGACGCTGGTCATCAGCCCCCCAGCGCCACAGCAGCAACACGGCCTCCGCCAAGGGCATTCGCGTCAAGACATCTGGGGAAGGACGTTCCATGTTCAGAACCTCCGTACCGCTGAGAATAATTTCTGTGTTTCCAACAACATAGCTCTCTCAAATGGCACGCCTTGCGCTGAGCCCAAATGTTCACATGTAGTGGTGTGCTCCCCCGGTAGCACAACCGGGGGGGGGTCACACCCCCCGCTCGCCCGCGGAACAACCGGGGGGTTCACACCCCCCGCTCGCCCATCCTAACGCAACTCCGCTCGCCCATCCTAACGCAACCCTGCTCGCCGGAATTACGCAATCCCGCTCGTCCGGTGTCAAATCCCTTTCGCGTCTCGTAATAATTTGCTTATTCGTGCCAGAAAATGCTTGACAATAGAGATAGGCGGTCTAACATCAAGAGGATTGCTGTTCTTGCGTCGTTTCGTAACCAAGGAGATATCCATGTCCTCGCAACCGCGTCGCCGCCGCCTAGAGGTCGAACAGATCGGCGATGTCACCGTGGTCAACTTCGTTGATCGCAAGATTCTGGATGAACAAAACATCCAGATCATCGGCGATCAGCTGTTCAGCTTGGTAGACAACGATGGTTTGCGGAAACTGCTGCTGAACTTCGGCAATGTGGAGTATCTTTCCAGCGCTGCTCTGGGTAAACTGATTACACTGAACAAGAAATTGCAAGCGGTGGGCGGACGCCTGGTGCTGTGCAACATCGATCCGCAAATATACGAGGTCTTCGAGATCACGCGGCTCGATAAGTTCTTCAATATTCAGAAAGAAGAACAAGCAGCGTTGCAGGCGTTTTAGCGCGCGTTTAGCGGCGCACTGCTAAACAACCGGCGTCAAGGAGGTCCCTTCTGTGCCTTTAACTGTAGCCGATACTATGAACTACCCGCGCGATGTCCAACCGGCGGTAGCCGCAAACGTCACTATCTCCAGCGACCCTGCCGAAGCGCGTCGGATTCAAGAGGAGATCGAACGTCATCTCCAGGCTCGCCACGTCAGCGAGCATGACATTTTCAGCATCAAATTGGCACTTGAGGAAGCCCTGGTCAACGCCATCAAACATGGCAATCAGATGGATCGCACCAAAAAAGTCTATATCTCCTACCAAATTTTTGCCGATCGCTTTGATGTCCAGATCACCGACGACGGCAGCGGCTTTGATCCCAACGAAGTGCCCGATCCCACCGCCTTCGAGAACCTCGAACGTCCGTGCGGCCGCGGCCTGATGCTGATGCGCCACTACATGACCGAAGTGGTCTTCAACCAGCGTGGCAACGGCGTGCTCATGAGCAAAGTCTTCCGCCGTAACGACAATGGCAAGAAATAGCGTACCTGGAAACCCGCCTGCGACATTGGCGAGCCTGTACCGCCGGGTTCAACCCGGCGGCGCATGGGCCGGCGGCGCACGGGAAATCTCCCTATGTCTACACCGATGATGCAACAATTCCGGGAGGCCAAGGCGCGCCATCCCGGCGCTATAGTTTTATTTCGCAATGGAGATTTCTACGAGCTTTTCGAGGAAGACGCTGAGGTCGGCTCGCGCTTGCTCGGTATCACACTGACCCGCCGCGACAAAGACATTCCCATGGCGGGCATTCCCTATCACGCCCTGGACCGTTACCTGGGCAAATTGCTGCAAGCCGGCCATCGCGTCGCCATCTGCGAGCAGATGGAAGATCCGCGCAGCGTCAAGGGCCGGCCCATCCGCCGCGAAGTCGTCCGCGTCGTCACCCCCGGCACGTTGACTGAAGACGACTTACTCGATCCACAAAAGTCGAATCATCTATTGGCCTTGGTCCCGCCCAGCGGACGAACGCCAGTGGGATTGGCCTGGGTGGAATTGTCCACGGGTTTGTTCCAGGCTGCCGATGTCCTGCCGGCGCGGCTGGTCGATGAGATATTGCGTCTGGCGCCCTCGGAATGCCTGATCGCGGCGACGTCAACGGAAGAGACCGCAGCATTGCTCCAGCGCGTCCGTGACGCCCTGCCACAGTTGACGCTGACGCTACGGCCGGATTGGACTTTCGACAGCCGCTCGGCGCTGGAGACGTTGTGTCACCATTTCGGCGTCTCCACCTTGGCCGGTTTCGGCTTCGACGATCGGCAACCATGCCTCGCCGCCGCCGGGGCGCTGCTCGTTTACCTGCGCGAAACGCTCAGGGCCAGCCTCGCCCATCTGACGCGCTTGCGGCCCTACGCCGAGCAGCGTTTTCTGGTCCTCGATGAGGTGACGCGTCGCAGCCTGGAGCTGACCCGCACCCTGCGCGACAACGCCCGGAGCGGCTCCCTGTTGGCCGCCATCGATCGCACCCTGACGCCGATGGGCGCTCGCCTCTTGCACGATTGGTTGCTTGCTCCCTTGGCGGAACGCCTTGCCATCACCGCCCGTTTGGATGCCGTCGAAGAATTGTTGCACAAGCACGGTTTGCGGAACGATCTTCGAGCGCGTTTGGCGAACATTGCCGATTTGCAGCGGTTGACGACACGGACTAGCACCGGACACGCTTCGCCGCGCGACTTGGCTGCCGTCGGCCGGACCCTCGCCCTCTTGCCGGAGATCAAGACACACCTGATCGCCGGCGACTCCGCCCTGTTGCGCGAGTTGAAAGAGCGCCTGGAACTGTGCCCCGAATTGCGCGAGATGTTGGAAAATACCCTGGCACCGAATCCGCCGGCCAATCCGCGCGAGGGCGGCGTCATCCGGAAGGAAGCTAACGCCGAACTCAAGGAGTTGCATGATCTTCGCTCCTCCGGCAAGAAATGGATGACCGATTTCGCCGCCAAAGAAGCGTTGCGCACCGGCATCGCCAGCTTGAAAGTCGGCTTCACTGAAGGCTACGGTTATTACCTCGAAGTGACGCATACCCATCGTAGCAAGGTGCCGCCCGAATATCATCTGCACCGTTCGCTCAAGAACGCCAATCGCTACATCACCGCCGAATTATCGGCAATGGCCGAGAAGGTGCTAAGCGCCGAAGAGCGAATCCAGCAGTTGGAGTACGAACTGTTTGTGCAGCTGCGCGAGCGCGTGGCTGAGCAGACCCCTCGGTTGCTCCAGACGGCGGAAGTGCTGGCCACACTCGACGTACTGGCCGCGCTGGCTGAATTGGCCGCCGAACGCAATTATTGCCGTCCGACGCTGACCGACGAGCCGGTGCTCCTCATCGAAGATGGCCGACATCCGGTTTTGGAGCAAACGTTGCCGCCGGGCACGTTCGTCCCCAATGATACCACGATGGGGCCGGAGCACGGGTCCTTGTTACTCGTTACCGGACCGAATATGGGCGGAAAATCGGTCTATCTGCGCCAGGCGGCCCTATTAACGCTGATGGCCCAGATGGGCAGCTTTGTGCCGGCCCGCGCGGCGCAGATCGGCTTGGTCGATCGCATCTTCACGCGCGTCGGCGCCAGCGACGAGCTGAACCGCGCGCAAAGCACGTTCATGGTCGAGATGACCGAGGCGGCCAACATCCTCAACAACGCTACGCCGCGCAGCTTGGTCATTCTCGATGAGATCGGCCGCGGCACCAGTACCTATGACGGCGTGTCGTTGGCCTGGAGCATCACGGAATATCTGCACGACCGCATCGGCTGCCGTACGTTGTTCGCCACGCACTATCACGAATTGGCCCAACTGGCTGAGAGTCTGTCCGGCCTCCGCAATTACAGTGCTTTGGTGCAGGAAGGTCCGGACGGCATCGTGTTCTTACACAAGATTGTGGCGGGCAGCGCCGACAAAAGCTACGGCATCCATGTGGCGCAACGGGCCGGCGTGCCGGAGGAAGTGCTGGCCCGCGCCCGGGAGGTGCTGGCCGAATTGGAACGCCATCATCTCGAAACGCCGGAGCGGCCCGGTCGGCTCCGCCGTCCGCGCTCCGTGCAGCGCAGCTTGTTCGCCAACATGCAAGACCCCATCCTGCAAGCGCTGCGGGAACTCGACCTCGACCGCATGACGCCGGAGGAAGTGACAGCAACCGTGCGATGCTGGAAGCGCGATTTGCGGTAATACGGGATTTCATCCCTCGCCAAGCCTTGGGGTCTTCACGGAAGAGGCACGTCTTTGAAGGCGAACGGAATTTCGACCGTCACCCGTTTGCGGCCGAGATAGACTACTTTGGCAGGCCGGCTTTTACCGTGTAGGCCGACGAGAGTGCAGGTCAGGATTTGCTTGGGTACGCCGTTGCCTTGCTGCACGAAGTTCATCCGCATGCCCGCCTGTCTCACATCGAGGGGGAGCATGTTGCCTTTGTCGTCCTGAATGCTCAATCCATTGAAAGAATCCATGAAACCGTGGTGGATCGCGCTCTTGACACCTTGAAGCGGCGCAGCGCCTTGAGGGGCCATACCGGCAAGTACATTGGGCTGGAGCGGCACTACCTTGTCATACGACGGTTGCTCCAGCATCAGCCGAATGGTCGTCTGCTCTTTTTCCGCTTGAACGCTCAGGATTTTGATCGAGCCGTCCCCATCGCCTTTAAACGTCTTGCCGACGGCTTGATCCAACGAGTCAGCCACCATCAAAGGTTGCGGTTGGGTAAGCAGTTGCGCCGTAAGGACGCCGGACAGTTCCTTGAGCGCTTGGGCCTCCTTGGCCCCTTTCTTGAGCTGAATAGGAATGACCTGGCCCATTCCACTCCACTCTACTCTCGGACGGGCCAGGAACGGCTCACTCCCCCCTCGGGCGAGCTGCCGGGGTAAACCCAGCGGCTCACTGGCGGCTCCTTCCACTTGGGGGACCACTTGCATCAACTTTTGGTTGCGGTCATCCACCGCCTTCTTAAGGTGGACCGATTGGAAGATTTGCCATTGCAACTTTGGCTCCAAGGATACCTCCAACGCCAGAAGGATCTCGCCTTCGGGGGCCTTGCCGAACAGGTCCGACTGGCTCAAAACACGGATGCGGGCAGCGCTGCGGTCGTCTGTAGGTCTTTGGGGGGCCTTGCCGTCTTTGAGAAGCCACTGGCCAGGGACGCCGGGTGCCCAGCCGCGGCCGGGACGGAGGATGACGGCTTGAGCGCCCGGAGCGCCGAGCAGTTGCGGCGCTGGTATCCGATCTTCCCGACTCGCTTCCGACACCCCTGCCTTCTCGCAGAACAGGGCGAAAGCGTGCCAGAACGTGGTCTCGCCGGTATCGAGTGTGATCTTGCGTTCTCCGAGTTTGCCGTCCGGATCGTGCAATTGAATGCTGTAGCCGCTCTTCTTGCAAAAGTCGGCGACGGCGTCGCTCAGCGGCGTATCTTTGTAAATCAAGTGAACGAGCTTGGGAGCAAGCACGCGCATGCTCTCGGCCTGCATCTCGATTTTGGGCAGCAGTTCCTCGGCGCGTTTGCGGACTTCGGCATCGGTGCTTTGGACCGCTTGACGCAGCGCTTGTAGGGCTGGCACGCCGATGACCGCCAACTCGTGGGACGCTTTTTCACGCTCTGCAAAGGAATCGCTACCCAGCTGCTTGATGAGGCGGTCGATTTGATCTTTGCCCGGAGTTTCGCTGGCCCTGGGAGAAGGCGAAAGCGTCAGGGCCAAACTGGCAACGAACGTGACAACGAAGAGGGGGTGATGATCGCACATAGCTATAGAACTCCTTGCCCCGGCATTCGGAAGTCGGGGGGCCTCCGCATCTCTTTCAAAAATGCATCGTACCACCACCGCGCGATCCTTGCTATCGGAGTTCGGGTGTCCCCAGGAGGCCGCCCGCCGGGCTAAACCCGGCGGCTCGCCAGCTCCCGGGCGAGCCGCCCCCGGGCGAGCCGCCGGGTTTACCCCGGCGGGCGGCCCTCTCGGGCGAGCCGCCGGGTTTAACCCGGCGGCTCACTAGTCTCCGGCGACTCACTAGTCCCTGGCGGCTCACTAGTCCTCGGGGATCCCTAAGCCAGTAGTTTGTCGATGACGCGGCCCTCGCGGAAGAGTTGGATGGGTCGGCCCGTCGAGGTCATCAGTTCCATGTGCGGATCGATACCGAGGCAGTGGAAGATGGTGGCGGACACGTCATCGGGCGTGCATGGCTCTGTAGCGGGGGCCATGCCTTGGGCGTCGGTGCTGCCGTGGACATAGCCGCGTTGGATGCCGCCGCCGGCCAGAACCACCGCCATCGACCGCGCCCAGTGATCGCGGCCGGCAGTCTTGTTGATCTTGGGCGTTCGACCGAATTCGCCGGCGCAGTAAACAATCGTCGTCTCCAGCAGACCGCGGGCATCCAGATCTTCAACCAGGGCCGACAACGTTTGATCGAGCGTCGGCAACAGACGCTTGGCAAGGACGTCGAAGTTCTGGCGGTGGGTGTCCCAACCGCCCAAGCTGATGGTGACGAAGCGGACACCCGCTTCGACCAGACGCCGCGCCGCCAGAGCACCCTGGCCAAACGGTGTCGGCCCATAGCGCTCGCGTACCGCCGGGGGTTCCTGCTCCAGGGCGAATGCTTTCTTGGTCTTGTCCGAACGCAGGATCTCCAGGGCCTGCTGATGGAAGGTATCGAGTCCTTCGACGAGGTCAGCCGACTTCTCCAGGGAGCGGAAGGTCGCATCGAAGCGTCGGAAGAGCTTGTCGCGTTTTTCCAATTCGTCGAGGGTAAAGCCACCGGGAAGCTGAATACCGCGGACGCGGAAGGCATTGCCGCGGCCGCCGCCGTTTTCGACGATGAACGGGTTGTAGGCCGTACCGAGGTAGCCAGCGACGCCGCCCCGGTCGCCACGCAGGTCGCTGAAACTGACGTAGGGCGGAATGCCTTTCTCGGTCGTCAGCAGCTTGGCGGTCAACGATCCCATAGACGGATAATCCAACGCTGGCGTCGGTTTGTTGCCAGTCGTCATGAACACACTGGCAGGACCGTGCGAGGGGATGGAGTGATAGAGCGAGCGGACAATCGTGATCTTGTCAGCCGCTTGCGCCGTCTTGGGCAAATGTTCGCAGATTTGCATACCGTCGGCCTTGGTAGGGCTCGGCTTGAAGAGGCTGCGAATGCCTTCAGGGGCGTCGGGCTTGCGGTACCAAGTGTATGGATGAGAGG
>JAJPIY010000113.1 GCA_021324515.1 Planctomycetota bacterium
CGCTCGTCTCCGACTCGCGGCTAAACATTACTGACCATGCAACGCGGTCACGCTCGTCTCCGACTCGCGGCTAAACGTTACGGACGATGTAACGAGTAAATGACGATGGCCTCCGCCGCGTGGTCGGCAGCGGGATGTTTGGCGCGATAGGCCTGGATAGCTCGGTTTTGCGCCAGTTCATCGGGCTTAAATATCTGGAACAGCTCCAGATGCAGCCGGTCGAGGACGAAAGCCGCTGCTTCCTTCAATTCGGCGTCATTCTCCCGATGGAAGTACGGCTCGATGCGTGCCAACAGTAATTCGAAGCGCGGCCGCTTCGGCTGCTTCGCCGAGATGGGTTCGGCCCCCAGGGCGGCTGCTGCTCGCGCCAACCGAGCGGCTGCCAACCGCCGTGCTTGCTTCTCGGCTTTGTCATCAAGCAGCGTGTCGGCCAGTTTCTGCAAAGACGCTTCATCTGTTTGGGGTGTCTCCTCGGGCAGTTTTAATGCGGACATCGGCCGGCCCAGCACCTGGAAACACTGATGCAAGCCGAAATGGGCCTTCTCATTCTCCGAATCGAGTTTCAAGGCCCGCTCATATTGCTCGATGGCTTGCAACAGGAAAGCGTCGCGCTGGGCGGACTTGCCGCGCTCGAACGAGGCTCGCTCGAAGAGGGCGCGGCCCAGCTCGTTGATGACGCGGTAATCCTTGGTGAAATCGAAACCACGTTCGCGCGGCTGCTTATCGGGATCGAGAATGCTCTGGAAATTGGCGATGGCCGTTTCGACGCTACGGCGATCGGTGGTGTTGTCCAGGTTGACGCGGCCATTGAAATAAGCCACCGTCCACCACGGCGCACCGGCCGCGCGCGCTTTCTCCAGCGCTTGGACCGCCTCGGACAAGAGTCCCTGGGCCTCATAGACGCGGGCCAAATTCAAATAAGCATGGCCGGCTACTTCCTTGTTGTCCGCGTATTCTTTCAACATCGCCTGGAACGCCGCCTCGGCTTGCACCAACTCGCCCTTCTTCTCCTCGGGGAAACCTTCCAAAAAGCAGCCGATGCCGTAATCGTTCCAGCGCTGCCAGGCCGGCTTGATCGGCGAGGTTTGCTCCGGCACGTTCTCGGCAACACCCTCGACCGGCAGTATTACACGATCGGAACAGAGATCGACAATGGGCAATTTGGGCGCCTTGTCAGGGCCGCCGTGAACGAGGCTCATGTACTCGAAATCGAACTTGCGATAGCGCACGCGCACGGCCAATTCGATCGGCCCCCTCACGTCTGGAGGCACCCGGAGTTCGTAATGCACTACCTGCCCCGCGCCAGGAGGGATCTGATGGTTGTACAGCGGCGTGAAGATGTCCTGGGCGTTGCGGCGATTGACACGTTGGCCGTGACGGTCCAGCATCAACACGTTGAGAAAATGCGCCCATTCATCGACTGGCCCTGAATCATCGGGCCTGGCGAGGGCGCCGGAACGGCCAATGATTTTGCCGTTTGACGTGGCCGTGAAGTCCACCCAGACTTCGTTGGAATCGACGGTGCCCTGCGTGAAGAGATGGCCCATGGCAACGGTGCGAATGACTACCTCAACGAGGTAGCTTTTCCCCGGTTTCAGTTTGGGCAGCTGCGGCCGCAAGGGGCCGAGGAATCGGCCATCGATGGTCCCGCCTTCCTTCAGGGCGAACAAATCGATGCGTAGCGAGGCGTCGCTCGGGGCGCTGACGCGGTCCCGCTCGCCCTGCAGATAGTTGCCACGCAGAAAGTCGGCGTTTTTGCGCACGGCTTCGCGCAATCCATCAGCCTGGCTGGCGTACTCCGGCAGGCGGCTGAGCAGATAGGGCAAGCCGGTGTTCGCGCCGGGGAAGAAGTGATCGTGGACCTTGCGAACGCCGCTGCCGTCGAAGTCCTTGGAACCAAAATCATTGCTCGGCTGCAAAGGCATATGGCAGCTGTTACAGCTGGTCTTGGCCTGAGGCGGATAGTAGAAGCTCAACGCGCCGTGGCCGGATACGCCGCTGAGCAAGAACGGATCGTAGTGGTTCTGACCACGCAGAAATTCCTTATAGTGATTCAGCTCCACCGGCAGGCTGACCTTGTGGCAAGTCGAGCAGAACTCGGAGTTGATGTCGGCGTTCTTGTGGAACGGTTTGAGGAACGTCTTTTTGTGGAAGTCCGGCTTGGCTTTAAGCACTTGATTGCTGAACCAGCGAAGCAGAGCATTGTCGCTGTAGGCGAACGGATAGGGCAGCGGCTCCTCGATGGTGTAGGCAGCGTTGCCTTCCGTGCTATTGATGTTGGTGATAGCGTGGCAGGCAACGCAGGTGATGCCGGCCGAGGCGGTCGGATCGTGTTCGTCGTCAAAGTTGGGGTCGTCAAATTTGCCGGAGAAAAACGGTACCAGATCGTGACAGCCGGCGCACCAGCGTGAAGCACGGGGAATGCCGTGTTCATCGACGATCTTGCGCGACTCGCGGACACTAAAGCGATAAGGCGGATTGTTGAAGGAGCTAAAATGATGCGCCGAATGCACATGCTGCTGATAAATATCGGCGTGGCACTGCATGCAGTATTCGTCTTTCATCAGAGCGCTGGCGGGGATGAAGTTACCGTTGGCAGTGCGAGCCAGGGAGGGGCGAAAATATTTCTCGCCCTCGCGCGGCCCCACGGCGAACCAGGCCCGTGGGTCTTGCAAATGCAGCACGATCATGGCGGCGACAAAGACAGCAACGCCTGCACCCCAGCCATAGGCGTAGTGCCATTTGATGTCCGGGCCGGCCCAGCGATGTAACACATACAACACGACCGCAGCCACGGGCAAAGCCGCATGCAGAATGTAGACTACCCAACGAGCGATGCTGCCCGTCGGCAGCTGCGGGAAACCCGACAGCTGGATCAGCGCTATGCCGCTGACAACGACCAAGATGCCGCAGACGAACAAGGCGATGCCGAGCTTAACGGCCAAACGGTTCTTGCGCTTGCGCGCGGTCAGCAAGTGCGTACAGCCGAAGACGAGGAACGGCCCAATAAAGGCCAAGCCAACCAGAATGTGGATAACGAACATCTGCAAAGTGAACTGATTGGTGTACGTTCGCTGGCTGAGCCGTTCAAGCACGTCGATGGAAAGCAGATAAATGCCGGTGACACCCAGCACCGCTGTGGCAGCGAAGACGAAAAAGAGCAAGATTTTCAAGCGCGGCCCAATGGCCGGTTCATACACCCGGCCACGCACGTTCAACAGCCGTTTGGGCGCGCGGGCCATCGGGGTCGAAGGTGTGTCCATCCCAGGAAACCTCGCTAGACGGAGAGGAAAAAAGCAACCTTTTGTTTAGCTGCGAACCGCAGGCGAGCGGCAGCAGCGGAGTGGCTCGCCTGCGGCTCGCAGCTAAACAAAAACACAATTTACACGATCGGAAATGGATGATAAGTCAGCGAGGCGGATGATAGATGCTCGCCGCGACGAAAAGCGGACGTTCGCATGGCCCTTCTTGAGCATACGGTGCGGAGTAGGTTGCCAACGACAGCAGCGCTCCGAGCAGGCAGGCCCATTGTTGCCCGCTCGGTCCCGTTGGAGCAGTGGGCATCGGCATCGGCGGCGTTGGCAAGCCTGTGCAATGGGGCCCCGAGCAAGGAATGCGCGGATTCTCCGGGGGCGTCAGGGGAACTGGAGCCGAACTCGGAACGGTTTTCTCGAGCAACGTAACCGTTACGACATGCTCGCCGCAGCCGGCCCGCGCCGGCATAGGCGCAAGCAGCACACCAGCCAGAAGAACGAGGGCCGTTCCCAGCGACGACAGCGAGCAAGGCCAGTGCAAAAGCGCCCTCATGATCGTTCAGGAGTTCGAGTCAATCCGCGTCTACTCCCGGAGATTAGCTTAAATATAACTCTAGCAAGGTCGGAAACGACTTGCAAGGAGAAAATTGAACTTACGGCAAGTTCCCTTACCCAGTTTGAAACATTGAACGGCCCTGCCTACTGGGAAACTGGAAACGACAGCGTTGACAAAGAGGGAGCAAATTTGGTATTTTACGGATAAGCTCGCGGATTTTTGATGATAAGAACCATGGCACAGGGATTGAGTCTCAACACCGAAGCCGAGATTCTGGAAGAGTGCCAGAAAACGATCGGTTACCGATTTCGCCATCCTGAACTGTTGCGCGCTTCTCTGACTCATGCCTCGGGGGCCAACACCCGTCTGGCTTCCAACGAGCGCATGGAGTTTCTTGGTGATGCGGTGCTCGGCCTAGTCACGTGCGAGCAGCTTTATCAGCGTTTCCCCGATTATCAGGAAGGCGACCTGACCAAGATCAAGTCGGTAGTGGTCAGCCGCCGTACCTGTGCGCGTTTCAGCAAAGCGCTCAACCTGGGGGCGTACATTTTCCTTGGCAAGGGGATGAACCACCTGCACTCCTCTTCGGTGCCGTCGAGCATGTTGGCCGATGTATACGAATCGCTGGTAGCAGCCATTTATCTCGACGGCGGGCTGGAAGCGGCCCGGAATTTCATTTTGAAGCAGCTTGGCCCCGAGATCGAAGAGGTGGCTGAGGGAGCGCACGGCGGCAATTTCAAATCCCTGCTCCAGCAGGTCGCCCAGCGCGAGTTCAATTCCACGCCGCAGTACGTCTTGCTCGACGAGAAAGGCCCCGATCACAGCAAGTGTTTCAAGATCGCCGCCGTCATCGGTCGGCACACTTTTGCCGGCGCCTGGGGCCGTAACAAGAAGGAAGCTGAGCAACGCGCTGCCATGAACGCCTTGGCCCAAGTTAATGGCGAGCCGGTGCCGTTCGAGCACGATTGAGGCATTGCGTCATGCCCATGCTATCGTATCCCGTTCGCTGCTATACCCGCGGCTGTGAGGCGTTGGCTGTCTATAAGATTGCTGCGCGCTGGAGCGACGGCCTTACGCAGGAACTCAAAACGTATGCTCTGACTTGTCCCGGATGTCTAGCCGAATCGTTTCGCCGCAGTCGTGCTAAACAGGCCACCTGCCGTCTTGCTCCTGGGGAGACATTGGAAGCACCGGGCATCTACGAATTGGCTCACGGCCGCCGTGATCCGGAACTGGTCCGCCGAACCGATCTCGAACACCAGTTGCTGACCAAATAAGGCCGTCCAGATAACCCCGGCGGCTCCTGCGCAAAGACAGGGGCGAAACAAGGGCTGACACTACGAGGCCCAACCGCTCCTTATTGGTGGGGATTCAGCGTTTGCTATTCCAGGCCGACTGAGAATATTTGCCTGCGGCCAATTCATCGATGCGCTGGCGTTCTTTCGGTGTCCATTCCGAGGCGACGAGCTGCCAGCCGGTTTGTTTGGCCAACTGTTCGATTAGGGCATCGCTCAGCATCTCGGCAGACAAGGTTGCGCCTGTCAGTTCACGGATGCCCGGCAACTGGGGTGTCCACGGAGTGGCAGCGAGCAAGATGCTGCCGTGCTGCATCAGGGCGCCGCGTTGTTTGCGCTGGGCGCTGCCAACAACTTTGGCGCCATCGATCAGGAGATCGCCGGGGGTGTGGTGCAGAAAACAGAGGACGTCGCCGAGTTTTTTTTCTTCATGACGGCCGCATATCTTGACTGGTACGCCGACAGAGGCAAGCGCATCGGCGAGGAGGGTATGCATGCGGTGCAACCACGACTCGCCCATCTTTTGCCATGGAGCACCCGGCGGCAGGGCCAGTGCGTAAGTCACTTCGTGGTGATGCACCAGGGCCGCCCCGCCGGAGGGTCGGCGTACCCAGGCCAATTCTCCCAGTTGGGGATAGGCACGGCTGGCGGCACTGGCTTGAAAATAGCCGAGGCTGAGAGTAGGCCGCGACCAGCCATAGAGGCGGAACACAGCGGTCTCCGATATTGCCGCCGTTTGCAGCAGCACCTCATCGGCAGCCATGTTCCAGGCGCCTTCGGCGACCTGGAACGGCAGGAAGCGACAATGCAGAGGTATCATGGCGTAGAAGGCGCTTGCCAGCGCAGCACCGTTTCCTTAGCGGCTTTCACTTCATCGGGCCGGCTCAGGGCTAGTTCGTGCGGTGCTTCATGCAAGAAATCAGCGTCTTCCCGGCTGATCTGGAGGAGGGCATCGGCGAAAGCGTCCAGCGTCTCTTTGCTCTCCGTCTCCGTCGGCTCGATCATCAGCGCCTCTTTTACTACCAACGGAAAATATACCGTCGGCGCGTGGAAGCCGAAATCCAGCAAACGTTTGCCGATGTCCATGGCGCTGATCTTGCGTTCGCGCTTCAACGTCCAGGCGCTGGCGACAAACTCATGCATGCAGCGCTCGCCGTGCGGTACCTCGTAAACGCCCTTCAGACGGCTGAGCAGGTAATTGGCGTTGAGTACGGCATTCTCACTGACTTCGCGCAGTCCACGAGGGCCCAGCGTGCGGATGTATAGCCAGCCGCGCAGCAGGATGCCGACGTTACCGAAAAAGCTGCGGACCCGCCCGATCGATTGGGGGCGGTCGTAATCAAGATAAAAACGCTCGCCGGAGCGGGCCACGAGCGGCGTGGGTAGAAACGGCACAAGCTGCTTCCGCACCGCGATGGGACCGGCCCCAGGGCCGCCGGCGCCGTGCGGGCCAGTGAACGTCTTATGGACATTGTAGTGCATCATGTCGGCGCCGAAATCACCTGGCCGAGTGATGCCGAGAATGGCGTTCATGTTGGCGCCGTCCAGGTACACCAGCGCCCCTTTGTGGTGTAATAATTCCGTAATCGTGGCGATCTGATCGTCGAACAGGCCGAGCGTGTTCGGATTGGTAATCATAAAGACGGCGGTGCGTTCATCGAGCTTAGAACGTAGGTCATCGAGATCGACCAGTCCGCGGCTGTTGCTTTTTACACTGACCGTGTCGAAGCCGGCCAGGGCGGCGCTGGCGGGATTCGTGCCGTGGGCGCTGTCGGGGATGAGCACGCGCGAACGCCTCTCGCCCTTGTGGCGGAAGTATGCCGCTGCCATCAGCAAGGCTGTCAACTCTCCCTGAGCCCCGGCAGCAGGTTGCAACGAGACGCCATCCAGTCCGGCAATTTCGGCGAGGAGTTCCTGCATTTCCCAGAGAATGGCCAACAGGCCCTGACAGGACTCGTCGCTTTGCAGCGGATGCAGGTCAGTCATACTTGGATGAGCCGCCAACCGCTCATGCCGCTTGGGATTGTACTTCATAGTACATGAACCAAGTGGATAGAAATTGGTATCAATAGACATATTGCGCGTAGACAGGTTGATAAAATGGCGGACCAAATCGATCTCGCCCACTTCCGGCAACGGCGGCGGCCCCTCCGCCAATGCCGACGCTGGCAAGGAGCCCTCGGTCGGTACGTCGCAATCGGGCAAACGATGGGTGCGCCGTCCAGGACGGCTCAGTTCAAATAGCAGTTCGGTCGCTTGGGTTTTATCCATGAATGGTTTGCTCCACAGGTTCGCTTCGGACTTGCGGAGTCGGAACACCGTTGCACGCACCGTCGCGCTGGTCGGCCAGGGCCGATACGAAACCATCGATCTCCGCGCGTGTCCGTTTTTCGGTTACGGCCATGCTGAAACAATTTTGCAACTCCGGATACCAGCGGCCCAGGTGGAGCCCTGCATGGTAACCTTTTTCGAGTAGGCCGGCGAGAAGGGCTGGAACAGATCCTTCTATTTGCAATGTAAATTCCTTGAAAAACGGCCGATTAAAGCGAAGCTGCACGCCTGCCAGCTGAGTCAAGCGCGCTGCGGCATAGTGGGCCTTGCGCATACAGAGGTCCGCTGTCTCTTTCAAGCCCTGCGGTCCCAGAGCAGCGAGATACACGGTGGCCTTGAGCGCCATCAGGCCCTGATTGGTGCAGATGTTGCTTGTCGCTTTTTCGCGGCGAATATGCTGCTCGCGTGTTTGCAGCGTCAGCACCCAGCAACGCCGGCCGCGGCGATCAACGGTTTGCCCAACAAGCCGTCCTGGCATCTTGCGGACGTACTCCTCGCGGCAAGCCAGCAGACCCAGGTATGGCCCGCCGTAACTCATCGGATTGCCCAGACATTGTCCTTCTGCCACGGCAATGTCGGCCCTGTACTGTCCCGGACGTTTCAGCAAGCCCAGACTGATCGGATCGAAACTGACGATGAATAAAGCCCCTGTCTGGTGCGCGACATCTGCCAGCGCTTCGGGTTCTTCTAGGCAGCCGAAGAAATTCGGGTGCTGCGCTACTACACACAGCGTTTGGTCGTCGATGGCCTTTTTCAAATCGTCCGGATCGAGAAACCCGTTTGGCGTCGGCAGCGTCTGGATGTGCAGGTCGAGATTGGCCGTGTAGGTGGCGAGCGTCTGCCGATATTCTGGATGGACGCTTGCAGCGACCAGGACTTTGCGCCGTTGTGGTTGAATGCTGCGGGCCATCAACACGGACTCGGCCACAGCGCTGCCGCCTTCATAGAGGCTGGCGTTGGCCACGTCCAAGTCGGTTAATTGGCAAATCAGCGTCTGAAACTCGAAGAAAACCTGCAAGCTGCCCTGGCTGGCCTCGGCCTGGTAAGGCGTATAGGCCGTGTAAAATTCACTGCGGCCGGCGATAACATCCACTACCGCCGGAATGAAGTGATCGTAAGCGCCGCCGCCCAGGAAGCAGACCGCCTCGCCGGCGGGCCGATTGCGCCTGGCCAGCTGATGCAGATGGGCCGTCAATTCCATCTCGCTCAACGCAGGAGGCACTTGCAGCGGGCGATTCAGACGCAAAGACGGCGGAATTTTATGGAAAAGCTCCTCGATGGAGGAGACGCCGATAGCGGCGAGCATGGCTCGCTGATCTTCGGAAGTGTTGAGAACGTAAGACAAGCCGACCTCCCAAATCGGATTTAAAAAATTACACCCAGCAGCTGGGGGTTGTTAATGCTCTTCCGAAGCGATCTGTTTCTCATATTGGTCCAGGGTCATCAGATGGTCGAGCGTCGTGCCCTTCTCAACCTTGACTTTAATGAGCCAGCCTTTGCCATAAGGATCGCTGGAAATCAACGTCGGGTCCGTCTGCAATTTCTCGTTGACGGCCGAGATGTCGCCACTAACCGGAGAATAAAGATCGCTGACGGCCTTGACGGATTCGATCTCTCCGAAGCTCTCGCCGGCTGTGACCGGATCATCAACGTCGGGCAAGTCGATGTAGATAATATCGGTGAGTTGGTCCACGGCAAATTTGGTCAGTCCGACAGTACAGAGGTCGCCTTCGAGGTAGGCCCATTCATGCGTCTTGGTGTAGCGGAGCGTCTTCGGGTCCATGATAGTCCTCACTTGGTATCGTCATCGGCAAGCGGTCTCTTTTCTGGGGCGCTGATAGAACGGCAGAGGCACAACGCGCGCCTCTGCGGTCTTGCCGCGCACGTCCACGGTGCAGAGCGTGCCAATCGCCGTGAACGCTGGTTCGAGGTAAGCCATCGCAATGGCCTTGTGGAGCGTCGGCGTTACGGTGCCGCTGGTGACGCGGCCGATGATCCGTCCGTCGCGCCATACCGTCGATCCTTCCCGGGCGGCGCGGTGGCCGGCCAATTCCAGGCCAACACGACGCGGCAATGTTGCATCCTCACGACGCCGTACTAAGGCGTCTCGGCCAATGAAATCTCCCTTGTCCAGCTTGACTGCCCAGCCCAGGCCGGCCTGAAAAGGATCAATCTCCTCGCTTAGTTCGTGACCATATAGCGGCATGGCGGCTTCCAGACGCAGCGTGTCGCGGGCGCCGAGCCCACACGGTTTGGCCCCGCGGCTGACCAACTCCGTCCATAGTTCGACGGCTTGTTCCGCCGGCGCTATCAGCTCGATACCGTCCTCGCCGGTATAACCGGTGCGGCTGACGACGCATGTGTGGCCGCGATAGCGCGTCCGCATGGCATGATAATAGGCCAACTGGCCGGCATCTGCTTCGATCAAACCTTGGCACAAAGCCAAGGCTTGCGGTCCCTGCACAGCAATCATGCACGTCGTCATCGTCTGGTCGGTAATCTCCACGGCGCGGCCCGCTTTGTGTTGCGTGAGCCAATTCACGATCTTAACACGGTTGGAAGCGTTGACGACCATCGTCCACCCGTGGGACCAACGATAGACTAGCACATCGTCGCGGATGCCGCCGCGCTCGTTGCAGATCAGACCATAACGGACTTGGCCGTCCTTCATGGTGGCGGCGTTATTACTGTAAACCTGCTGGAGGAGGGCCAAGGCATCGACGCCGGCGAAGGTCAGTCGGCCCATATGGCTGATGTCGAACAAGCCCGCTGCGGTGCGCACGGCTTGGTGTTCCTCGATGATACTGGTGTACTGTACAGGCATGTCCCAGCCGCCGAACGCGATCATGCGGCCGCCGTGTCGGACGTGCCAATCATACAGCGGAGTACGTAACGCCATGATCCTCCTCAGCCCAGAAAGGCGACCGCGAATGGGGCAGTTTAATCATGCCCTCTGTTGTCGGTCAAGTGCGCCCTCGTCCGTCTTCCGTCTTTCTCTGTAATGGTAGACAGTGCGATGCCTTTCTCCAAGCGGGTTTGTGCCGTTTGCACCAATACGGTAGGATGCGTGCAGGTAGGGCGGCGGTTGGGCGATTTTACGAGCTACTCTCAATCATATGAACAAGGAGGCGAATCATGGCAGGCAGCGGTGCTTTTTTGATGTCCTTTTGGATGGCCTATTCCGCTGTTCTGTCCAGCATAGCCGAGAGCGAACTCTCACCGGAGATCCACGCCCATGAACTGCGTGCGCATGTCTATCGTCTGGCGTCGCCGGAGTTTCTGGGCCGCCGTGGGCCGGGAGCAGCGCGAACGGCCCGCCATCTTGCCGCCGCCTTTAAGCGTCTCGGGCTTAAACCGGCCTTTGGCGATTCCTATTATCAAGATGTCCCTTCGTTGCTTCATGAAGGCGTCGGCAAGGCCGACGTCATCGGACGCAATGTCGGCGCTCTTCTGCCCGGCAGGGATTCCAGGCTCCAAGAGGAATGGGTGCTCGTCAGCGCCCACTTCGACCACCTCGGCAAACGAGGCAACGTGCTGTATCCCGGCGCCGACGACAATGCCAGCGGTATCGCTATGTTGCTGGAAGTGGCCGAGCATTTCGCCCTGAGCGAAGACAAACCACGCCGCACGCTCGCTTTTATTGCCTTTGATCAAGAAGAAGCCGGTCTGCGCGGTTCGATGCACTTCGCCGCTCATTCCCCTCTGCCGTTCCGCTACTTGAAAGCGGCCCTCACCGCCGACATGTTGGGCCGCTCTATGGCCAACGTCATGGACGAATATGTCTTCGTACTGGGCAGCGAGCGTTCGGCGTACCTGCGGGAACTGATTGAGAAAACGCCGCCGCCGCCAGGGCTTGTCATTGGCCGGCTCGGTGCCGACTTGATTGGCACTCGCAGCGATTATGGGCCGTTCCGCGATCGTCGTGTGCCGTTTTTATTTTTCAGCACCGGCCAACATCCCGATTATCACGCACCTTCGGATCTGCCCCAGCGCATCGATTACCGCAAGCTCCAGTGCATTAGCCAGTACATCCGCGACGTGACGAAGCAACTGGCCGATGGCGACGCTGCGCCGGCGTGGAACGACAAGCCCTTGCCGCCGGATCTCGACGAAGTCCGTACCGTGGCTGTACTGGTCAACCGCGTGCTGAAACGGCCGGACCTCTATCCTCTGCCAGAGAAGAAAAGGCAACTGGTACAGAGCGTCCAGAAGCGGCTGAACACCATTCTGGAGCAAGGCAAGGTCGCTGCCGAGGACCGCACCTGGTTGATATGGAACGCTCGGCTGCTACTTTTCACGGTATTCTAATCTGTTGCCAGTCTCCAGGCCCTTGCTTGCGCTGGGGACCGGGCACAGATAAACCGCTTGTCCTCCATCCGTTCTCCGCTGTGGCGTATTCCGAGCCCCGTTGGCGACGCCGCGATTATAGCAATTCGCGGAGGGGCTGGCCGTTTTCGACAATGTAGTGCGGCCGGCCGAGGGTATCGGAATAAGTTGCGTCCAGTGGGACGCCCATATGATGATAAATCGTCGCCGCCAGGTCGCCGGGCGTGACGGGGCGGTCCTTGATAGCGCCGCCGTCTTTCTCCGTGGCGCCAATCACCTGCCCGTGGCGCAGTCCTCCCCCGGCCATAGCCATCGACATGACGAAAGGCCAATGATTGCGGCCATCGGTGCTGCCTTGCGTACCCATTTGCGGCGTCCGTCCGAATTCCCCCATTGCCAGCACGAGCACGTGGTCAAGCATTCCGCGGTCGGCCAAATCGCTGACGAGGGTGGTAATAAGATGATCGAACAACGGCAAAAGCGGACCGAGACCTTTGCGGATGCCGCCGTAGGGAGGGATGTTATCGCCGTGCGTGTCCCAAGTGCCCGAGGCGGGGTGATAGCTGAGGTCCAGGGTCACGAATGCGGCCCCTGCCTCGACCAGGCGACGCGCCAGCAGGGCCTGCTGGCACCACAGATGTTTGCCGTAACGCTGGCGCACCGGTTCGGGTTCCTTGGTCAGATCAAAGGCTTGCTGCGCACGCCGCCCCAAGAGCAGCTCGACCGCTTGCTGACCATAACGGTCTAGCGCCTCCATTGTCCCCGAGGCGTCCAGATGCTTACGCAAGCGATCGAAGTCACGGAGGAGCGTTCGCCGCTGGCGAATGCGTTCTTCACTGAGTCCCAGGGGGAGACGAAAAAGGTCGGCATCCGTCATGCGGCCGGTATCTACCCCGACATGGGTGTAAATAGGCAGACGGGCGGCCTGATCGGCAAGGAAGGGGTCATATTGTTTGCCCAAATAGCCGCCGAACGCCAGATGCGTGCGCGACTTCGTGAAGGCCAGGTAGGGCGGCATGCCGGGATGATTGGGTCCGTGCATCTTGGCTATGACCGAGCCGATTGCGGGATACATGTGGCCGCGCGGATTGATGCGCGGAGCAGCCTCGATATTGCCGGTCTGAAAAACCATGTTCGGCTCGTGATTGCTGTGGCGGGCGTCGACAGAGCGGATCAAGGTGAAGCGATCCAGCATGGCGGCCATGCGCGGCAGGTGTTGGCAAATGCGGACGCCGGGCAGCTTGGTAGCGATAGTGCTGAAAGGGCCGCGGTTCTCCAACGGTCGATCCGGTTTGGGGTCCCACGTATCAATATGGCTGGGGCCGCCGGCCATCCAGAGAAGAATGACACTCTTGCCGTCGGCCATACTTCGGTTCGCCGCAGCAGCGCCGGCGCGATGGCGCAGCAGCCCCGGCAAGCTGAGTCCAGCGAGACCAGCCAAACCGGCTTTGAGCATGTTGCGCCGACTTAAGAGCGTTAAGCCCTCGCGCTCCCGCGGGTGGAAATCTGTAAAGGCGTGGGTATGTGGATGACCCCATTGCCGACTGGTACTCATGGCATCGCACTCCGGAACCAATTACGTTGGACGCGGGAGAGATTGACACAGACCTGGGCGAGCGGGGTTGCGTCAGCGCTGGCGAGCGGGGGGTGTGAACCCCCCGGTAGAATAACCGGGGGGTTCACACTCCCCGCTCGCCCAGAACCACCGGGGGTTCACACCCCCCGCTCGCCCAGAATAACCGGGGGGTTCACACCCCCGCTCGCCTATGCAGGATAAGACTCAGTATAACCGGCAGGAGGATAGACTGACAATGCTCCGGAGTGCTTCCGCTGCGCTTATATTTGCTCAGCCGGAAATCGGAAGAGAGACCGTTACTGTAGTGCCTTTGCCCAGGGTGCTGGCGAGGGAAATCTCGCCGCCGTAGGCGTGGACGATAGCTTGGCAGATGCTCAAGCCCAAACCGCTGCCGCCAGTCGGCTGAGTGCGTTGGCGCGACTTATCGGCACGGTAAAAGCGTTCAAACACATGGGGCAGATCTTCAGGCGGAATGCCGCTTCCTGTGTCGCGGACAAACAGTTGGACCCGCGAAGCCCCCGGCGGAGCGTTCACCTCGACGCTCACCGTCCCTCTCTCCGGCGTGAACTTGAGGGCGTTGTCGAGCAGGTTGTGGATGACCTCACGTAGATGCACGCGATTGCCGCGAATAGATACGGCATGAGGCAGCTGTACTTGCAGAGATATACCGCGTTGTTCAGCGATGCCCTGAAACATATCGGCAGCCCGGCGCACTAATTCATCCAGGCGTACTTGGCCGTCGGCGTGCAGCAAGCCTGCGTCACCCTCAGCGAGCAACAGTAAGTGATTGATGAGATTGCTGAGGCTGATACATTCTTCGATAAGATCGGCGAGCAGTTCGCGGTATTCGGCCGGGCTGCGTTCGCGCTCCAGGGCCACTTCCAAGGAAGTGCGCATGGCCGTCAGCGGCGAGCGCAACTCATGAGCGGCGTTGGCTACAAAAGCACGCTGCTGCTCCAGGTGGACGGCCAAGCGATCCAGCATTCCGTTCAGGGTGGCAGACAGTTGATCCAACTCATCGCCGCTGCCGCGCAACGGCAGACGCTCACTAAGATTAGCGGGATGCAGACGGGCCGTCGTGTTCAAAATCGTCGCCAAGGGACGAGTAGCTCGGCCTGCTAGCCAGTAGCCGCTCACCGGCGCCGCCACCAAGATGATCGCAAACGCCGCCAGCATCCATTTGGTCAAACGCCAGAGGTCTTCATCCACTTGATCGCGACGGACTCCGACACGGACAATCAAAGGCGGCGCCCGTTTGCCCTCGGGAAGAGAGCGTTGCAAAAGATGATAATTGGCGCGGTCGTAGCTGCCGGGTTTTACCGCCCGCGCGGCCGGTATCTTCAACTCCGGAGCATTGCTGCTGGACCATAAGAGCTCGCCGCTTGAGGAAAAGACACGCACAAACCAGCCGCGGTCGCTGTTGCTGATGATTTTCGGTTCTAAATCCGCTGCCACTTCCTCCCAATTCAAACCGAAATGGTCAATGATTAACTGCACGTCTTTGACATCTTCGATCAACCCGGCGTTCAGTTCGCTGATGAGCGTCCAGCGGACCAATTCCCGCACACTCCAAAGAGCGCCGCCCACCAGTACCAGGATGACGACCGTGTTCCAAAACGTCAGTCGAAAGCGCAGCGTCGGCGGTAGGTGTTTAAGTAGCCCGAAGCGCATAGCCGCGACCTCGCACGGTCTGGATGATCGAGGGGGCCCCTTCTTGATCGAGCTTCTTGCGGATGCGGTTGATGTGGACCTCGATCACGTTGGTGGTGCCCTCCCAATCGGTGTCCCATAGGTGTTCACACAACATCCTGCGCGTGACTACCTGGCCCGCATGGCGCATCAGCAACTCCAGGATGCTGAACTCCGTCGGCGTCAGGTCAATTTCGACGTCGCCTTTTTGCACGCGCCGTCGGGGCAAATCGAGGCGTAGGTCGCCGACCGTTGTGACGGCAGGCGGCCGATCGACGGTTCGCCGGCAGATTGCCTCCAGCCGTGCCATCAATTCCGGAAAAGCGAACGGTTTGGCCAGGTAATCATCAGCGCCGGACTTAAGTCCGGTGACCCGGTCGTCAACAGCTCCCAGCGCAGTCAAGAGCAGGACCGGCGTCCGCACTCCGGCGGCGCGAATCTGCCGCAATACCTCTAGACCTGGAACACCCGGCAGCAACAGATCCAGGACGATGGCGTCGAAGCGCTGGCTCAGGCCCTGCTCCAATCCGTGCTGGCCGGTCTTGACCCAAACACAACTGTGTCCCGCCTCTGACAAGCCCTTGGACAAGGACTTGCCAATGACGGGGTCGTCCTCGACTACGAGAACGTTCATTCCCCCTTTGCCTCGTTCCGGCGAGACGTTGGAAGAGTTGTTGCCGCGGGGGATGCGTTCAGATGACGAACGAGAGTTCATGGCTGTGTTGTGCATCGGAAAGTGAGGCGAATAAGAATTCATGACTGTATTTTACGAAAACTAGGCAAGTATGGTTAGCGGCGTTTCCGTAGAGCATCGTCGCGCTGGAATGCTCTGGCGGCGCACTCACCTTCGCCTCGCGGCTAAATGAAGTTGCGCCCCAATCCCAAAACGCCGTACACTGCCGCCCCCAAGGCGATAAAGCCGACTCCGGCCAGCGCTTCGACAAGGGTTTCTTGGCGTAGGAACATGTTGACCACAATGAACGTCGGCAAAATCACATACAGGGCCGGCACCCACGGATAGCCGGGACAACGATAGGGACGTTCCCCTGCGGCATGGCGGCGGCGAAAGACAAAGATCGAAACTACCGCCAGCGTCTCGAAGATGACCGCCCCGAACATGGCAAAATCGGTCAAGCGGTCGAAGGGAGATTTGCTCGCTTCTAACCAGCCCAGCCAGGTCAACAAGGCCACACTCATGACCTGGAGGGAGGACCAGGCGGCCAACACGGCAATGGCCAGGGCCGGCGTGCGATAGCGGGGGTGGATGACGCCTAGAGCACGCGGCGCCAAACCGTCGTCGCCCATCGCGTACAAGAGGCGTGGCCCGACCAACAAGTTGCCATTGAGCGCCCCAAAGACGGACGCCATTACCGCCGCCGCCGCCGCCGCCGCTCCTAACGGTCCCAACAAGCGCAGACTGAATTCCGTCGCCACCGTTGTTTGTTTCAGGGCAGCCATCTGTTGACCTGGAAGGACCAGATAGTACGCCAGGTTGGCGCCCAGATAGAGGGCGATGATAAGAGCGACGCCGCCCAGCAGGGCCAACGGAATGTTGCGCTGGGGCTGACGAACCTCTTCGGCGACAGGCGCGAGGTTCTGCCAACCATGAAAGGCCCACAGGACGCCCAGAAAAGCGGAACCGAGATGGCCTAGGGAGAGTTGACGCCAATCTTCCGGCCAAAGCGGGCGCAGGTTGTCGAAATTCGGCAGGGTTGGCGTCGATACCCCATTGGCCAGCGCCAGGAACGGCAGCAGGGCGATGGCGACCAGCGAACTGACCTTGATGAGGGTAATAAGCAACTGCATCAGGCCGCCCCAGCGCACGCCGCGGATGTTGACCCAGGCAAGCCCGGTCAGCACGGCCACCGTCAGCAGGCGTTGCGGCCAAAAACCCAGATGGGTGCGGGAGGGCAGGCCGACCGCTTGCTGGAAGGCCTCGTTACCGAGGATGTCGTTGAACGATTCGGTAAAAAGGGTGGCCAAAGCGGCCAGCGAGGCGGAACGGATGATGCAGAAATCCACCCACCCCCAGAGGAAGCCAGCCAATCGGCCATATGCCTCTCGCAGAAATATGTAATTGCCGCCGGCTCGGGGCAGCAACACCGTCACTTCGGCGTAAGCCAGGGCGCCCAATAAGATCAGCACGCCGCCCAGCACCCACAGCAGAGCAACCAGGCCGAAGTTCGGTACATGCTCGGCGATGGCCTGGGGTTTCTTGAAGATGCCCGAACCGATTACGGTGCCGACAACCACGGCGGTGGCCGTCGACGGACCCAAGGCACGCACCAAGCCCGAGGACGATGGAGAAGAAGGAGGTTTCATGCGACCAGTCTAACAAGGCGGGAAGGGTTTTTACCAGTCCGCACTCAGATGCGCGAAGTGCTGCAAGAGCGGCATACTTCGCTGACGGCCCCCCATGACCATCGGGAGCCGAGGGGGAGAGTACAAACAGCGTGAAAAATGTCTCATCAACTATGTGTCCTCTCTCAACTCTGGTGCAGCGATGACCGATGAGATCAATAATTTTCCGACCTGGCGATTTTTTTCGTAGAAGCTGCCTTGGCCGGAAGAGAGGTTGCAACTACACTTGCTCAGATTAATCTGCGCACGGGTGCAGCTGAGACAGCCCCAAGTAGCCCAATAGCGACTGTGGACGGATCGCAGATGCCGCGACGAAGCCTTGGAGATGGCAAATTGTGGGTGCGGGGGCAAGATTATCGAAAAAAAATCGACGTGCGAGACTGTTTTTGTCCTGGTAGGACTTGCATTTTGTGAGCTTCACGTTAGCATCCGCGTGTGATGTGAAGTGCCGTGGACAGCTGAAGTTCTCTGATGGTTCTTGGTTCGGCCCGGTGGGAACATCGGAGCGATTTGGCCTTTGTCCTGGAGCACGTGAGGCATCTGAGTCTTTTGGAGGCATCCAAGACGATGAGTGAATCGGAAGAGCGCACCGGCTTCGATCCGCGTCCGCTGCACGAAACCTGCGGTGGATACGATGACGAAGAACCTCCCGGTAAACCCCGACGCCATCCGCTCTGGCGTCATGTCCCCGATCATCTCTGGGACGATTGGCGATGGCAGTCGCAAAATGCTATCCGTTCCGTCCGGCAGTTGCGCGGGCTTTTGTCGTTCACGCCGGAGGAACTGGAAGCGATCGGCTCGCTTGAAGCTGAGTACAAGACGGCCATCCCTCCCTACTACTTTTCCCTGATCGACCCCAGCGACCCCAACGATCCCATTCGCTTGCAAGCGGTGCCTTCGCCGCTGGAGCGTCTCAATCCGTCTGGTTATGAGTTGGAGGATCCGTTGGAGGAGGACAAGGATTCACCGGTGCCGGGGCTGACGCACCGTTACCCCGACCGCGTCCTGCTGGTAACTACCCACGTTTGCACCATGTACTGTCGTTTCTGCACGCGCAAGCGGGCCACCATGGTGCGGGGCGGCTGGGATGCCATTAGCCGAAATGACGAACGCATGATCGAGTACATCCGCGATCATGCGGAGATCCGCGATGTCATTGTGTCTGGCGGCGATCCGTTGACGTTGCCTGTGGCCAAGCTGCGTTACTTCCTTGAGAATTTGGCGGCCATCCCCCATGTCGATGTCATCCGCATCGGCACGCGGGTGCCGGTAACGCTGCCCCAAAAACTGTTCGACCCCAACTTGATCGATCTGCTGGCCTCAGCCGGCAAGGTGTGGATTCAGACGCACTTCAACCATCCACGCGAGGTCACTCCGGAGGCGGCCCGGGTTTGTCAGGCCCTGCTTAAGGCCGGTATGCCGGTCAACAACCACACCGTCCTCCTCAAGGGAGTCAATGATTCCTTGGAAACCATGCGTCGGCTGATGCGGGCGCTCTTGCGCATTAAAGTGCGTCCGTACTACATCTTCCATTGCGACCCCGTTATTGGAGCGGGGCATTTCCGCACTTCCGTGTGGAAAGGGATGGAGATCATGGAAGGGTTGCGCGGCCATCTGTCCGGCCTGGGCATCCCAACTTACGTCGTCGATAGTCCGCATGGTGGCGGCAAAATCCCGATCATGCCTAACTATCTCGTCTCCGCCAGCGACGATGCTGTCGTATTGCGGAACTACGAAGGCATGCTCGTCCGTTATCAAGCAGAGGACAAACCGCAAATGGTCCAGCCAATCCACGCCAACCGGCGGGACGCGGGGCCTCTCGGCGTCTTGTCGTTGTTACAGGGGAGCAAGTCGGCCTTGATCCCCGCCGGCAACGATCGCATGGCCCGACGCGAACTGACCGTGCTGACCAATCCCCAAGCGTACACTTCCCCAGAGCAGGACGCCTGCCACGAGTTTAACGGGCCTACCGAGGAACTGCTCTCCCTCGGCGTCTTGGTCAACGGCTGCGACTCGTGAGACATCCGGCGAGCGGGGGGTGTGAACCCCCCGGTTGTGCTACCAGGGGGTTAACCCCCTGGTAGCACAACCGGGGGGTTAACCCCCTGGTAGCACAACCGGGGGGTTCACACCCCCCGCTCGCCCAAGGACATGTAGGAATGAAAATCGGCATCACCTACGATCTGAAAGCAGACCTACCCACGTCGGCACACCTCCCCGACGATTTCCAGGAAGAGTTCGACAGTCCCGTCACTATTGACGCTCTGGCCGCTGCCTTGCAGCGATTGGGGCACAATGTCGAACGTCTTGGTGACGGCCGGGAACTCCTCGAACGTTTGCTGCGCCAGCCGCCGGATTTCGTCTTCAACATTGCCGAGGGACAGGGCATCGGCCGCTGCCGCGAGGCACGCGTGCCGGCGGTGTTAGAGATGCTCGGCATCCCCTACACCGGTTCGGACCCCCTCACCCTGTCGGTGACGCTCGACAAAGATTGCGCCAAGCGGCTGGTTCAATCCACGCGGTGTGTGAAAGTCCCTCAGGGGGCCGTTTGGGGACCGGATGATCCACTGGACGATATCGAGACATGGGACTGCTTGCCGTGGACAGCCATCGTCAAACCGGCCTGGGAGGGATCGAGCAAGGGTATCCGCGGCAAGTGCATTGTGGATACG
>JAJPIY010000087.1 GCA_021324515.1 Planctomycetota bacterium
ACCAACAGTTCAATGAGGGTGAAACCTCTGCTCCGGGCACGGATGGGTTGGTGAACGACGGTCATGGCAAAGACCTCCCGTAGAAAAGAAACGGACGGACGAGGGAAAAGAAAATCAGCGCACACGCTGTTTCGGTGCAGGATCTACCAGGGAAGGGGGCTGCGTTAGGGCCGGGGGAGAAGGTGTTTGAGCAAACGTCCCAAGAATAGGGAAAAACAGAAGCAGGCTCGGTCGTCGCCGCGGACGCATGGGCCTGCGGGCAACCAAGTGGAAAAGCAGCCAGCGCCACCATCACGAACGCGAGACGTTTCATCGTCGGCTCCTCCGGGCTTGGAGCGACTTCTGCGTTTCGATCACTGAGCCGGTCTTAAATATACCTTAGCGGCCGGCTTCCGAAGAGCAGCATTCACGGAAAAATCAACATTACGCGAGTAACATACTTCTCCTTCACCGTAGTCGTATCTAGTTAACGTGTCAAGCAAATTATTTCGCCGGGCGCCTCTCTTTTCTCTTTTGTCAACGTCCGGGAACGGGCCGTCCCATGCGCTGCAGCAGCTTCTTCATGTCTTCCCACACCTCGCGTTTTTTGTGTGGGCTGCGCCCCGGCAGCAAAAAAGCAGGATGATACGTACACATCACCGGAATGCCCTTGTAGTCATGGAAACGACCGCGCAGTTTGCCAATGGACTGCGAGGTGCCCAACAGGTTTTGCGCCGCGCAGGCGCCCAGGGCGCAAATGAACTTGGGCCGTACCAATTCCAGCTGGCGCTCTAAATATTCACGGCAGTTGCCGGCCTCCTGGGCCGTCGGCAGGCGATTGCCGGGAGGGCGACATTTTACGATATTACATATGTAGACTTCCTCACGCCTCATGCCGCAAGCTGCGATGATGCGATCGAGCAACTGGCCCGCCTCGCCAACGAACGGCTCGCCGCGCTGGTCCTCGGTCGCCCCGGGTGCTTCGCCGATGAAACACAACTCGGCATCAATCGGCCCGACGCCGAAGACGGTGCGGGAACGGCTCACGACCAACTCGGTACAGCGTTGACAGCCGGCCACCCGCTCGGCCAGGAGGGCCAATTCGCGCCGCCTCTGTTCCCGATCGTCTGGCGCCGGCGGCGCGGCCGCATCGCTGGCGGCGAACAGGGGCAACTGCTGGGCCGTAGGCTTCTCCCCCTCAGCCGCAGGCGCGGCGGGTTCCCGGCTCACCGGCAGCCAATAGATCCCGGCGGCCCGAAGACTGTCGAGGTGCTGGTGCAGCTGCCGGGCCAATTCGGCAGCATTTGGGTCGGGTTGCTCTGAAAGTCGGTCTTTTTCGTTCATTGGTCGCTTTCTCCTCGTGTCGCTTCCGAATAATATAAGCACCATGGCAACTCCACAAGCGCATACGTTCACTTTGGGCCTGGTGCAGATGCGGTGCGAGGCGGACCTCAACGCCAACCTGGAGCGCACGCTGTCGGCCATTCATCGCGCCGCCCGCAATGGCGCCGAGATCATCTGTTTGCAAGAACTGTTCCGCTCGCCGTATTTCTGCCAACGGTACGATCCGACCTTGTTTGATTGGGCGGAGCCGATCCCCGGTCCCACCACGGAGCGCCTGGCACAAGCGGCGCGGGAGACAAGAGCGGTGATCGCGGCCTCGCTGTTTGAGCGCCGGGCCCCTGGCGTGTATCACAACACGGCGGTGGTCTTCGACGCCGACGGCAGCCTGTGCGGGCTGTATCGCAAAATGCATATTCCGGACGATCCCTTATACTTCGAGAAATATTATTTTACGCCCGGCGACACCGGCTTCCGCACCTTCGCAACCCGTTTGGGGCGTGTAGGCGTGCTGGTGTGCTGGGACCAATGGTTTCCAGAGGCGGCGCGACTGGCCGCCTTGCAAGGGGCTGAAGTGCTGCTGTATCCGACGGCGATCGGCTGGCACCCGCAGGAGAAAGAAGAACACGGCGCCGCCCAGCGCCAAGCCTGGGAAGTGATGCAGCGCAGCCACGCCATCGCCAACGGCGTTTTTGTGGCCGCGGTCAACCGAATCGGCCACGAGGGACCGGCCGAGGGGGGCCTGCAATTTTGGGGTTCGTCGTTTGTGTGCGATCCGTTCGGGGTAGTCTTGGGACAGGCTTCCGAAGACCGCGAGGAAGTGCTGGTAGTGCCCTGCGACCGCCGCCGCCTGGAAGAAGTGCGCCGCCATTGGCCCTTCTTACGCGATCGCCGCATCGATGCCTACGGCGATTTAACCCGACGCTGGCTGAGTTAAGCGTTCTCCGGAAACGGACACAACCAAGGGCGAGCGGGGGGTGTAACCCCCCCGCTCGCCGAAAGCGATGATTACGGTTCAATTTCCATCAGCAGCCGCACCCGCGAGGAGTTCATTTCCGGGAGGGCGAGGATCTTGCGCGAGAGTTGCTCCTCGATAGAATGGTTGGCCACTTTAACCCGAACCAGGGCGCTGCCGTCGTGATTCAGGGTGATCACCACATCGCGAGCCTGCCGACCGCAGAGGGACTTGATGCGACGTTGCAACTCTGCCGGCGCCAGCGGAGGAGTTGTCGCAATCACAGCAGGCACCGATTTAGACGGCGATGGTTCCTCCTCGAAGACGATGGTGCCGGGGCGTCCTGGACTGGGCGGCGATCCGGTTACGTAGGCCGACGGCCAACGGCGCGGCGAATGGAGGGGCGAGACGGCCGGCGACGCCGCCACAGTGCTGCGCGTTTCCGCGGGCAACTCTTTCTCCCGGTGAGCGGACGCTTGCGGCTCCATAGCGACAGGGGCAGCCTTCGGCTCAGATTCCTCGTTGCCGCCGGGACGCCGCCAGGTCATGACCGGTTCTTCTGGCGTCGGCCGCATTTCCGCAAAGTTAGGATGCGAGCGAGCGCCGGCACGGCCGGACTTGCCTGCCCCCTCCACCGGGGTAGGCATTTGGTCTTGTGGTGGAACAGGCTGCGCCTGCCACACGAAATCCGCGGGCTTGGCTAACGGCTGCGCAGGCGTCGGTGTTTGTTGTTGATAGGCCAGCGGCGGCGTAGTTGACCTCCGTTGTTTGTGGACGGTTTCCAAGTCCTTGGCTTGCGCTTCCCAACCCTCGGCGGGATGGCCCCACTTCACCGGCAGTTTCGATGGGGCGAACGCCTCCCAGCCGTCGCCGATTTTTTCCGGGGCAGGCTTTGTCGGCAGGCTTGGTTGCTTGGTGAGGATCCTGGGCAAATGCGATCCGCCCTCCTGGGTCGCCGAGTTGCTAACGGCCGGCGTCAGCGGCGGCAAAAACGTCAGCTGCGAGTTTGCCGAGGAAGAAGGCCCTAAATCTAATGCCAACGCCGAAGGCGGCGCCAGCAGCAAACCGTTGCGCGTTACCCGCACCAGCCGTTGGCCGTCGTGCAAGATCGGCTCAACAGTTAGCTCATTAAGGACGGCCGTACAGCCGGGCAAGCGGCGAAACAGCCGGCTGATCTCCAGCTTGCTTTCCACCGAATCGATGGTGCCCGTCACCACGAGCACGCCGTTGGGCCGAGCCTCGAGGGTCATTTGCTTGGCCGGCTCCCCCAATACCTTGGACAACAACTCGGCCGCTTCTTGTTGCAATTGCCGGGAAGGACGCAGCGGCGACCGAACACTCAAGTTGGGTTGGATCTTCAGTCCGTCGATTCCCCTCAGGAACGTGTTGCGACGCGCCAGGTCCATGGCGCGTTGCCGAATCGTTTCGTTAGGTACGTTGCCGCGCAACTCCAAGGTGTTGCCGTTGGCGTAGGCATGGCAATCGTAGGGAAAGGTGGCGATATCGCTCAACAGCGCCAGTTCGACCTTCATCTCTGCAAGGCGTTGATATTCCGAGGAGAGCAGAGCGCTCGTGTCGTAGCGGCCCATCCACGCGGGCATTTGGCGATTGCGCAAGCGGGCCAGGATTTGTGCCGACGCCAAAGGCGCCGGAACAACAACGGCCATCGCCAGCAAACCGCCGACGATGCCTGGTAGTGCCCTGGGCATGAATGGACCTCCCCAAAAGGGGCCGGGGGGCGAGAAGCCTGCAATGCTTTAGCTCCCGGTCCCCAGCCCCCAGTTTTCTCCGCCATTACTGATTGATCACGTCGCGGGTTATGTCGCGCTGCACTTCCGGCGTGGGGCAAGGATACAAGTGCAGGTGATCGAGGTCGATGTAGACCACTTCCACAGCTGGACGCACACAGCGGAACGGAACGGGGTAGCCGGACTGGATGGTTTCGGTGAAGTAGACCGTGCATTTCCAGTGGCAGTGGTGTAGTTGGGCCGGCCCCACCAGCGGAAAGAAACGTGGCGGATCGATTTTATCTACAATACGCTCGGTGACAATCTGAATATTGTCGCGGAACTCTTCGTAAACGTAGGGAATGCCGCGCTTGACCGGCTTCAAGGCGCGGAGGACGCGGGCCTCATCCGGCGGGTCTTCGCACAACGGCGGTGGGAAGCCCTCGCGGATGGGCGGCATGATCGGGGTGCGGAAGTCGTTTTTCCAGCAGTATTTCTCTTCCAGACGTTCCGCCACCCAAGGCGGGACGGGGATGGGCGTAAACAGGCCCATCGAGAAGGGCCAGCAACCACTCAACCCCAAAGGCGCCAGTGCTACTAGACCCAGCACCAGGGTACGAAATCTCCTCATCCCCCTCCCCCCTTTTGCCCAAGGACGGCTGGCGCTTGCCAACCTTTGCAAGGAGTCCGTTCCTCCCATGCTGGAAGTATCGGACAGCCGCGGCGGAGGACTTTAACGGTTTGCCGGATTGTATCGGGCAGAGGGGCGCGCAAGGGTGTTTTTGCGCTGCCACCAGTCTCGCCATTTTGCCTGGGCTTGGGCGATTTCCTCTGGGGTGGCGGCGGCGGGAGGACCGAAATCTTGTCCGTGGCTGAGCTTTACCAATGCCTCATGGGCGGCGGCGCGGATCTCCGCCTGGGCATCGCCGAGCAGATCGATCAACTCACCGCCTAGGCGCGGCATCTTGGCCGCAATAACGCGCATGGCCGACTTGCGCATCTCCACCAGTTCATGGCGAAGCGCATCCTTGACCACCGCCTCGCCCTGGCGCGACAGATAACGATCGAGCAGGTCTCGTCCCAGTTTTTGGGTTTCTTTGTCGTAGCTGGCAGCAGCGTTGGCGAGCGCAGGCCCTACTTCCTCGCCGCGGCGTTTCTCCAACTCGATGAGGAGGGAGCGCAAACGCGGCCCCCGCTCGACGCTGGCGGCGTCCGCCAGCTCCGCAACGCTCATGGCCTGGAGGGAGCGAAGGGCCTTACTTCCACGGTTAGCGCCGGCTGGAAAGTTCCCACTCCCCGCGCGTCGGGCCAAGGCATTCTTGCGCATGGAGACGGCCAAACGCAGATCTTGCAGGATACCGGCATGACGCGTCGAGCCGACGCCGCTGCCGATGTTGTCCTTGACGTACTCCAGCAATTCCTGATCTTCCGATGCGGCCAGCAGCCGGTTGAGCTTCTGGGCAATGACGACGACCGGACAGCTATGCTCGATCTTCGCCGCTCGATTGAGGCCGCGAACCAGCGACGGGATCGCTTCGGCACCGAGCGCTTTGAACTCCTTAAGCGCCTTGGCGCCTTCCTTGCCCTGCAAACGGCCGATGTCGTACAGGATGTAGCGCTCAACGATCGCGTCGAGCTTGTCCTCTTCTTCCTTGGTGAGATACGGCAGGCTTGGCGCGTAGGGACTGTGCTTGGGTTTCTCTTTGCTTCCCGCACTTGAGGGGGGAACCTCGGCTGTAGTGAAGAGGACGAGAGGGAGCAGAAGCGCAGCAGGCGTCATCGACAGCCCTCCTATACTGGGCACGGTTGAATGGGGGCACCCTCCCCCCCCACCCC
>JAJPIY010000269.1 GCA_021324515.1 Planctomycetota bacterium
ATTCGGCTGGCTTGCACTACCTGCGGCCGCGAAACGACGGCATCCCCTGCGGCGTCAATTTGCCGACCTTTCTCATGGAAGGCCCGCTCACCTGGCCTGGCCAGCACGCCGGCTTCCTCGGACCCAAGCATGATCCCTGGCAGATCACCAGCGATCCCAATTCGCCGAATTTCCGTGTTGAGAGCGTGCGTTTGGCGCCGGGATTAGAGATCGAACGGCTGCACCATCGCCGCGCTCTGCTCGAAGAAGTCGATCATCAGCGCCGGCAGTTCGAGGAATTGGCCGAATGTCGGCGGCTGTCCGACCAACAACAGTTGGCGTTCTCGATCCTGACCTCCGGCAAGATCGCGCGGGCCTTCGAGCTGGATCATGAGCCGCCGGCCGTGCGCGACCGCTATGGCCGGCATAGTTTCGGGCAATCGCTGTTATTGGCACGGCGTCTGGTACAGGCTGGGGTGCCGGTAGTGCAGGCCAACATGGGCCGCGTGCAAAATTGGGACAATCATAGTAACATTTTTGCCACCCTGAAAAACCGCCTGCTGCCACCATTGGACCAAGCCGTTTCTGCTCTGCTAGATGATCTGGAAGCGACCGGCTTGCTCGACGAGACGCTGGTGCTGATGCTGGGTGAATTTGGACGGACGCCGAAACTGAGTCTGCTTCCCGGCCAAACGGTGGTGGGCCGCGATCACTGGGCGCCGTGTTTCTTCGGCTTGTTCGCCGGCGCCGGCGTCCGCGGCGGGCAGGTCATTGGTAAATCGGACAAGATCGGCGCCTATCCGACGACCCCGCCGTACTCGCCGGACGATATCGGCGCCACGGTTTATCACGTTCTCGGCGTCGATCCGGCCTCCGAAGTACGCGATCGCCAGGACCGCCCGGTGCAGCTCAACCGCGGACAGGTGATGGAGGCGCTATTCACGGGCTGAGAAGCGGTTAGGGACTGTTTAGCCGCGAGCCGTAGGCGAGCGCGGGGGCCTCGCGCTCGCCTACGGCTCGCGGCTAAACGCTAGTTGACGTGCAGGTTGCGCAAGACGGCCTGCCCGTCGGGAGTGACGGCGATTTCTGCGGTCAACTGGCCCCTGCGAGCTGCTTCCTCATAGCGTCGGCCCTTGCCTTCCTGGACAAAGAACGATTCGATGCCATACTCAATGCGCCCGGAGCCTACAATTTTGCCGCGAAGATAGGGGCCGTGGGGCGGGGGACGGAAGCCAAAGCGGCCGGCATGCCAATGCTTGCCGTCTCCCTCCGGAACCAGTTCCACATAGATGGTTCGGCCTGGCTGGGCCTGCGGATCGCCCCAGAGTTCGGTGGGCAAGCGGCTGAAGGCGTAACTGAGGATGACGTAATCGCCGCGGAATAGGTCGCGTGGGTCGACCGGCTGCACCCGCACGTAATAGACATCGCCGCGCTCCAGAGCGTAACTGCGCCAGGCCGTCATGCCCAGCAGAACAACCAGCTGAAGGCTGATGCCGGCTAACAATACTCCCTTTTCCCATCCCTTAACGGCAGAAACGAGTTGATCGGCAAAAGGTCTGGGGACCGGACTAGTTTGAATGGGCTGAGCATCCGTCATAGGGCTATCCTCCTCTGCTTGCGCTGCCGCCAGTATAGAGAAACGACGAACAGGGTCACCCCACACAAAAAGAACAGAAACGCACCGCCCAACATGCCGCCGAATCCCCCGAACAGATCGAAGTAACGAAGGACGGCCCAGAGCAGAAAATACAGTACGCCTGTGGCGAATGGCCTGCCCCGTTCCTCACGCGTGCCCACCTGGATAAGCCAAAAGGCCGAGGCGAGCATGGCGAGGTTGGCTAGGATCATCGGCAGCAGCGACTCCCGCGCCAGCGCGACCCACAGGCTCGACAGCGTCATCAGAAGCACCAGCCCCAGCGGCAGCCATTGCCGGGACACGAAGGCCCGGACGGGACGAGTCAAACGCGCCTCTCCTTCTCTCCGTCGCAGAATCACGAATAGGGTGCCTCCAACAACCAACATTGATACGGCGAGGATAGCGAGCGGCTGGATAATGCCAGGTCCCAAGAAGCGCCCGTTCTTGTCAATCCCGCCGTAATAGCTCAGGTCCGGCCATAAGTGGTAATAATCCCGAGAGCTCAGGGGAATCAACGTGCCCAAGGTAAGCAGGACACCGCAGAATCGGTAAGGGATGGCAAAAGGACTGCCGGAGCGATGGATCTCGCCGAGGACCATCAGCAGTCCGCCGAGGCTGACGATGAAGAAAATTGGGTTTGTTTTCCAGTCCCAGGCGAACGGCTGGAGCACCGTCCACCAGGTCAACAGCGCCACGTACAATCCAGCGGTCAAAGGCGAACCCTTGCGATAGGACCAGAGGAGTCCGGGTACGGCCAACAACGGCAGTGTATAGGCCCCATTGGGGAGGCCCGGCCACCCTGGGATCCCGAAAAACCACCGGGCGAAGGGGGAGGAATCTAGGATCTCCGTGCCGACCCAAATGGCCAAGATGGCAATGAGTAGCGCGTGCAGGAGCAGCGTGTCCAGGGTCAAGGCGAACGGCAGCACACCCAGCGCCCATAACCAGAATCCATCGGGGTAATGGGCGTTGAGGTGGAAAATTTGGGCGATCAGCCAGATCGACGCGCCGTAGAGGAGGCAGCCGAAAAAGAACGTCAGCTCGGAAGCGAGGCGAGCGGCCCGCCGGTAGCGCAAGTAAAAGGCAGCGCCGTGAACACTCAGGAGAGCGCCGAAAAGGATTATCAACTTGGCTGCCGCTGGCATCTCTTGCCAGTTGTAGCCGATGAGCAAGAGGACGGCCAAGCCGACGAAGAGGACGGCGACGGCCCGCAGTGCGAAGAAGGCCCGCCATTGTTGCCGGGCGGCGCTTTCGTGCGGCATCTCGTACAGACCGAGAATGTCCTCGGCCTGGTCCGCTCGGACAAACCCTTGGTCTTGCCAGACTTTGATCTCGCCAAGGAGCCAGGAACGCTGAGATTGGGAGAGAGGACGTTTGTCCATAATGGAATCTCCCCTGCGCCGACTAATCCGTGCAGGCGCATTGTGCGGAAAATAGTCGTGGCGCCCTGCTATCCAGCAGGGGCAGGCACGCTGCCAGCGTGCCCTACATGCTTTCTTTGTAAGGCACACTGCTGGCGTGTCGCGCAACGCGCCGCTACCAAAAAGTTTGTCGAAAAAATGCCGATCGGCTGCTATCGTAAAGGGACAGGGAGTGGGTGTCAACAGCAATATGGATTTTTTGGATCTGACATTGCCGTCACTGGCGGAGAACCTGGCGCTGGATGAAGCGTTGCTGCTAGCGGCGGAGTCCGGCGTTGGCGGCGAAGTGCTGCGTTTCTGGGAATGGGCAAGCCCGGCTGTGGTACTCGGCTCCGGTGGCCGGCTTGCCGATGATGTGGATGAACTTGCCTGCTCCAACGATCGCGTGCCGATTCTACGGCGTTCCAGTGGCGGCGGCACGGTGTTGCTCGGTCGTGGCTGCCTGCTCTACACTCTGGTCTTGTCCTACCGACGCCATCCCGCCCTCCCAGACATCCGTCGCTCGTATCGTTTCATCTTAGGCCACATCAGCGAGGCTTTGGCCGAAGGTGTCGGCCCCATCGCACAAGCTGGCATCAGTGATTTGATCTTTGCCGGCCGTAAGTTCTCTGGTACGGCGCAGCAGCGCAAACGCTCGTTCCTGTTACACCACGGCACCTTGCTCTACGACATGGACTTGTCACTGATTCCGCGTTATCTCCACGAACCGCCGCGGCAGCCGGAGTATCGCGCCGGTCGGACGCACCTCGATTTTGTAGTTAATCTTCCACTCTGCCGCGAC
>JAJPIY010000338.1 GCA_021324515.1 Planctomycetota bacterium
GCGCTCGCCTACGGCTCGCGGCTAAACGGAAGGTACGTCTTTTACTTGCTGGTCGTTTTCGTCTCGACCGGATTGGTGTCGGAAGTGGCAATCTCGGTCGTCTGCTTTTGTTCCAGATCGACCTTGGTTTGCTGTCCGCCAATCTCGATGTCCAGGGAGCCGCCCAGGTTCACCGACATGTCTGACTTTTCGACACGGCCTTTGTTGCGGTTGAACAGGATGGTGCCCTTGGAGTCTTTGCTTTCCAATTTGGCGCTCTTAATGCGGAAGGGCAGGCCGCCGATCCCTTCGGTCTGTCCTGGCGGCAAATAGCTCAATTTTGTAGCCACCTCGATTTTATCGAGGTCTTTGTCGAGGCCCTCGTAGGTGTAGATATACTCGTTCTCGTACTTGCCAATCGGCCCCATGTCGAGAGTGGTTTTTTTCGTCCATTTCTTACCCTTTTCGACTGCGTCGGTGGGAATGACAGCAAAAGTCGGCTCGGCCATTTCGCGGAGGGCTTCTTCGCTGAGGATCTTGTCCAAGAGCGGCTTCATCTGCTTGTTGGCGTTAGCCAGCTTATTGACGAACTCATCGCGGCCCTTGATTTCGATGACTTTGTAGGTCTTAGGATCGACGGTCACAATGAAACTGGAGCCGATCAGCGCCTTGAAGAACTCGCTGAGCGAATTAGAAGCGTTGCCGGCGGCGGCAGGAGTGGTCGAATCATACTTGATGGGAGCACCGCCGATGTCGATGTCCATTTTGACGCCCAGGATCTTTTGTTCTAACTTCCACTTGCCGTCCGGCAGCTTCTCTTGCGGCGTCCAGCTGAAATAGAAGGTCTGCGTCTGAGTCTGCTTGACGTCATTGTTCATGACCTTCATGTTCTGTTCCGTCTTCGTCGTCATGGTCTGGTAGAAAGGCTTGCCTACCTCGAACTTCCATTCGAGTTTAGAGGACTTGGAAGCCTCTTTCTTGGTTTCCGCTGTTTTCTTGGTATCGTCTTTCTTCTCGTCGGCTCTTCCGAACAGATCCAGTCCGGCGAAAGACAAGGCCAGGACCGCGAGGAAAAGCAATGCCGTCAATCGACGCCCGTACAACATGAGAAATACCTCCCGCAAGCGAAAGAATGCCATGCACCTTTCCAATATTACGATCTATTTTTTGTAGCGGTTCGGCCCCGGAGTACAAGAGCAATCAGATATCCACGATCACTTCGGCCAACCAACCGTCCGGCGTTTTCTCGACACGCAAGCCATGATAGGTGATGGCCTTGACTTCATGGGCCAACTCGTGCCGTTGCGGATCGAACGGCTCGCCCCAGGCGCTGGCTTGCAGGCCGTCGGCGCCGACCGTTGCCTCAAAGCGCGACAGCAACAGGTGTTCGACCTCGAAGTGATACAGCAATTCCTTGAGCCAGTCGAAGAGAAGATAGTGGTGATCGCTGCCAGTGATGGTGACATCGAGCCGCTGGCGGGGCGCCACCGCATCCAAATCCTCGACGAGGACAGCGAACAAAGCGCGGCCCGCTTCAGCAAACAAGGTATTCAAGTCCGCCGCCCGAATACGCAAGCCCAGGTCGGCGGTGTGATCGAACATTTCGTACATGCTGGCATGTTACTGCCCCTTGTACTTCCTTGCTAGCCCGCAGCGCCAACGCGGGATACCCTTGCTGGCGCCGCGAGCGAGTAAGGGCGTCTACCGGCTGGCGGTTTGCAACGGCAGTTCCGTAAACTCGACCGTGACTTCCTTGCCGGCTTCGACAATCACACGCTTGCGGGCGGCGAGCGTTTCACCCGCGCGGACGACCTCGGCCCGGAGCGTGTAATAATACTTCTGGCCGGCGGCCAGTTCCGGCGTGGTGAAAGAGCGCGTCGCCGAGGTCAAGGGACAGAGCACCCCATCGACGTACAATCGGGCCTCTGCGGGAAGTTTGACCGTGATCCGCGCGGCGTCTTTGCCTTCTACAGCCAACTTGGTGAAGTCAGCCGTGACGGTTTGTCCGGCTTGCACTTTGACCTGCTTGGTGTAAGCGACCGTTTGGCCTTCGCGGATAACACGGGCCTTAAAGGTATAGATATAGGTGTAGCCCGGTTCCAGCTCCGGCGTGCGGAACGTTTGCTCCTGGGTGGTGCGCGGGATGTCGTAGTCCTCGACCGACAGCGGCACGCCGACAGGGGCTTTGACGATCACCTCGGCGGCGTTGCCGAGTGCAGTGGATTTCTTGGGTTCTTTTTTGTCTTCTTCTTTTTTCGGCTGGACGGGCAAGACCGGCGTTGCCGGCGTCGCCGCAGGCGCTGCCGGCACGGCTACTGCTGCGGCGCCATAGCAGCCGTAACAGCCGTAACAGCCGTAACAGCCATGACAGCCGAAGCAGGTGCCCCAACAACCGTAACAGCTACCGTAGCAGCCGACGCCCCACCCATGATAGGGATAGTACGGCCACACACTGACCCAGCCATAGGGCCACCAGCCGCCCCAGCAGCCATGACACCCCCAACACCCCCAACATCCCCAACACCCACCGCAACAACCCCAACAACCGTGGCAACCCCAACAACCGCCGCAACAACCGTGGCAGCCCCAGTCGGGTGCGGCCGTGCCCGTTGTCAGCATGGTCGCCAAAACAATACTGTACATGCCCGGAACCTCCTCATTGGAAATGTTCACGAAACCTCCCCAGCCGCCCAGGGAGGCAAGATGCGCGGTTTAGGTAAAATCAACCGCACCTGTTTAGACGATAAAGACTGAAGGTCTCTTCGTCAAAGATAATCTAGAAAATTTCGGAAGGCTGGTTAATTTTAGCCGGCATTTTCGATGCAACCGGAAATTCCTTCCTGCCAAGGGGAGGGAGTTTGCAAGCCCACGCGGATTATGGACGCCTCTCCCTCGTCCAATAAATCTCGAGGCGCTCCCGAAGGTGACCGTTTTCTCCCCTCGCTTGCCAACCTTCAGGCCGGTATAATCCGATGAGCGCCCAAACCGGAGGAATCGCGAAATCATGTCACGCCATAACCTGTATTGGTTGCTGGGCATTGCCGCCGTGTCTTTGCTCGGCCTTACTGTCTCCTACAGCGCCCCTAGCCGCGAGAAGGACAAAGATTACGAACTGGTCCGCCTCATGGTGGATGTGCTTCACGAGGTGCGCGAACGCTATGTCGTGGACATCGACCAGGAGCACGAACGCAAACTGGTCGAGGACATGATTAACGGCGGACTGGAACGACTCGATCCTCACTCGTCCTACATGCCGCCCTCCGAGTACAAACAACTGGAGAAACAGAGCAAGGGCAAGTTCGGCGGCGTCGGCATTCAGGTCGGTCTGGACCGGCTGACGCGACAGCTGACGGTCCTTAGCCCGATGCCCGGCACGCCGGCTTATGAGGCTGGCATCCTGGCGGGCGATCTCATCCTCAAAATCGATGGCAAAGCCACCGAAAACATGCGCATGAATGAAGCTGTCGATCTCATTCAGGGGGAACCGGGTCAAAAAGTGACGCTGACGGTTTTGCACGAAGGCGCCAAGGAGCCGGTGGATGTGGTCATCACCCGCGCCGTCATCGAAGTGCCGTGCGTCCTCGGCGATCAACGCAAGGCCGATAATCTCCGCGCCTGGGACTTCATGCTGGATAAAGAGAATAAGATCGGCTACATTCGCCTGCTCAATTTCGGCGAGACGGCCAGCAAGGAGATGCGCGAGGCGGTGCAAGAGCTGCAGCGTGAAGGCGTGCGCGGCTTAATCCTGGACCTGCGCAACAACCCCGGCGGCTTGCTCAAGGAGGCCCGCGAGGTCGCTGACCTGTTCCTGACAGAAGGACGCATCGTCAGCACCCGGGGCCGCAATCACAAGGAGGAAGTTTACGACGCCAAGCCGGAGGGCACGCTGCTGACGCCGCCCGAGAAGTATCCGATGGTCGTGCTGGTCAATAAGTACAGTGCCAGCGCTAGCGAGATTGTGGCGGCGGCCTTGCAGGACCACGGCCGGGCCGTCATCGTCGGCGAACGCACCTATGGCAAGGGCAGCGTGCAGAACATCATCGAAATGCATGAAGGCGGCGAACGCAGCGCTCTGAAGCTGACAACCGCCAGCTATTGGCGGCCCAGCGGCAAGAACATTCATCGCTTCCCCGATAGCAAAGAGAGCGACGACTGGGGCGTCCGACCCAACGACAGCGGCTATCAACTGACGCCGGAAGCGCTCACGGCCTTGAGCAATGCCGGCGTGCCCGCTGCCGTCCTGACCAAGTTGAAAAGCTTTCCCCAAACGCGCTTCCTCTTGGAAAAAGACTACATCGCGGCACTGGCCAAGTTGCTGAGCAAGGAAGAGCTGGACCAATACAAGAGCAAATTCCTTGCCTATGCCGATCGCGGCTTCGAGGTGCCCATGACCGACGAGGAACGGCTGGAATACATGATCTACCGCACGGAACGCGACATCGTTCGCTCCAAGGCCAAGCCGGACGAGAAGACCAAGAAAGACGGCAAGGCGAAGAAACCGTTTGTCGATCGCGTGCTTCAAAAGGCGCTAGAGCACCTGAAAAAGGAGATCCAAAAAGCGGACGCTGCTGCGGTGCCGCTGCCCATGAGAAATGCGTAAACGGTTAGCCGCGACCTGAAGAGAAGTGCAGGAGTCCACGGTTCCTCTTCGGGTCGCGGCGACCCAACCAAATACATCCTGTGTCCGCTGCATTGCACATCTTGTATGAAGACAACCATTGCTTGGCGGTGGCCAAGCCGGCGCCGCTGTTGACCCAGGGCGTACCGCCCGGCATCCCTACCCTGGAAGCAATGGTCAAGGCTTATCTGAAAGAACGCTATCATAAGCGTGGCAACGTCTATCTCGGCATCCCCCACCGACTAGACCGGCCGGTCTCCGGCGTAGTCTTGTTTGCCCGCAATACCAAGGCGGCGCGACGGCTGGCCGAGCAGTTTCAGCAGCGGCAAGTCCGCAAAGTGTATTGGGCAGTAGTAGAGCCGTCCCACGACGGCACCTTGCCACCCACCGAAGGGGTATGGGAAGACTGGCTGCGGAAAGTGAAAGAGCAAGCGCGCGGTGAGCGCGTGACGGCGGATACCCCCGGAGCACGGCGGGCCGTGCTGCGCTACCGGTGGGTGCGCGCGGGCGCGGACGGTGTGCTCTTGGCGATCGAGCCGGAAACCGGACGGATGCACCAGATCCGTGTACAAGCGGCTAGCCGAGGTTGGCCTGTCCGCGGCGACGTGTGGTATGGCGCACGCCTGCCGTTTGGCCCCCCGGCAGAACAGCCGCGCGACCGCATCATCGCCCTCCACGCGCGCAGCCTGACGTTCTTGCATCCGATCCACTACGAGCCGCTGACGGTGACCGCGCCGTTGCCGTCAACATGGGACGAATGGCAAAATCTTGACGAGCCACTAGCGTAAGCTGGCTGTTGCTTACTCGGCCAAGGAGAGCCAGATATCGCCCAACGGTTCCGGTTGTTCCGGAATGATACGGCGGGTCTTCGTCAATTCCAAAAGGGCGAGGAACAGACCGACGAGCCGACCGCGCGTATACGGCGGCGTGAACAGGGCGGAGAACGGCAGCCGCTTCGCCGTTTGCAGTTGTTGCAGAATCATCTCCATGTAAACGTGCAACGGCGTTTCATCGATAGCAATGGTCTGGATTTGCAGTGCCAGCGTCTCGCGCATGAGCCGACCGAAAGCGCTGACCAGGTCCCACAGCTCGACGGCTTTGACGGGCGGCGGAGCGGCACTGGCCGGGGCCAGCATCGGCTGCCGCGGCAAACGTTGACTTTGTTCCTCAGCGCGAGCCTCTAACAGAGCGGCGGCGTCTTTGAATTTCTTGTACTGAACCAACTGCTTGACCAGTTCTAGACGGGGATCGTCCGCCGCTTCGGATGATTCCTCGGGCCGCGGCAACAACATGCGCGTTTTGATCTCCACCAGCGTCGCTGCCATCACGAGAAACTCGCCGGCTTGCTCCACGTCGATCCATTGCACGGCGTCGAGATATGCCTTGAACTGTTCACACACGCGCGCAATAGGAATATCGCGGATGTCTATCTCGTCGCGCTTGACGAGGTAGAGCAGCAAATCGAGCGGTCCGCGGAAGGTATCCAGATCGACGAGATAATCGCTGTGCTCGCCAGCCTTCATCTCGGCAGCGTATCGCACCGCGCGGAAGCCTGTCCAGAGCAATAAATACACGAGCCGGAAGCGGCGGCGACGGCAAGGCATCCGTCGCTTACGCTTCCGGCTGGTTCTTATTTCAACTCAATATCGAGCTTCGGGTTTTTCGGCTCGACCATGAACGTCAGGCCGGATTTCTCCACCGTATAATACTTCTCTGGAAGGGCGACGTACTTCCCGCGCGACTTGGTCGGCGCAGACGGGTTCTTCTCAGCAGGAGCAGAGGCCGGGGGAGGTTCGGAAGTTTTGGCCTTCTTCAAGGCTTGTTGGACCGCCGGCGGCAAGTTGGGAGGCGGCGCGGCGGGGCGTGGCTGCAAGTCACGGTTATCGACGGCAACCTGGACCTTGCCAACCGGCAGCGTCGCCTCATAATTGCCCTGTTCGTCCAAAAGCACGGCCACCGTATTGAACTTTGGGTCCTCCGGTTGGAACGTTACGATCCCCCCCGGCAGCGGTTCGCCTTTATAGCGCACTTGACCGGACACTTTGACTTTACCCCCTCCTGCGCATCCCCCGGCTAGAGGCAGCAACAGCAAGCCGAACAAAAGCGTGCGCATGAGAATCCTCCTCTTGGTTCACCAATCGCTCCCCATCGGCAGTCCGTCATTCGGAACGCAGGCTAGCCACCAGGTGGTCGGACTGATCCCCTGAGACAGGAACCGCACGCTGCCGTCGCCCAAGCCCACATTCATGCCGCCGGTGTGGCCGGAAGAAGCCCGTCGTCCATCGCACGGTCCGGGGTAGGCCAGGTAATTAAGCGGCTGCACCTGGAAGATGGAAGCGGTCCCCTGAAGCCAGACCGTGTTGTCGTTGCCGATGCCGCCGCCGAACACGGCGGACAGGCGATCGCCAGGATAACTATCATCACCGCCGCCCAAAGGAGTTGAAGAGCCGTGCAAAACGCCGCGCATCCACCAGGTGCCCGCTGGGTTATGGACCCCATTGCAGCGCGAGTATTTCTCGGCAAACAAGATGGTATTCGAAGTGCCATCCGTGATGGTGGCAGGAATCTTGGCATTGCCGTCCCAGACGGTGAGCCAGTTCGAGGCTCGATTGGGATGGATGTTGGCGTTCTGGGAGCCACCGAAGACCTGGAAGTTGCCGGCGTAGGAAGCATCGCCCTTGCACCAATCCAAACAGTTGCCCAAGCTGGGATCGCTCGGACACTGGTAATTGGGCACAAGGGTTTGTCGGAGCCATCGGAGCGGAACGCCTGGGACCACCGAGTCCCAGGTCGGCCAAATGATGCCGATGTTCACCGCCGCCGTAGGGGTCGCTTTGCCGACAAAGCCGCTGGGATCAAGAAAAGCAGCATCGTTGAAGACGTTTTGCTGTTCGAGATAGGGTAGCAAATGGAAGAACAGAGGGGCGAGATAAGCCCCGCCGTAATCGCCGGCTTGGGGCGGCAAACGGCCATGCACATCGTTGCAATTGTGACAGGCGATGGCCATTTGATGAAGGTTGTTTTGGCACTTGGCACGGTTGGCGGCCTCGCGCACTTTTTGCACCGCCGGCAGCAACAGACCGATCAAAATGGCGATGATGGCGATCACTACCAACAACTCGATCAGCGTGAAACCGCGGCGTTCGCTTGGGTAGGGAACACGAGCGCAACACATGGCGAAACTCCTAAAAGACAAAGGAAACAGGACTACGGGAAACGGCCGGTCGAACTTCAGCTACTCCAGACCAACCCATCAGGCAATGCGAGTCCGAGTAGATTGACCGGAGATTGTGGAGAACATTTCACCTCCAATGAAGGAGCTTGTCAAGTTAAAAAATAAAAAAAGGCAAAAATAGCTGCTGGGTAGGCGAGCGGGGGGTTCACACCCCCCCGGTATGCTGGGTAGGCGAGCGGGGGGTGTGAACCCCCCGGTTGCACAACCGGGGGGGCACACCCCCCGCTCGCCTACGGATACCAGGAGGTTCACTCCGCTATTCTGAATCGTGGTGCAAAAATTGCGTACAGAAACGGCGCAGGTCGCTTTCGGGGAATAGGCAAAAGGAATAATCGCGGCGCTGGAGTACAGCATTAATGCGCAATTGATGTTCACACTCCTGTAGTTGGCGATGCAATGATTCTATGCGTGGTTGCAACGGGCGGCGCAGCTCCTCAGTGAGCGTGCGCAACATGCGGAAGCGTTCGCGGCGCTGGGCGCGTGTGGCCGGCTGCCGGGCGATCCATTCGTGTTTGCGGCGGACCAGCTCGTCCCAGGGGGAACCTGGATCGAGATGGCGCTGCGGATTGTAGTGCAAGTCGCGCAGCAGATGGTGCAGACGACGGCAGTCGTCCTCCGTGATCGCTGGGCGCGGCAGGGGCAGCCAGCGCGTCGCCGACAACACTAGATACTCCGGCGCCTCGATGCCGTAAAAGCGACGCATCAATTCATCGGTCAATTCATCGTAAAGGCCGCCGCCGATGCCGTGAATAAAGAGATCAGCTAAGAACAAGCGGACGTAGAGCGTGGTGGTCAAGGCGCGGGTGCGAATTTTCAGTCCGCAGGCGCGCAGTTGTTGCCACAGGGCGAGCGGGGTCGCGTGAGCACCCCGAGTGTCTATCACTCGGGGCATTAATGCGCCTTCGCTCGCCTTTAACTCGATCCGATCGTTGCCTGGACGAGCAAATAAGCGTTCGCGCCGCGCGGCGCCGGCGCGCCAGCACCAGAACGGCGCCTCCAGCCAGTCGCCGTCGACGGCGAGGTCGGGCACAGGATGCTGGTGATTGCGGATGCCCTGACGGCGGCGATAGTCAGCGACAATTTCATTGTAAAGCGAGTGAAAATGAGGCAAATTGGCGAGGAGATGACAGGCGAAATAAGCGAACGGTCCAGAATCGCAAAGAGCGCTGAGCGGCATTTCCTGGTTGTGGCAACCCCAGGCTTGCTCGAAGGTCCGCCGGGCTGCCGCGAAGCATTGGCCCAGGTTCGCTGTGCGTTGGGCCTGTCGCAACACCTCGGCCCAGAAGGTCGGCAGCAGCGGCTCATAAGGCCAGCACCGCGTCAGCTCGCCGACGCGCTCGGCGAAGCTGGTGAACAAGGGGCGATCTACAATGGTCCGCTCCTCGTAGGGGGCCGCACCGGTCCAACGATCGAACAGGACGCGGCGGACGTAGGGAGGAGCAGGTACGCGCAACGTGGTAGTTTTGATGGCGTCGTCATCGACGACGAGATTGAGGGACGTAGCGTGGTGCTTGCGGGCCAGGCCGTACAGTGCGAAGTTTTTCACCCATACGCCAGGATGAAACAACTCCGGCTGATGCCCGGCAACGAGGAGAGGTCCGTCGCTTACGCCTTCGGTGTGCAGGATCTGTTGCCGCGCTTGGCGGCGCAGCTCCGCGAGGGGACACCCCAGAAGATTCAGGCGCTCGCCGGCAGCTTGCAGACGTTGGCGATTGAGGGCCAGCATGTCGCCGAGTGTGTACAGCGGAGGCACGGCAACGACGGCGCCGTCGTGGGCAGGGGCTTGTAACCGCTTTCCGCTATCCATTTTATCCATTATCCGCAATCGGTTTCGGGACATCGCCCCTCGGCGGGAAGAAAGGGCGGGCATGGCAAAGCAGGCCGCGAACAACGCAGAGCGGCTTCGTCGATCACTTGGCGATAATAGCTCAGGCGTGCGGCGGCGTTGTCGAGGACGCCGCCGAAGGCGCGGTTGGGATCGAGATACAGCCGCGGGACGGCAACCTCCTTGATACGCAGTCCCAGGCAGGCCGCCTGCACCCATAGCTGCAACGGCATGCCCCAGCCCACTTCAGTGATGTGCAAGCGTTCCAAAGCGTCGCGGCGATAGGCCTTGAAGCCGCAGAACGCATCGGTCAAGTTGAGGCCGAAACGCCGATTCAACTCGTGGGTAATCTCGCGGTTGATGCGTTGGCGATCGCGCGGCGCTTGCGTGTCCTGGTGGAAATCGCGGAGATAACGGCTTCCAGAAACGATGTCGGCGTCGTGGACCGCTTCCAGGAGCACGGGGATGCGCGAAGGCTCATGCTGGCCGTCGCAATCCATGGTGATCAGCACGTCGATCTCCTGCCGCCGGGCGTAGGTGAAAGCAGAGATCAGGGCAGCGCCGTAACCACGATTGACCGGATGGGTAACGACTTCCAGTCCCGGCAAGCGCGCCAGGATGTCGGCTGTGCCATCGGTGGAGCCGTCGTTGACGACCAAGATGCGCGGGCTGTACCGGCGCACCTCCTGGATGACGCTCTCGACATGAGGCGCTTCGTTGTATACGGGAATGGCCGTGAGAAATTGCATGGCCGTGGGGTTCCTTGCTTGGGAAGGGGCGATCGGTCCTTTGCACTTTCTTCATTCTACGATTCCCAACCCGCCAAAAAAACGCCCCTTGAGATGACTGCCAAAATGGCGGCAGGCATCCCCATAGCGTCCCCCTGCCGTCCTCCAGCCGATTATTCTAGGTCTGCGCATAAACTATGCTTCTCTCAGGAGTTGTATCGAATGGTCGCTGCGTCTGTCGGAAAAGCTGTGCTTGGCACGTTCCTTGCTCGACAACCCTCCCGGCAACTCCCATCTTGATACAGAAAGGAGAAAACCATGAGATCACGATGGCAGGCATTTAACCCGGTCTGGGATCAGTTGCACCAGCTCCAGGAAGAAATGAATCGTCTCTTCGACCGCTGGGGCAACGGAGGTGTCTTCGGCACGTCTAGTTTTCCATCGCTGAACGTCTGGGAAGCGGGCGAGCAAGTGCATGTCGAGGCCGAGCTGCCGGGGCTGGACCTGAAAGACGTGGAGATCTACGTCAGCGGCGGCAATCAACTGACCATCAAAGGCGAACGCAAGGCACCTTCGCCGGAGAAAGGTGTCTGGCACCGTCAGGAACGTACTTTCGGCCCCTTCAGCCGTTCGTTGACGCTGCCCTTCCCTGTGGATGCGGACAAGGTCGACGCCCGCTTGGAGAACGGCGTACTGCATATCCGCTTGACCAAACATGAATCGGCCCGACCACGCAAAATCCCGGTCAAGGCAGAGTAATACTCATGTACTAGAAAGATCGTTAAAGGAGAAGAGATATGGCGGACCTTACCAACCGTGCGGCCAAGGACCGATCCGAAGGGCGTGCCGAGGCCACGCGCGGCGGCGTCTTTTTCACGCCGCGGGTAGACATTGTGGAGACCGATGCGGAGTTGACGCTTTTTGCTGAAATTCCCGGCGTTCGTCCGGAAGACGTTGATCTTCGCTACGAGAAAGGCGAGTTAGTACTGCATGGCCGCGTCAAGCCGTCGGCCCCAAGGGGCCCCCTGTTGTTGCAAGAGTATGAGGAAGGCGATTTCTACCGCGCCTTCACCATCAGCGAATCGATTGATGCGGGCCGGATCTCAGCGGAATGCAAGAACGGCGTGCTGACCGTACATCTGCCGAAAGTCGAGTCGACCCGCCCACGCCAGATCGCGGTGCGCAGCGCATAAAGCGGTTTAGCTGTGGGCCGTAGGCGGACGCGGAACTGGTCCGCGTCCGCCTACGGCCCACAGCAATCACAGCTAAACAGGGCAGTTTTCCGGCTGCGGCGTCGAGGCCAACAGAGCAATCAGCGTCTGAGGATCAGCCGGCTTAACCAGGTGATGATCGAAGCCGGCTTCCTGCGAACGGCGCACATCGTCGTTTTGCCCATAGCCGGTCAAGGCTACCAACAGCGGTCGCGGCGACAGATTCATGGCCCGGAGACGGCGCGCCACTTCCAGGCCGTCCAGTCCCGGCAAGCCAATGTCCAGCAATACTACTTCCGGCAGAAAGTTTTGGGCTTCGCTCAGGGCCGACGGGCCGTCGTAGCAAAGGCGCGCTTCGTGTCCACCGCTTTCCATCAACAGCGCCAAGCTATGGGCGGCATCGGTATTATCATCCACAATCAATACCCGGCGGCGAGACGAATGCATGGCCGGACAGACCTTTGTCGAATGCGATGGCGCCTCTTCGGCCTGCCCCATTGGCAAATACACAATGAATTCGCTGCCCTGGTTGAGGCCGCTGCTGAAAGCTTCGACACGGCCGCCGTGCATGCCGATCAATTTATGCACCAGCGTCAAGCCGATCCCCAGTCCACCTTGTGAGCGATCCAGCGAACGTTCTACCTGCTTGAATAGCTCGAAAATCGACGATAGCATGTCTCGCGGGATGCCCATGCCGTTGTCGCGGACCCGGAAAATGGCCCAGTCGTCACGGCGTTCTACGCTCAACCAGATGTGTCCGCCTTCCTCGGTGTACTTGGCGGCATTGTTGAGCAAATTGCCGATCGCTTGGGCCAAACGTACCGGGTCGCCACGCACGTACAGCGGTTCTGGCGGCAAGACGACCGTCAGTTGGTGCTTGCGTGAATCGATGAGCGGGCGTGCCATTTCTACGGACCGAGCTACAATTTCGGCCGTCGTCACGCATTCCATTTGCAAGTGAATTTTGCCGCGTGTGATACGCGACAAATCGAGTAAGTCATCCACCAGGCGCGTGAGGTGGCGTACTTGGCGATCGATCATTTCGTAGAGCGAGGCCTGGTCCAGCTCCTTGGCGCTGCCTGCCCGTAGGAGCTGGATGGCGTTATAAATCGGCGTCAGCGGATTGCGCAGCTCGTGAGAGAGCATGGAGAGGAACTCATTTTTGTGGCGATCGGCTTCCTGGACATTGCGATAGAGACGGGCATTGTCCAGAGCGATGGCGGCGCGTGCAGCGAGGTCCTCGGCCAAAGCGCGTTCCACGGAAGAAAAGTGCCGTCCCGATTGCCCTTGTCCCAGGACCAGCGCCCCCAGGGTTCGTCCGCGCGCTTGCAGGGGCAGCAAGATGGCCAAATGAAATAACTCCTCATTGCGCTTCGCTGCGGTATCCTTGTCGGCCACCGGATAAGGTACGTCCGGGCCCTCAAGCACCTCGGCCGGACCTCCAGCAAAGACGCGCTCCAGTGCCGAATGGGCTTGTGGAGGCCCCGCCAACGGGCCAAAGTGAACTTCCTGGTCCACCGGTGAAAACCAGGCCAACTCGCTTTGCCATTCCGAGCGGGATTCCGTCCGCAAAACCACGCCTGCCATGTCGGCGAGGTACGGCACTACCAGGCGCAATAGGCCGCGCCGCGTTGCCTCCGTATCGAGCGAACTGGACAGCACTTTGCTGGCCTCGGCGAGGAAAGTGGAACGGCGCAAGGCCTCTTCCGCAGCGGCACGGGCCGCCTGTTCCCGCGCCAACGCCACGCGCTCGTCGGCCTGGCGTTTGACCTGCTGCGTCATGCGATACAGATCGACAAACACCTTGACTTTGGTGCGTAAGATTTCGGGCACGACCGGCGACAGAATGTAGTCTACCGCTCCCATCGAATAGCCCTGGGCGGTATGCATCTCGTCGGCGAAAGCGGTGATGAAGATGATCGGTGTGTGCGCCGACTTGCGACGCTGGCGGATCAGTCCAGCCGTCTCGAAACCGCTCATGCCCGGCATGTATACATCTAGAAGAATGACGGCGAAATCGTGTTCCAGTACCAGGCGCAGCGCTTCGGTTCCGGACCGCGCCTTGATGATGTTCTCGCCCAGTTCCTCCAGGATGGATTCGAGGACGAGTAGTTTATCCGGCAGATCGTCCACGATCAGGATGTTGACTTTGTCGTCGGCGTCCATGATCTCCTTAGCTTATCAGGCATGCTCTCCGGTTGCACCCCGAAACGGGCCAGAGGGCGTGTTCTGCCGTCCCTCGTTGAAGGGAGCGCAACTTCCCATGCTAAGTAATTAAATTAGCGCGGTCCTGCTCGCGGTTAGGCACGCTCGTAGATGTCCGTCAATTCGGCAAGCCGGTCGATTCGGGCCTCAGTGAGCATGTCAGCACGAAAGCGCCAGCGCCAGTTGCCCCACGGCCGTCCGGGTCGATTCATCCGCGCTTCGCTGCCCAGGCTGAGCACGTCCTGCAACGGGGTGATGGCGTAATCGGCCACGGACATCCACGCCAAGCGGATCAAGTCCCACGCAATGTCGTTATCTGTGCTGGGAGCATAGCAGCGCAGGAAGCGGCGTTCATCGGCGGTGAGCGTTTGATGCCAGCCGTGGGTGGTGTCGTTGTCGTGGGTGCCGGTGTAGACTACCGTGTTGCGTTCGTGGCGGTGCGGCAAGAAGCGGCGCTCGAAAGCGCCGCCGAAGGCGAATTGCAAAATGCGCATGCCCGGCAGATCGAATTGCAGCCGCAGTTGTCGAACTTCCGGCGTGATGACGCCCAGATCTTCGGCAATGAGGGGCAATTCGCCGAGTTGGTCACGCAGCACGCCGAAGAAATCGGCCCCCGGTCCCTTGACCCAGCGGCCTTTTTCGGCTGTCGTCTGTCCTGCCGGGACTTCCGAATACGCCTCGAAGCCCCGAAAGTGGTCCAGGCGGATGCGATCCACTTGTCTCAGCGCCGCGCGCAGACGGGCCGTCCACCAGGCGTAGCCGCTGCGCTGATGGGCCTCCCAGTTATACAGCGGATTACCCCAAAGTTGCCCCGTAGGAGAGAAATAGTCCGGCGGTACGCCGGCTACCACGGCTGGCCGCCGCTGCGGGGTGAGCACAAACAATTCCGGATGGGTCCAGACATCGGCCGAGTCGTCGGCCACAAAGATGGGCACGTCGCCGATCAAGCGAACGTTCCGTTGATGTGCATACTGGCGCAGTGCGCACCACTGACGATAGAAAAGAAATTGCCGAAAGCAATGCAGTTGCACCTGCTCGGCCAATTCTCGGCGTGCCTGCTGGAGTGCGGCCGGCTTTCGGAAGACCAGATCTTCCGGCCACTCATGCCAACTGACCCCGCCGTGCGCCTCCTTAAGGGCCATGAAGAGGGCGAAATCCTCCAGCCAATCGGCCTCTTGCAGGCAGAACTCCTCGAAGGCAGTGCCCAGCGCCTTGTTACGGCCGGCCCGAAAATGGTCCCATGCTTGCGCGGTCAGGGCCGCTTTATAGGCGATGACGGGGCCATATTCCACGTGGTCCGCGGGCCAATGGCCAGCGGCAAAATCATCGTTGCTCAGCAAGCCCTCCCGGACTAGCAACTCCGGACTGATAAGATTGGGGTTGCCGGCAAAAGCCGAGAAAGCGGCGTAAGGAGAATCCCCATAGCCGGTCGGTCCCAGCGGCAAGACTTGCCACCAACTCTGCCGGGCACGGGCCAGAGCATCCACCCAGGCATAGGCAGCGGGCCCCAAATCGCCGATACCGCAGACCGAGGGCAGCGACGTGGGATGCAACAGGATCCCAGCGGAGCGCTGCGGCGGCCGTTCGATTTCCGAGGTGTCCACGACTTGCCTCTCGCTTGACCCAATTCAATCCACGCGGAGTATAAATTAGCGTCGAATCTCCCTGCCGTCGCGCGGAGCGGCCCCTTCGCCGGCTTCTGCGCCAGGGGGAGTGCAGCGCCAGCAAGGACCGCTGACACCAATATGATAGCCGGTCTCGAACAATTGACGCGCCTCCTTGGGATACAAATTGGCGATGCTCGGCGCTTCGCCGTGATAGCCCTGGGGCAAGGCCAACATATGAAAATGCATCCCGGAGAGCAGGCATAGCGAATACAAATGGCTGACATCCGCACGCGTCAGCGCTTCAAAGATCGCCGTCACCGAGGGTTTCAGCCGGTGAAATGCCCTATGGGGCACCGGCTCCGGATCGGAGTACAATTTGCGGCTGGCCAGCACGTACAGATCCGAGCCGGCCCGACAACCAGTAAGCGGGCCGATTGGCGGCAGCACCATAGCGACCGATCCGGCGTCGCAGTGTTCTTCCCGATGCCAGCAGCCGTTGACCTCGATATCGAAACAGACCGGCGGCACGGCCCCGGGCCAGGAAACAGCAGCCAAGAGCACTTTGCGTACCAAGTCGTCGGCGTCGGGCCGGCCGCTCGAAGCGATAGCGCCCAAGTCCCAGATCGCCAAGCGTTTTGTCTCCAAATTCATGGTTCCGATGAACAGTCGCCGTCCTTCGGCGTAGGCGCAGCGCAAATCGGCCATGAATTCGTCGCCGAAGGCCCGCCGGATCAGTCGTTCCGCTGGCTTGGCCGAACCGAACGCTCCATCGAGCAGCATACAGCAGAGCGGACGAAACTTTATTAGGTCCGACGAAGTCATGGTCAAGATGAGGCGTTGCATCGGGGCGTCGTACTTGGGGCCGAGAAAGGCATAAGCGCCGATTAACGATCCGCTACTGATGCCGGTTACCTGATCGAAGGTAGGCCGCTTGCCCGATTGGCTCCAGCCCACCAAGACGCCAGCGGTGAATGGCGCCCCTGCCACGCCGCCGGAAAGCGCAAGGAATTGCAGGGGACGCGCGGCGCTCGGCGGGACCGGCGCTGGCATGTTCAGGGAAGGCGCTGCACTGTCAGAGGTCAACGGTCGAAGGTCGGAAGTTAGAATAAGATCATCTGGCTCTTTTCTGATATCTGAACTCTTAATTCCGGCTTCTGGCAAATCCAGCAACGGCGCAAGACCACCGCCCGGACACGTATTGCATCCACAGACGCCGACTCCAACGACGGCGAGGAACAGCACGTCCCGGATGCGCGAGGCGAGGAGACGGATTGCAGGCTCCATCCCTCCTATTCCTCCAAGCCTGGCGACGAAGCAAACCGCATCCGTCGCGGAATGAGCGCAAACGATGCGTATGTTCTTTTGTTCGGCTGAACGCGGCAAACTACTTGAAAGAACTCGTCCGTAGGCAACGGCGCAACCCGCGGACAATGGGCAAAGGAGAAAAACAGACGAAGCGCTGCGATTGACTTGCCTTCCGCGCCGAGCGTAAAATAAGGACATGAGTTGGTTTCATGCGATCACCTGGGTAATGCGGATCTGGGCAACGGCGATTTCGACGCTTCTCGCCGGTGTTCCGCATTTGCAGTGTCGCTGTCCCGATGGACACATCAAACCTTTCTGCTTGAGCATCCTGGTTCCGTCCACCTGCTGTGATCGCTCTTGCTGCGCTGGTCCTGCCGGCGAGCAGGTGGAGCGCAGCGACCAAGGGCTCACGACGACGAAACCATGTTGTTGCTGCTGTCAGGCAGCACGGCAAGCGGCGAGCCAGCCCTCCGAGCAGATCCGCCCGATAGGATGCCAAAAGACCTTTACCGAAGGACAGCCCGCTCCTCGTACCGACCCCGTTCGCTATTCGGCTAATAGCTTCGTCTCCTCGTTCCTTGACAGCCACAGCCTGAACGCGATCGGCAATCCTCAGCCGGAATTAGGCCGATTCACCGCACTTCTCCATTGGTCTCCTCCTCCATCCGATCCCGTCATCGCCCTGTGCCGCCTCCTCATTTAGGGATAGTCCCGCAACGTATCTGTTTAGCGGCGCTTCGTAGAAGCACCGCAGGCGCCGATGTTTCGGCGACGCATCGCGAATCGATGGGACTCCCTAACGAGGAGAATATTTTATGTCGAGTCAAAATATCTTTCAAAGACTTTATCTGCTTGGAAAAATCTGGCTGGCCCGGCTGCGTTTCATCGCCGTACTGGTCGCCGTCGGCGGCGTCATCGCCTATTGGGACACGATCAACGCCTACTACGAGAAATGGATGCGGCCGCTGGTCGGTCAGGAAACCGCCCTTAGTCCGGACACCGAATATTGGTGCCCGATGCACCCTACCATTGTCCGCGATCATCCAGATAAGTGCCCCATCTGCGCCATGCCCTTATCCAGGCGCAAAAAGGGCGACAAGGAACAAGACGAGGCGCTGCCGCCCGGCGTCGTCAGCCGAGTCCAACTGACGCCCTACAAGGTAGCCGTCGCCGGCATCGAGACGGCCGAGATTAGCTATCAGTCGTTGACCCATGAGATCCGTGCGGTCGGTTTTGTTGAGTTCGATGAGCGCAAACTGGCCCGCATTACGGCCCGTCCCACAGGCAAAAGTCGCATCGAGAAACTGTACGTCAACGTCACCGGCCAGATTGTTGAAAAAGGCGAGCCGCTGGCAGAGTTGTACAGCCCCGACCTTGTTGTCACCGTTAAGAACTTGCTGGACGCTCGGCAGAACGGCAACCGAGAGTATGAGCGGATGGCCCGCGATCGGCTGCGGCTGTGGGGCATCGATGATGAGCAGATCGACAAAATCGTACAAACCGGCAAAACCATCACGCACCTTATCATCCGCTCGCCGATCCACGGCCACGTCATCAAGAAGTATCAAGTCGAAGGTGAATACGTCGAAGAGGGCGCCCGGCTATACGACGTAGCCGACCTGTCTACCGTATGGATCGAAGCCCAAGTTTATGAGGACGATTTGCCCTTCCTCAAGGATGCGGTGGACAAGAAGCTGCCCGTCACTGCGACGGCCAAGGCCTTCCCCAATCGGCAGTTCCGAGGGACCATCGCCTTTGTCCATCCGCACCTGGACGCCGCCACGCGCACCCTCATGGTGCGCTTCGACATGGACAATCCCCACCACGAGCTGCGGCCAGGCATGTATGCCGCGGTCACATTCCAGGTTCCGATCACGCAGCTAGACCTGTTGCCGCCGGACGCCGACGACCAACGGAAACAGAAGTATCACCAGGGACAGGTGCTGAGCGTGCCGGAACGGGCCGTGATCGACACGGGCAACCATAAGTTCGTCTACCGGGAGACAGGCCCCGATGTGTACGAAGGCGTCGAGGTTGAGCTGGGGCCACGCTGCAATGGCTTTTATCCCGTGATTCACGGCCTACAGGCGGGAGAATGGGTAGCGACAACCGGCTCGTTTCTCATTGACGCCGAGACGCGCCTGACGGCGGGGGCGGCTTCTACTTACTTCGGCGCCAGCAGCGGGCCGCACAGCGGTCGCCATTCGTCCGCGGCAGCGCGGCCGTCGATGCAGCGCGATAGCAGCACAGCCAGCCTCCGGCATCAGCACGAGTATCCTTTGCCGGCCAAAGTGCGGGCCAATCTTGCCAAGCTCAGCACAGAGGACCGCCGCTTGGCCCAGGAGCAGAGATACTGTCCCATCGAGACGGGCAATCTACTCGGCAAAATGGGCCCGCCGGCCTGTATCGAGATCGACGGCCAAAAAGTGTTCCTCTGTTGCGAAGGCTGTAAAGACGAGGCGCTGGCTCACAAGGACCGCACGCTTGCCAAGGTGAAGGAACTCAAAGCCAGGGCCCAAAAAACAGAGTAACTGCAAGAGGCAACGTCGAGCGTCGCTAAAACGATGGGGGCGGCAGTCGGCTCAACATCGAAGCCATCGGGTCGCGCTGAGGCTTCGGGTAGGGTTCGCCTGTCCGCCCCCGCCTGAACCTGCTTGCTGCACTGGCCTGAATGCTCTTTGCCGGCGCAGCGGGCAGGAAAGGAGGGAACCATGATCGAAAGACTTATCGAGTATTCGATCCGCAACCGCTTCCTGGTGTTGTTTGTAACGGCGGCGCTGGCGCTATTCGCCGTCTACGCCGTGCTGCACACGCCAATAGACGCCGTGCCCGATTTGTCGGAGAACCAAGTCATCGTCTTCACGGACTGGCCGGGACGCAGTCCGCGCGAGATCGAAGATCAGATAACCTATCCTCTTTCTCTTAAATTGCAGGGTTTGGCCGGCGTCAAGATGGTGCGCTCCTCATCAGAATTCAACTTCTCGATGATTACACTGATCTTCGAGGACGACATCGATTTCTATTTCGCCCGCCAGCGCGTATTGGAACGGCTGACACTGGCCAAGACGTTCTTGCCCGACGGCGTGGTGCCGTACCTGGCCGCCGACACCACGGCGGTGGGCCAAATCTTCTGGTACACGGTCGAAGGCGGCGAGCTGGGACCGGAACGTCGCTGGGCCTTGCAGAAATACTACATCGGCCCAGAGATCAACTCCGTGCCCGGCGTGGCCGAGGTGGCTACCGTCGGCGGAACGCCGCTGGAATATCAGATCGATGTCGATCCCAACACCCTGCGTGCCTACAATGTCACGCTCGGCGAATTGTACGAGGCAGTAGCGCGCAGCAATTCCGCCGTCGGGGGCCGCGTCGTGCAGAAGAACAATGCCGAGTACCTCATCCGCGGCGTCGGCTGGCTCGGTACGCTCCGGGAGGAAGCCGGAACAAGCCGAGACATCGAGAAACAGGTTTGCCGGGACATCGAGGACACGGTCATTCGAGCGCGCGACGGCACGCCCATCTACGTCAAGAATGTGGCCCGCGTGCAGGTGGGGACGCAGTTCCGCCGCAGCGTTTTCGTCAAAGGAGGCAACGAAGTAGTCGGCGCCGCCGTCCTCATGCGCTATGGCGAGAACCCGTTGGCCGTCACCAACCGCATCAAGCAGAAGATTCAGCAACTGCAAGCTGCCCTGCCGCCCGGCGTCCACATCGTCCCTGCCTACGACCGCACCCGCCTAATCCACGGGGCCATCGACAACATCACCGAAGTGATGGGGCATGAGATGCTCATCGCCAGCCTGGCTATCCTGCTTATCCTGATGCACGTGCGCAGCGTCTTCGTCATCTGCGTCACGCTGCCGTTGTCGGTGCTGTTCTCCTTCCTGATGATGTGGCTGCTGCGCGTGTTGCACATCATCGACGTGCAGGCCAACATCATGTCGTTGGCCGGCATCACCATCTCCATTGGCATCCTGGTCGATCAGGCCATCGTCATGGTCGAGAACGCCACCCATCATTTAAAGGAACATTTCGGCGACAAGCCGGTGAAGGGCAACACCACCGAGATCGTCGCCCGTGCCTGTCGCACGGTGGGTCGGCCCATCTTCTTCTCGGTTATGATTATTTTGATCTCTTTTATCCCCGTATTTGCTATGAGTGGCCGCGAGGGCAAGTATTTCCACCCGATGGCCTTCACCAAAAGCTTGGCGATGGTCGGCGTGGCCCTGATCTCCGTAACCGTGGTGCCGGCCCTGATTCCGACCTTCCTCAAAGGCCGCATCCGCGGCGAGGAAGAGAACTGGATTGTCCGCAGCTTCATCCATATCTACAAGCCGCTTTTGACCTGGGCGCTGCCGCGCCGCAACCTCGTCATGTGGATGTTCGCCGTGTTGTTGATCCTCGCCGCCGGCATGTTCCCCTTGCAAGCCGTGCTCGGCAAAGGGGCGGCGCATCATGATTGGGAGGTCTGCTTCTTCGCCACTGTGGCCCTGGTGACGTTCTTGACCGTGATCTTCATCCGCGGCTGGCACTGGCAGCTGGTGAGCTTCGTCACGCTGGTGGCGATCAGCCTGCCAGCCTACCACTTTCCCAAGATCGGCGTCGAATTCATGCCGCCCCTCAACGAGCAGACCATCATGGACATGCCGGTCACGGTGCCGCGGGCCAGTGTGACGGAGGCCGTTGACGATCTCAAGGTCCGTGATGCGCTGTTGCGGCAATTTCCCGAAGTCGAGTCAGTGGTCAACAAGGCGGGCCGAGCGGACACGCCGACCGATCCGGCCCCGCTGGAGATGGTCGAGTCGTTCGTCAACTTTCGGCCAAAGGAACTGTGGCCGCGCCGCGTTCTCGCGTTCAACGACGCCGCCCGCCAGGTCCGCTTCCTCTTGGGCGCTCTGGAGGAACGCGGCTACGTCCACCGGGCCGACGCCGACGAGCGCGACACCCTCATTAACGACGCCACGATGGCGGCCCTGATGCAGTTCGATGAAACGATGCGCGAGCTGGCTTTGCAACGTTACCGCGAGTTTGAAATGGAACTAGGCCCCTTGCTGACGCGCTACGCCGTCGAGGACACGCTGCGCCGCTTCCGCGCTGCCGGTCTCCTTCGTTGGCCGGACGGCGTAGAAGAACAGACCGAGACGGCTGAATTGGTCAAGCAATTGGCCCCACTTTATGGGAATTGGCTCTCGAAGGACCTGGCCCTGGAAGACGTAACTAAAGTTACGCAGGCAGTAACGCAGCGCTTGGCAGAGCGTCAGATCTTAACGGTGGCGCCGGCGGACGCCCTCGAGTTGCGCCAGTTCTTGCCCAGCAAGGTGTTCGATGTTGTGATGGAAACCTTGGGGACCGAGCGCAAGACTTTCGCTGGTGAAGTCCTCAAGGCGCTGGAGAAACGCCGCCGTCAATTATGGATCGAGCGTATCCACAAACGCATCAATTGGGAATTGTTTGATCGCGGCGTGGAAGCGTTTACCTGGGCGGCGCTGGAAGAGCTGGGCCGTGCTGCCCAGGCGAGGCGTCATCTGCTCCACAATGCGGTTCACGGCGCGGCCTACGGCCGTTTCGTCGAGGAAGTAACGAAAGCACGCAACGGCAACGATTACGACAAGAAAGTCCTGGAACCATTCGTTGCTCTGCGGGAAGAACTGGAGAAGCCGTTCGCCAAAAGGCTGGTCCTCTGGCAGCGCAAGGGCGGGCCGAAAGGCGATTTGCTGCAAGAGATCGATCAGGTGGTGCAAATGCCGGGTTGGAGCAACATCTGGACCATGCCCATTCAGAACCGCGTGGACATGCTGTCCACCGGCGTCCGGACTCAGATCGGCATCAAGGTTTTCGGCCCCGACCTGGACACGATCAACGAGGTATGTAAGCAGGTCGAGCAGGCGCTGAAACCGATCCCCGGCGCCATGGACGTGATCGCCGAGCCGTTCATGGGCAAGGGCTATTTGGAGATCACAATCGACCGCGTCAAGGCGGCGCGCTACGGCGTCCGCGTCGGCGACATTCAGGACACTATCGAGGTGGCCTTGGGCGGCAAGGTCATCACACAGACGGTCGAAGGCCGCGATCGCTTCCCGGTGCGCATCCGCTATGCCCGTGATTTCCGCGAAGACGAGCAGGCGATCAAGCGGCTCTTGGTGACGCGCAGCAACACGGGTGAATCGGATCGCCCATCGGCTGATCGCCGCGCGGACATGACGGGGCCGGCCAGTAGCACCGAAGAGGCGCACGAAGCGGCCCCCTGGCATACGGCCGATGGCCGAACAGCGCTGCAAATTCCTCTGGCGCAAGTAGCCGACGTGCGGATCGTCGAAGGGCCAGCCATGATTAAGAGCGAGAATGGCCGGCTGCGCAACTATGTCACCCTCAATGTCCGCGGCGACCGCGATGTAGTCGGCTTCGTCGAAGAGGCCCAGCGTGTCGTGGCTGAGAAAGTCCGGCTGCCGGAGGGGGTACACTTGGAATGGTCCGGCGAGTTCGAGCATCAGATGCGAGCGGCCAAGACGCTGCGTATCATTCTGCCGGCCGTGCTGGTGCTGATCTTCGTCATCCTCTATCTGACCTACAAGGACTTTCTTGACGCCTGCCTGATGATGCTGGCGGTGCCGGAAGCCTTGGCCGGCGGCGTCTTCTTCCAGTTCCTTTTCCCCAAGATCACGCACGGCTGGTCCAGTCCGCCAGAGCCGTTCACTCTGGCTATCTGGGTCGGCTACATCGCTGCTTTCGGCATGGCCACCGAAACCGGCATCATCATGCTGGTTTACCTGCGCGAAGCCATCGACAAGCGTGGCGGTCTGGAAAAGATCGAATCGCTGGAGGAACTACGGCAAGCCGTGATCGAGGGCGCGGTGCATCGCTTGCGGCCCAAGCTTTTGACCGAAGGCGTTGCTATCGTGGCGCTGGCCCCGATGTTGTTTTCCACCGGCGTCGGCGGCGAGATCATCTCCGCGATGGCCCTGCCAGTCATGGGCGGATTGCTTATCGCTGATGAGGTAGTCGATGTGTTCCTGCCGGTGCGCTTCTACTGGGTACGCCGCGCCCGCTGGCTGAAACTGCATAACCCAAACGATTGAGCACCCCATTTTTTCACTGAAGAACACCGCAAGAAACGCGGCTCAAGGAGTGATGGCCTGCCAGAGTTCCGCAGGAACGAAGAGCGACAGATGGCCGATATTTGTAGTAGCGATGACGACATCCGGCGTGCCTAGCGTTAATGCTTGGCCGGCAAGGATCATGTCGGCGTCGATGGTATTGTCGCTGGCAGTGGGTTGTCCTTGCTGGCGAGCCTGCGCCCATAATTCCGCAGCGCGGCGCATGGCAAGGGTCGTAAGTGGCAAATACTCAGCGGCTTGCGCCAGTGCGTCGAGTCGAGAGAGAGCGGCTTGCCGGTGTATCCTCAGCAACTCTCGGCGCAATTCGTAATCGACGATCTCGGGAACAAGGACGCGCCGCCCCGTTGATAAGAGTGCGGCCAACCATTGCTCGCAAGCAGTCGTCACTACAGATCGACGCGTATGGCACAGTAATCCGAGCGGCCCGGAGTCTAGCAATACGACAGGTTTCACCAGGAGATTCCCTTCAATTCCGGCGGAAAGAGCGGTCGATTCGAAGTGCGGTCGGCGTCAAGGTTGCGAAAAAGCTCTTCAGCCTTTTCGGATTCTTCCGGAGAAAGGGTTGCGTCTTCTTCCATCCATTGGTGCAGCAGAGCGATAGCGGCTGCCCGGCGGGCGTCCAGCGGCGGCGGCAAGTGCTCATCGAGCAAGCGCAACACCACTTCTTCAACCGCCTGCCCGCGGCGTTCGGCTTCTTGACGCAAGCGCTCGTGCAATTCCGGGGACAAGTCGAGTTGCAGCGTCATCCTTTTTCCTCCACAAGTACGATGCCTTTTATCACCATTCTACCTGGTTCACACAATCGCGTTAAGCCGTAACTTGATTCGTCTAACGTCCTCAGATTTTAGTGATACCAAACCACGCACACTCCAGCGCCCGCAGGTACCAGTGCAAATAATGCGGCAGCCACGCCCATAAGCGGAAGCGTGATTGCCCGGCGGTGCGGTCGCGCCATACGGTCGGCACCTCAGCCACGCGCCAGCCACGCCAATGCGCCTTCAGCGTCAACTCCAGCGCCACGGCGAAACTCGCTTGGCTTTCGATGGGGACCTGCTCAATCACGCGGCGGCTGTAGGCGCGGAAATTGTTCGTGGCATCGTGGATGGGCAGACCAGCGAGATAGTGCAACGACAGGCCGGCCAGACGCGACAGTGTTCGCTTGAGCAGCGGTCCTCCTTCTTGACGGCCGCCGCGCATGTAGCGCGAACCGGCCACCACATCTGCTCCTTCCCGGACCAAGCGCGCCATCGGCATCACTGTCTGAGGATCGTCGGAACGATCGGCCATCATGACAAGGACGACATCCCCTTTGCTGGCCTGGAAGCCGGCCTTGAGCGCGTTGAGCACGCCACGGCCCAGCGTGTTATGCACCAGCCGTACACTGGGGCACGGCGGCGTCAGCGCGGCGAGAGCCGGCAAGGTGTTATCTTCGGGAAAATCGTAGACTATGAGTATCTCATGCGGTTCATTTACGGCGCTTTCCACCTCGCGCACAAACGCCTGGATGTTGTCCGCTTCGTTGTAGACTGGCACGACGAGGGAGATCATGGGTCAGATGTTGCCGTACTCCACTTGCTGGCGGACCCAGGGAATAACAATGTCGAGGATGTCGCTCAAGGGCGTGGTAGCGCGGAAGCCCAGCAGGCGTTCCGCTTTTTCGACACTGGGTATGCGCTTCTGCACATCGTAAGCATAAGGCGGATCGCTGATATAGCGAAAAGGAGTGCCGGGGCGAATTTTTTTCCAGATCATCTGGGCCAGTTGTAGCACCGTCGTGGATTCGGCGGTGCTGAGATTGAAGTCCTCGTTGATCGCTTCGGGCCGCTCGATGCATAGGCGGATGCCGCGCGCAAGATCGGCGCCGTAGGTGTAGTGCCGCACTTGTCGGCCGTCGCCGAGAATGTGCAGGGGATCTTGCCCCTTGAGCACTTTCTGGATCAGATCAGGCACGACATGGCTCATGGCCAATCGAATATTGCCGCTGAGGACTTCCTTTTCGCACAGCGCCCGCCGTTCGCCGATGCCGACGCAGTTGAAGGGACGGATGATGGTGAACGGCAAGCGATACTGCTCCCAGGCGCCTTGGGCGTAGTATTCCGTGGCCAATTTCTGAAAGCCGTAGGTCGAGGTCGGCGGCGGACAACGGCGCTGTTCACCTTCCGGCGTCGGCCAAACCGTCGCATTCTCAAACACCATCGACGAACTGATGACGTTGATTTTTTGTAGCGTGCCCCGCTGAAAAGCGTCGATGGCCGCATCAAAGACGGCGGCGGTCAGACGTTCGTTCTCCGCCAATAAATCGTAAGCAAATTCATGAAAATAGCTGATACCGCCGATCCGGGCCGCGCCGGCGACGACCTGATCTACTCCAACCAGCAACGATTTCAGCAGAGCGACGTCCTTGGCATCGCCTTGGACAAAACGGTAGGCAGGATGCCCTAAAAATCCCTGCTTGAGAGGTCCATATTTGGAGAAATTATCGAGGCCGATCACTTCGTGACCGGCTTGCAACAGTTCTTCGACCAGATAACCGCCGATGAAACCGGCCGCGCCGGTAACGAATATTTTCATGCCCTTCTCCCCGATGAGCGAGGTCTCGTTAGCACCCCGAAGGTGCTTCTCGGGGCGCTGATGCCTCCTCGCTCGCCCCGGCTTCTCGGGGCGCTGACGCTACCCCGCTCGTCCCTTTGACAATACCCGTAATGTCGATGATCGGCTGCCGGCATTGCAGGTCACGATAGCAAGTATGCGGCGTACCGACGATGAGTAAGTCGGCGCGATCGAGCACCTCTGCCAAGGGGGTCAGCTCCGGATCGGAGACGTAAGGATCGGTGCAGAGGACGTGTCTGCATTCGAGCAACAGGATTTTGCGCAACTTGTACGATAGCGACGAACGTGGATCGTCGCTGTCCGGTTTGAAGGCCATGCCCAGAATGCCGACGGTCATCTCTGCCAAGGGATAGCGGCGCTTGACGTCCTGCACCACGAGATAGGGCAGGCCTTCATTAATCATCATGGCTGCCTGGCCGAGGACGAACGAGCCGTGATTGAACGCGCCCAACTGCATAGTGTCTTTGAGCAAGCACGGCCCGGCGGCAAAGCCGGGCCGTGCCAACGATTGCATACGGGGATAGTCCTCGCGCAGAGCATGGTAAATAGCGTGAAAATCGGCCTCAAAATGCTGGGCCATGACGTAGAACTGATTGGCAATGGCAAAATTGATGTAGCGCCAGGCATTGCAAAACAGCTTGGCCAATTCGGCCTCGATGGGCCGTAAGAACAACACCTTGGGACAGATGATGCGGAACAGTGCCGCCGCACGACGAGCGGCCCGCGGCGAGGCCCCGGCGACCAGCTGCGGCAAGTGCTTCAATTCGAGCAGCGATTTGCCCTGCACAATGCGTTCGGGGCAGTAGGCCAGGTCCACGTCGCTGCGGCCCATCTGTTCTAGCTGCCGGGCCAAGCGATCCGTCATGCCCGGAAAGACCGTGCTGCGCAGAACGAGCAATTGGCCGGGCCGGACTTGGCAGAGGAGCTGTGTCAGAGCATGATCGAATGCGCGGACAGCGGGATCGAGATACTCATCGACGGGCGTGCCGATCGTGACGATGATGGCGGCGGCATCTTCCAGGACGGCCGGATCGGTCGTAGCCTTGATGCGGCCGGTGCGGATGGACTGGGCCAACAGCGGCTCGGCGTCGTCTTCATGGAAGGGCATACGGCCACTGTTGACCAGGGCCACGCGCTCCCGTGAGGTATCGAGCAGATCCACAGAATGCCCTTGGGCGGCAAAGGCCAGCGCCAGCGGCAGCCCTACATGACCACAACCGCCCACAATGGCCAGGGGACCGAATGCCAGTTCCTTCTCGTCGAGAGCGTCGCCGGCCAGATGGGGATCGGTGTTGTGATGAGGAGCATGCATGGCAAAGCCTCTCCGAAGATTGGCAAAGATTGTGGAGGACTTACTTCCGGTTGTAGCAGCGCTGCACGGTTTCCACAATGGGAGCGTCGAGATTTTTACGTAGGACAAAGGAGAAAATAATCCGTTTGCGCGGGCTGGAGGGAACCGACGAGCAGGGTTGTCAAAGCACTCTGAGGAGGCGCAGAACTTGTGCAGACAAAAAATGCAGAAAAAGCGACAATGGGCCACCGCTAGGTAAGGGGTTAGGTAGATGGGGAGGGACGGTGGATAGCTCCTAATTACCTAACCGCTTGGAAAACGGGAGAAGCGCCATGAAGGTGTGGTTACGACTGGTGCGTGGAATGCGTGGATGGGTGGTGACAGGTTGGATCGTGGCCTTGGCTGTGGCCTTCAGCTGGGCCCAGATGGTTCCGGGCGAGATGGCGGAATACAGCGAGCCGCCGCTGATTGAGCCGCCCCAGTCTCCCCAGCCTCCCCATTCGCCCCGTCCACCTTTTATGCCTCCCCCTCCTACTCCCTTGCCGCCGGAACAGGCAGCCCCATTTGCGCCGGCATTAGCTCCTGTTGGTCCTTCTTCAGAATGGGGAGAGATGATAGGAGGAGCGAACCGGTTGGCCCCGCCGACGCCAGTGGTCCAGCTGCATGTCCGAGCACCGGCGCAGGTAAGCCCGGACAGGGAGATAGAATATCGGCTCACGGTTGAGAATGTCTCGTCCGCCCCTGCTCATCATGTGCTGGTGCGTGATCGTTTACCGCGCGGTGTGGATAAGAATATTCGTGCGGAACCCAAAGCCACGGAACAAAAGAAAACCAAGGACGGCGACACCGATTTGCTCTGGGATTTGGGCACGGTGAAACCAGGCGAGCAAAAGGTAATTGTGCTGGCCATCAAGCCCAAGGGGAACGAAGACGTTCAGAACCGTGCCTACGTGCAGTTTGAGTACGGCCAAAAAGTCACTACCCGCATCGCCAAGCCGGGCGTGCGCGTCAAGACAACGGCTCCTCCCTTGGCGATCCGTTACGAAGCGGTTTCTTTTCAGATCGAGGTTGCCAATACAGGGGCCGCGCCTCTTCGCAACGTGGTTGTGACCGATGAGTTGCCTGTCGCTCTGGAGTTCGTCAGCGGCAAACCGGAACCTCATGCGGATAAGCCGTTGACCTGGAAGCTCGGCGACGTTCCTCCTTATCAAATCCGTCGCATTGAATATCAGGCAATTTCCAAGCAGACCGGGACGTTCCGCAACAACGTCAAAGTGACGGCGGCGGGCGGCGTGAGTGCGGCGGACAGCGCCGGAGTGACGGTCGGCGAAGCGAAGCTGAAAATCAGTATCAGCGCTCCTCAGCGCCGCCTGGTCAACCGTCCTGTCCCTTACCATATCACGGTGGGCAATGTCGGCTCGGTCCCGTTGACCAACGTGCAAGTGTCCGACGAACTGCCGCCGGGCGGTGTCGCATTCGTCAGCGCCAGCAGCGGCGGACGGCGCGAGGGCGGTTTCGCACGCTGGTCACTGGGCAACTTGAAACCGGGCGAGTTGCGCTCTCTGCTTGTGGTCCTTCGCATGCCCACACCAGGACGATACCGGAACGCGGTCCAGGTCCAGGCCTCTTATTCTCCGGCGGAGCGCGCCGACGGGAACATAGAAGCCAAGGCGCGCTCTGAGGAGACACGTATTGAATCCGCCCGTGTTCCTGTCCTGGAGATCGACAAGAACACGGATTGGCTGGTCGTAGGACAAAAAGCGATTTATACGATCCGTTTATTCAATCCAGGTAAGGACAACGTCCTTCATCCCAGCGTCCTCGTGGAAGTGCCCAACGAGATGAGCATAATCGCTGTACGCGGCGAGTCCACCGGACAACAGCGGGGACAAAAAGTCTTTTTCGACCCTGTGAAGGTGCTTGATGGGGGAGAAGAAAAGGCCTACACGATCGAGGTGGAAGCCAAGAAAGCCGGCGAGGCCAAGTTGCGGGCCTGGTGGACGGACGGCCGCCAGGAGAACGGCCCCCCGGAAATCTGGGAGGACAAGATGACCATCCTCGACCCGGCGCAACAGGTGAACCGCGTTCTGCCCCATGCGCGCTTTCTCCTTGGGGCGCAGACGTGGCCTCGTTGGCGTTGTTGGACTTGGGCCGGCGCAGCCATCACGATACCATGATCGATGTTGGGGCCTTCTCAAGGAGACGGACAAATGCCCTTTTTTAGATGCGCCTTGGCGGGTTTGTTGTTTGCTGCCGGGGCCGGGTATGGCGCCTCCGAGGCGCAGTGGATCGCCGTGACCGCTCCTGCCTTTCGTCAAGCTATCGAGCCGCTGTGCCAACAACGCAAAAGCCAGGGGTTGCGCGTAGTCGTGGTGCAGACCACTGACATTCTCGACCGCGACGATATCTGTAGCGGCCGAGGGTTTAAACTGCGTGAGCATATCAATAAGCTTTGCCGCGCTCATAGGGGGCCCTCGTATGTCTTGCTCGTCGGCGCTCTCTGGGCCGGGCAGGTGGATGAGCCAGCGAACAAAGTGTTGCCAGCTCTGACCGGCACCATCGGCCGCATGAAGGGGCAGCCCAGCGATAACGGCTACGGCTGTCTCGATGAGGATCGTTTGCCGGCTGTGGCTGTGGGCCGCTTCCCGGCGCGAACCGAAGACGAAGTCCGCGGCATGGTCGCCAAGACGCTCGAATACGAATGCACTCCGCCCTTCTCTCCCCCCGAAGTAGGGGGGGAAAGAGGCGGGTGGCGACGGCGCCTGACTATCCTGGCCGGCATTCCCGCGTACAACCCGTTGGTCGATCGCCTGGTCGAAAGCCTGGCCCTGGCCCGTTTCGCCCGGCTATCACCCATCTGGACGGGGCGCGCCATTTACAGTAATCCGCAATCGCGCTTCTGCTTGCCCGAGGATTGTTTGCACCAACGCGCCTTGCAGTACGTCCAAGACGGAGAGGCGTTCACTCTGTACCTGGGCCATTCCAACGCCGAAGGATTGTACGGCGGCCGCGCGCGTTATCTCAACCGCGACGATTGGGCGCAGCTGCGCATCAAGCAAGGCAAGGGCGTATTGATCACGTTCGGCTGCAATGGCTGCCAACTCAAGGGTGACGACGGCGAGGGTTACGGCCTGGCGGCGATGCGCAATGCCAATGGTCCTGTGGCCGTCATCGGTTCGCACGGCATCTGCTTTGCCGCTATGGTCCAATTGGCCGCAGACGGCCTGTTCGAGTCCACATTTGCTCAGACGCCGCCGCAACGGCTCGGCGACAGTTGGCTGGCCCTCAAGAACGGCATCGCTCATGGCGGCATCGATCCGGTCACGTTCCGCTTGCTTGACGCTGTGGATGGGAACAAAACGATCCCGCAAGCGACGCAGCGCCAGGAGCACTTAGAAATGTTCTTGCTGCTGGGCGATCCCGCATTGCACCTACCGCCGATGCGCGAGGATATCCAGATCAACACGGACAACTCGGTCGTGCCCGGTCAAAAATTGACCGTACGCGGGAAACTTCCCAAGCGCTTGGCCGGCGCTCGGGCGTGGCTGACGCTGGAACGCCCGGTGAGCAGCGTCCCGGACGATTTGGAGGCAGTCCCTCCGGCCACGGCAAGAGCATACGCCCAGGTGCTGCTTTCCAATCACGAACGGGCCAATCACTTCATCCTGGCAGCAAGCGAAAGCACAGAACAAGATGGTCGCTTTCAGGCGCAGCTCGATGTGCCGACGAAACTGCCGTGGCCACGCTTGATCTTGCGCATCTACGCCGCCAACGAACGGGACGAAGGCATGGTCGTACATACCCTTCTGCCTCGCTCAGCCAACCGGAGTACAAAACCATGACGCAGCACTATCAAGCCGACGGTGTTTCCTTTGATTATCCCGACGATTGGCAGCTCGACCGCGAGGAGAGTACCGACGGCTGGACGGTGCTGCTGCAAAGTCCCGGCACGGCCTTCCTGACATTGACCTGCGAGCCGAGCGATGCGACCACCGAGGAAATGGTCGCCGCCGCCTTGGATGCGCTCAAGGCCGAATACCCCACCTTGGAAGCGCAGCCGAAAATCGATACGCTCGCTGGGCAAATGGCCATCGGCTACGATATGCAATTCTTCAGCCTTGACTTGACCAATACCTGCTGGACGCGCAGTATCTACGGCCCGGAGGGCGTTTTGCTACTCTTGTGCCAGTGCAACGATCTGGAGTTGGAGCAATATGAGCCGGTCTTGCGGGCCATCTGCGCCTCGCTGACAGTCGAGGAATAGCGGATGGCGGCGACAGGGCGTCGCCGCCATCCAGGCCATTTTACTTTTACTCGGCCGCGCCGACGATTTCCGGCTGATCGGCGGCTTCCTCAGCAGCTTCTTCGCCGGGGGCGGCCTGTAGTGCCGGCGCTCGCAGACGCACCTCGGCCTCCTGGTATGTGCGGAAGCCGGTGCCGGCGGGAACCAGGTGGCCCAGGATAACGTTTTCCTTCAAGCCCACCAAGTAATCGACCTTGCCGGCCAGCGCAGCTTCGGTCAGTACCTTGGTCGTCTCTTGGAACGACGCCGCCGAGATGAAGCTGTCCGATTGCACGGCCGCCTTGGTAATGCCCAATAACTGCGTGCTGCACGTCGCCGGTACCGGCGTGGTGTAGGTCGGCGGCTCCTTGCCTTCTGCCTCCAACCGCGCCCGCTCTTCCTCGAACGCTTCCTTACTGACGATCTTGCCGGCCACGAACTTGGAATCGCCCGGATCCTTAATCTTGACACACTCCTTGAGGCGATCGTTGACGGCGCGGAAGGCGAACTTGTCGATAATCGAACCGGGCAACAGACCAGTGTCGCCCATGGTCTCGACCTTGACCTTGCGCAACATCTGGGCCACGATGATTTCAATGTGCTTATCGTCGATGTCCACGCGCTGGCTGCGGTAGACCGACTGCACTTCTGTCACCAGATAGCGCTGCAACTCCTCGATGCCCGAGATCTTGAGGATTTCGTGCGGCACCAGAGGACCGAACACCAGGCGTTGGCCTTCTTTGACGCGGTCGCCGGTGTGGACGGCCAGGTGCTTGCCGGGCGGTACCTGATGCTCGCGCTCTTCGCCGACGGGCTTGCCGTTTTCATCCACCGGCTGAATGTAGATGAGCCGCTTGCCGCGTTTCTTTTCACCAAGGCGAACGATGCCGGCCACCTCGGCCATTTTGGCCGGGTCGCGCGGCGTCCGCGCCTCGAAGATTTCCGTGACGCGCGGCAGACCACCGGTGATGTCCTGGGTGCCGGACACTTCGCGCGGCGTCTTGGCCAACAGCGTGCCCGCCGACACTTTCATGCCTTCGCGCACTTCCAGATACGCTTTCTCCGGCATGTAGTACGTGGCCAGGATTTGGCCCCGTTCATCCTCGATGATGATCTGCGGATGCAGATCGCCTTTGTGCTCAAGGATTACCCAGCGTTCGGCGCCGGTGGCCTCGTCACGCTCCTTTTTCAGCGTCTGATCTTCGACGATTTCGTCGAAGCGGATGCGGCCGGAGAATTCGGCGACGATCGGCGTGATGTGCGGATCCCACTTGCACAACACTTGCCGCTCTTGCACCATCTGGCCGTTCTCGACCAGTAGCACGGCGCCGTTGGGGACGGCGTAGCTTTCCAGCACCTTCTCGTCCTTGGCGCCGGCGGTTTTTGGATCGACGATTCGGATCTCACCGTTGCGGCACAAGGCAATGCGCTCGCCCTTATCGTTCAGAACATCCGTGATGCGCTCGTAACGGACGATGCCAGCCTTCTTGGCCTTGGCCTCCGATTCGCCCATTTCACGCTTGACGACGCCGCCGATGTGGAAGGTTCGCATGGTCAGCTGCGTGCCCGGCTCACCGATCGACTGAGCGGCGATGATGCCCACGGCCATGCCTTCTTCGACCAAGGCTCCGGTAGCCAGGTCCATACCGTAGCACAGTCGGCACACGCCCAGCGGCGCTTGGCAAGTCATGGGCGAGCGCACGATGATCTTGTCGATGCCCATCGACTCGATCTTGCGCGCCGCCTCCCAGGAGATCATCTCGTTCTCATCGACGATCATTTGGCCGGTCACCGGATCCTTGATGGGATTGCGGCTGACGCGGCCGCGGATGGTCTCGGACAACGGCCGTTCGATCTGCTCGCCTTTGTAGACCACGCCCTTGCTGACGCCTTGGGTGGTGCCGCAATCATGCATGGTAACGACGACGTTCTGGGCCACGTCGGCCAGCTTGCGCGTCAGATAGCCGGAATCAGCGGTTTTGAGGGCGGTGTCGGCCAAGCCTTTGCGTGCGCCGTGCGTCGAGCTGAAATACTCCAAGACGCTGAGGCCCTCGCGGAAGTTGGCCTTGATGGGCGTCTCGATGATGGTGCCGTTGGGCTTGGCCATCAGGCCGCGCATGCCGGCCAACTGGCGAATTTGTTCGGTGCCGCCGCGGGCGCCGGAGATGGCCATTAGGTAAATCGGATTGAGGTACGGACGCAGCTGACCACTCTCGTCTTTGCGACGATCATTCCGCAGATCCTCCATCATCTGATCGGTGATAAGGTCGCGGGCATGCGTCCACAAGTCGATGACGTTATTGTAGCGCTCGACTTCGGTGATGTTGCCGCGATCGTACTGTTTACGGAAGTATTCGACCTTCTTCTCCGTCTCGGCCAACACTTTCTCTTTGTTAGCCGGCGTCTTCAGGTCGTCGGTGGCGAACGACAGACCGGAGCGCGTCGATTCGCGGAAGCCCAATTCCTTCATGCGGTCGAGCAGGTCGATGGTTTCGCGGCGGCCGAGTAGCTGATAACAGTCGGCGATGATGCGAGCCAGGTGTTTGCTCGACAACGACAGGTCGTAAAACGCCATTTTCGGATTGAGAATGTCGTTGAACAAGACCCGTCCGACGGTAGTAAGGACCAGGCCGCTCGATTTGCGCGGAACCTCATCGACGCGCGTTTGGCCCTTGTCCACTTTGATCTCACTGATGACCTTCTTGTCAATGGGCAAGCGGACATAGATGCGGGCGTGGACGCCGAGCTTCTTCTGGGAATAAGCGGCGAAGACCTCCTTGACGCTAGAGAAGATCTTGCCCTCGCCGGCTTCACCGGACTCGCCCAACTCGCCGCGCGTCGCCGTCAGGTAGTAGCAGCCCATGACGATGTCTTGCGACGGGCTGATAATCGGCTGGCCGTTGGCTGGGCTGAAGATGTTGTTGGTGGACATCATCAGGATGGTCGCCTCTACCTGCGCCTCGATGGAGAGCGGCAGATGGACGGCCATCTGATCGCCGTCGAAGTCGGCGTTGAAGCCTTTGCACACCAACGGATGGATGCGGATGGCGTTGCCTTCAATCAACACCGGTTCGAAAGCCTGGATGCCCATGCGGTGCAAGGTCGGCGCCCGGTTGAGCAGGACCGGATGGTTCTTGATGACCTCTTCGAGGATGTCCCAGACCTGCTCTTCCTTGCGTTCGAGCATCTTTTTGGCCGACTTAATGGTGTCGGCGTGGCCCAGTTCCTTCAAGCGACGGATGATGAACGGCTGGAACAACTCCAGGGCGATCTTTTTGGGCAGGCCGCACTGGTGTAGCTTCAGGTCCGGTCCAACGACGATGACAGAGCGGGCCGAATAATCGACGCGCTTGCCCAGCAGGTTCTCGCGGAAGCGGCCCTGCTTGCCCTTAATCATGTCGGTCAGCGATTTCAGCGGCCGATTGCTCGAGCCTAGCACCGGGCGCTTGCAGCGGTTGTTGTCGAACAGGGCGTCAACCGATTGCTGGAGCATCCGCTTCTCATTGCGGATGATGACTTCTGGGGCGTTGAGGTCCACCAGTTTTTTGAGGCGGTTGTTGCGGTTAATAATACGACGATAAAGGTCGTTCAAATCGCTGGTGGCGAAGTTGCCGCTGTCCAAGAGCACCAGCGGCCGCAGGTCAGGCGGGATGACCGGAATGCATTCCAGCACCATCCACTCTGGCTTGTTCTGGGGACCGCCCAAGCCCGAATCGCGCAAGGCTTCGACCACCTTTAGGCGCTTGACCAGGTCGCGCTGTTTTTGCTTGGAGGGTTTGTCCTTTCGGTTCTCCTCATCGAGTTTTTCGCGCAGCTCAGCGGCCAATTCGACGAGGTTGAGGTTCTCCAGCATCTTTTTGATGGCCTCGGCGCCCATGTCGGCTTCAAAGGCGTCGCCGTAGTTTTCCCGGGCCTTGCGGTAATCTTCCTCGGTCAATAGCTGGTGTTTCTTCAAGGGCGTGTCGCCCGGATCAATGACGACGTAATCCTGGAAATAGATGATCTTTTCCAGACTGGTCGTCTTCATGTCCAGGAGCGTGCCCAGCCGCGACGGCATGGCCTTGAAGAACCAGATGTGGACGACGGGGGCGGCCAATTCGATGTGCCCCATGCGTTTGCGGCGGACCCGGCTGTGCGTGACCTTAACGCCGCAGCGGTCGCAGATCATCCCCTTGTATTTCATGCCGCGGTATTTGCCGCAGGCGCACTCCCAGTCCTTCTCCGGCCCAAAGATGCGCTCGCAGAACAAGCCGTCCTTTTCCGGACGATACGTCCGATAGTTGATGGTCTCCGGCTTTTTGACTTCGCCGAACGACCAGGAGCGGATGTCGTGCGGACTGGCCAGACTGATGCGCACCGCCCCATAATCATTAATACGATCGTAATTGATGTCGCCATTACTCATGGTCCGCCCTCCCAAATATGGAACCACCCATTGCACACTCCCCTACGTAGAAGAAGAAAGAGCACATTTTTCTTCTGTGGAAGCGTCGTGCAATTTGGCGGTTTAGGTCCTCTTCTTTTCCAGTTGCATGTTCAGGGCCAAGCCGCGGATTTCGTTGGTAAGCACGTCGAAGCTGGCGGGTGTGCCAGCTTCCAGCGTGTTCTCGCCCTTGACCATCGACTCATAGATCTTGGTACGTCCTTCCACGTCGTCGGATTTGACGGTCAACAGTTCTTGCAAGATGTAGGCGGCACCGTAGGCTTCCAGCGCCCACACTTCCATCTCGCCAAAGCGCTGCCCGCCGAACCGCGCTTTACCGCCCAAGGGCTGCTGGGTAATCAGCGAGTAGGGGCCGGTGGCGCGAGCATGCACCTTGTCATCGACCAGGTGATGCAACTTGAGCATGTAGATGTAGCCGACCGTCACCGGTTGTTCGAAGCGTTCGCCGGTTCGGCCGTCGTACAGATAGGTCTTGCCGGTTTCCGAAATGCCGGCCTCCTTGAGGCACTTGCGGATTTCCTCCTCGGTAGCGCCGTCGAAGACCGGCGTGATGGCCTTAAAGTTCAGTTTCTTGGCGGCCCAGCCCAGGTGCGTCTCCAAAATTTGGCCGACGTTCATACGGCTGGGAACGCCCAGCGGGTTGAGCAGGATGTCCACTGGCGTGCCATCGGCCATGTACGGCATGTCTTCAACGGGCAAGATCTTGGAGATGACCCCTTTGTTGCCGTGGCGTCCGGCCATCTTATCGCCCACCGAAATTTGCCGTTTGGTGGCCACGTATACCTTGACCATCTGTTGCACGCCGCTGGGCAACTCGTCGCCGCGCTTCATCGAGTTCAACTTCCGTTCCTTTTCGTCGAACAGAAAATCCAGGCGTTCCTTGTGGCGCTGATAGATGTCGCTGCACTGCTTCTTGCGCTCAGGGCTGCGGATGTCCAGATGGTCCAGCCGGAATAACCGCGCCTGTTCGACGATGCTTTTTTCGTCCCGGTCCTGGCCGAGCGTCTTGTTGGTAACGTTGTCCTTGAGGTCCTTCTTGTCCAGCACCTCGGACAATTCCTTAATCATGGCCCGGAACTGCTCGACGATCTGTTTGTTGAAGCGATGCTCCACCTCTTTGAGTTCTTTGTCGAAGGCTTTCTTCTCTTCCTCCGACATGGAGGCCCGCCGGCTGAAGCGCTGCGTGTCGATGACAATGCCCTCAACGCCGGAGGGCACTTCGAGGCTGTCGTTTTTGACGTCCTCGCCGGCCCGGCCGAAGATGGCGTGCAACAGCTTCTCTTCGGGCGTCAGCTCACTCTTGGATTTGGGCGATACCTTGCCGACCAGGATGTCACCCGGCTGGACATATGTGCCGACGCGGACAATGCCGTACTCATCGAGATTGGCCAGGGCCTTGGGCGAGACATTGGGGATGTCGCGGGTGAACTCTTCTTTGCCCAGTTTGGTCTCGCGGATCTCAATCTCGAACTCTTCGATATGGATCGACGTGTAGGTGTCGTTTTCCACGAGTTTTTCGCTGATGATGATGGCGTCCTCGAAGTTGTAACCATCCCACGACATGAAGGCGACCAGGACGTTGCGCCCCAGGGCCAACTCGCCTTGGCAAGTGGCCGCCCCATCCGCGATGACCTGTCCTTCCTTGACCTTTTGCCCAATGCGCACAATCGGTTTTTGATTGAGACAAGTATGCTCGTTGAGTCCGATGAACTTGCGGAGAACATACTCGCGTTCATCAATGCGGATGCGTTGTGCATCGACGTAGGTGACGGTGCCGCTCTTCTCGGCCTTGACCACCATGCCGCTGTTGTAGGCCACGTCTTTTTCCAGGCCGGTGGCCACCAACGGCGGTTCGGTGACGAGCAAGGGCACGGCCTGGCGCTGCATGTTGGAGCCCATCAGCGCCCGGTTGGCGTCGTCGTGCTCCAAAAACGGAATTAGCCCTGCAGAGACGCCGACCATCTGTTTAGGGCTGATGTCGATGTATTGCACCTGATCGGCGGGAACGGTGGCGAAGTCGCCGCCGAAGCGGGCGGTGATGCGATCCTGGGTGATTTTGTGGCCGTCAGTCGGAGCATCAGCCGGGGCCAGGTAGGCCTGAGATTCCTCATCGGCCCGCAGGTACTTGACCTCGTCGGTCAGTTTGCGGTGCTTGACGACGCGATAGGGAGTGATGAGAAAGCCGTACTCATCCACGTCTGCATAGATGCTCAAGTGTGAAATCAAGCCGATGTTGGTGCCTTCGGGCGTCTCGATCGGACAGATACGGCCATAGTGGGAGATATGGACATCGCGCACGTCGAAGCCGGCCCGCTTGCGGTTGAGACCGCCCGGCCCCAGCGCCGACAGACGCCGCTCATGCGTCAATTGCGACAACGGGTTGGTCTGATCGACGACTTGGCTCAGTTCGCCGCGACCGAAGAAGTATTCGATGGCCGCAGAGATCGACTTGGGATTGATGAGCGAGCGCGGCGTCATATCTTGTTGATCGCGGATGGACATGCGCTCTTGCACCGTGCGGCGCAGTTTGAGGAAGCCTTTGCGCAGTTCGTCGGCGGCCAATTCGTCGATGGTGCGAACGCGGCGATTGCCCAGGTGGTCGATGTCATCGATGTGGCCTTCGCCAGCCCGCAGCTTCATGATGTAGCGGATGGCGTTCAAGTAATCCAGCGACTGGAGCGTCATTTCCGACTCTTCGATGTCTTGATCGAACTTGCGATTGATGCGGAAGCGGCCAACCTTGCCCAGGCGATAGCGGTTGGGATCCTGGAACTTCTCCTTAAACAGCTCGCGCGCTTTTTCCAGCTGCGGGGGATTGCCCGGACGCAGTCGCTGGTAGATTTTCAACAGCGCTTCCTCGTGGGTGCTGGTCGGATCTTCCCGGAGCGAGGCGAGGATGAGCGGATCTTTGACCTTGGTGAGGATGGTCACTTCCATCACGGGGCTGGCGAAGATGATGTCGAGTTTTTCGTCTGTAAACGTTTCGCCGCTGTCGAGATAAACTTCGCCTGTTTCCGGATCGATAACGTCGCCGACGGCGATGGCGCCCTTGATCTTGGTTCGGGCGTCTTTGCTGTTGACTTTGACCGTCTCGGTCGGATAGAAGGCGCGGAGGATGTCGGCATCGCTGGAATAGGCTGGATCCATGGCGCGCAGCAACGTCATGGCCGAGAACTTGCCGGACTGATCGATGCGAACGCCGAGCGTGTCTTTTTTGGTGACATTAATTTCGATCCAGCTGCCGCGTTCCGGGATGATGCGGCAGGAGTGCAGTTTTTTGTCGCTGGCTTCGGTTTCGACGACGAAATCGACGCCGGGCGAGCGGTGCAGTTGGCTGACGACGACGCGCTCGGCGCCGTTGATGATGAACTCGCCGCCGCCGATCATGATGGGCATGTCGCCAAGATAGACTTCTTCTTCGACCGGCTGGTCTTTGACCAGGCGCAGCCAGACCCGGAAGGGCCGGCCATAAGTCAGGCGCAGTTGCCGGCACTCATCGGGGCCGTAGCGCGGCTTGCCCAGTTCGTAGCGGAGGTACTCCAGGGAGAGCGTATTGTCGTAGCTTTTGATGGGGAAGATTTCGCGCAACACGCCTTCGAGGCCGATGGGTTGGCGTTTCTCCGGCGGCACGTCCAGTTGTAAAAAACGCTCATAGGAGCGCGTCTGGATAGCCGTCAAGGGCGGCACCTTGGCGGTGTCGCCGAAGCGGCCGAAATTGCGGATCTCTTCGGGCATAAGGGTGCGAACAGCGGGGACGGGCATGGTAGCTTTGCTCCTCCCAAAAAAGACAAACAGGTACGGATCGGCGCGAGCCTGTCAGGCACGGCAGCCACTCTCGTTCCCAAACTCTGTTGGGGAACGGTCGCGTTCATCACCGGGCCGACTGGGCACAGCGCCGTCGGCTAGTATTCAGATGATCGTTCAAGGGTGCAGGAGTCGCTGGTGGAGGCGCCCCAACAAGGACGGCGCCGAACGGTCCTGTTCGATGGAAGTTCGATACAGGATCTCCAATGGGTCGGTCCCTAACGTTACCCAGATCAATACCCGGACGGCGCACGAGCGCAGCCAGGCACCCGGCCTGGCTTTTTGTCACCCGGGGGCGAGGGGAAAGGCTGATTGGTTGCACGCTGCGTTCCGCGTTTGTTTCAACCCACACTCGGCAGTGCGTCCGAATCACTGCCAAGCGAACATCGCCACGCCTCAACTCCGAGATACGGAAAACAATCTACTCTATTTCACCACAAAGGCACGCAAAGTGCAAGGACTTTTTTCCCTAGGCGAGCGGCGGGGTTTATCCCCGCCGTCTTGCGGCGGGGATAAACCCCGCCGCTCGCCCGCTCGCCCGTAGTCCTTACTTCAGCGAAACCTTGGCGCCGCCATCTTCGAGTTTCTTCTTGATGGTGTTGGCCTCGTCCTTGGAGACGTTCTCCTTCACAGGTTTGGGCGCGCCCTCCACGAGTTCCTTGGCTTCCTTGAGTCCAAGGTTAGTGATCTCGCGGACCACCTTGATGACGTTGATTTTCTTGGCAGGGTCGGCCAAGCCTTCGAGGACGACGGTGAATTCCGTCTTCTCTTCGGGCTTGGCTTCGGCCGGCGCTCCAGCGGCCCCACCAGGACCGGGCGCCATCACCACCCCGCCGGCAGCGGGTTCTATTTTATACTTTTCCTTGAGATAATCTCTCAATTGGACGGCCTTGGTGATGGTCAAGGCCGCGATCTTGTCGCCCAGCTCCATGATGTCCGGTGCGAAGCTGGTTCCGTTTCCTTCAGTCATTGTCCTATGGTCCTTTCCAGATGCAGGGTGCTGCTTGAAGCAGAGCAGCGTCTTGCGTAATAGCCTAACGTTTAGAGGGATTTCCTCAAACCAAACCGCTTATCCCGCCGTGGCAGCGGGGGTCTCTTCCTCTTTTTTCTCGCTGATAGTCTGAATCTGGCTGGCTACCTGCGCGATTGGGCCAGTCAAGCAGCCGGCCAGCGCCGATCCTGGCCCCAGTATCATACGGATGAGCGAGGCGATAGCTTCTTCGCGCGTCGGTCTCGTCAGCGCCTCCTCGAAGCGGATGACTTCGCCATCGGCGAAGACGCCTTTGATGTTGACCTTGTCTTTATACGCGGCAGCGTTTTTGGACTTTTTCAATTCCTCGTCAAGGGTCCGGCTTAGTTCGGCGACGCTATTGGCGCCAAAGGCGAACGCCGTTGGACCAACCCAAATCGGCGAATCAGCCCCGACCCGAATGCCCAACTCATCGAAGACGCGCCGCGTCAAGCTGTTTTTGACCCATTTGAGACGAATATTTTTTTTCCGCAGCGCCGCTCGCAGCGCAGTTTCGTGTTGGCAGTTCAGCCCTTGGATGCTCAACACCACAGCATCGCGGACATCCTGGAAAGTGCTCCGCAACGCCTCCATTTCCATTTGTTTGATGACCTTGCTCATGTCGCAATTCTCTGTGGCGAGCGGGGTCGCGTTAGCGCCCCGAGCGCGTTTCTCGGGGCGCTAACGCGACCTCGCTCACTGGGAAATTACATAGTAACGGGAATGCCCGGCGTCATGGTGCCTGCAATGGTGATCGATTTCACGTAATGTCCCTTGACGCCGGCCGGCTTGGCGGCGCGGACCTGTTCGACGAAGGCCGTGATATTGGCAGCTAGCTTGTCGTCGTCGAAGCTGATCTTGCCGACGCCAGCGTGGACGTTGCCGCCCTTGTCGGCGCGATATTCGACTTTGCCCGCCTTCTGCTCGCGCACTGCCTGGGCCACGTCTTGACCAGCAGTGAGGACAGTGCCGGCCTTGGGGGTCGGCATCAGGCCGCGCGGGCCGAGGATTTTACCGAGGCGGCTGACCTTGCCCATCATGTCCTGCGTGGCCAGGGCCACATCGAAATCGAGCCAGCCTTCCTTTTGAATCTTTTCGATCAGCTCGTCGCCGCCGGCGAAGTCCGCGCCCGCTTCCTTGGCCTTAGCGATGTTATCGCCCTGGCAGAAGACGACGACGCGCTTGACCTTGCCCAGACCGTAGGGCAACGGCACACTGCCGCGGATCATCTGATCACTCTGTGTCGTATCGATGCCGAGCGACATATGGACCTCAACGGTCTCGTCGAACTTGGCCCGTTTGATCTGCTTCAAGAGAGCAATGGCCTGTTTGAGCGGCGGGGCGCCAGCCTTGGCGATCTTTTGCCGGTCGTTTTTGAGCTTGTTGAGGAGCTTCTTGCCGCGGCGTGGGGGACGCCCAGGCTGCCGGCCTTTTTTCTTGACAGGCGCCGCCGGAGCCGCTGTTGTTGCCGCAACGGGTGCCGCAACAGGGGAAGGCGCCACGGGCGGCGCAGGCTCGCCTGTAGCTGCTGGGGCCTTCTCGCCCTTAGGCGCTTTGGCCTTGGAGGCACGCGGTTTCTTCGCTTCCGCAGCGGGTTGCTCGCTTGCCGGCGCGGCCGGCTTTTCCTTGGCTTCGTCGGGTTTGTCGGCTTGTTTCTTGGCCATAATCGTCTAGATTATTGTTCAAAAATCTCCGCTCATTTAGCTGCGAGCCGCAGGCCAACGCGGCCGCGCTCGCCTGCGGCTCGCGGCTAAACAGGAATTTTTTATGTTATTCGTTTATCCTTCGATGGCCAGTCCCAAACTGCGGGCCGTGCCCTCGATGATGCGCATGGCATGATCGACGTCGCGGGCGTTGAGGTCCGGCAGCTTCTTCTGAGCGATGTCGCGGATCTGCGCCGACGACACCTTAAACCCTTTGTACTTGCCGCTGCCCTTGGCCTTTTCTTCCGCGCTGATAACTTCGCCGCCCTTTTTCTTCTCCACGGGGATGCCGGCTGCTTGCTTGAGCAAGATCGCCGCGGGGGGACTCTTAATGACGAACTCGAAGCTGCGGTCGTTGTAAACGGTTATCACCACCGGCACGGTGATGCCGCGCATCTCTTTCGAGCGCTCGTTGAATTGCGACACGAATTGACCGATGTTCACGCCATGCTGACCGAGCGCGGGACCGACCGGCGGCGCAGGTGTAGCCTGCCCTCCGGGCACCTGCAATTTGATCTGTGCTGTTACCTGTTTGGCCACGTTGCAACCTTTCTATTTCTCACGCCTTGCTTGCGCTTCGCGCTAGGAAATCATGCTTGCTCCACTTGCCAGTATTCAAATTCCACCTGCACGGGTCGGCCGAAAATCGTCAGTTCGACCGAAACGCTGCCCTTGGCCTCGTGCAACTCCTTGACGACGCCTTCCATGCCGGCGAAGGTGCCATCGGTGACCTTGACGCGGTCGCCCGGCCCGAAGCGCGGCTTGGTGTAAATGACTTTGCCTTCCTCGGCCTTGGCCTCCGCGCCTTTGATCTGTCCGTGCAGCATCCGCTCGATTTCCCGATCCGACATGGGCGGCGGCGGCCGATGCACGGAGCCGCCCACGAAATCGCCGACGCCGGAAGTCTCTCGAAAGAGATAGAGAATTCGGTCGTTGTATTCCACCTCGACCATTAAATATCCCGGATAGAGCTTACGTTCTTTCTGCACGCGGCGACCGTTGCGCATCTCCGTGACGCGCTCCACGGGGATGACGATCTGGCCATAGTACTCTTCCAGCCCCTCGATTTTGACGCGCTTTTCGATGGCTTCCTTGATTGCCTCTTCACGGCCGCTCTGCACCTTGACGACGTACCAGCGTTTGTTGCTCGGTTTGGGCTGCGGCGTTGGAGACGCCTCCGCTACCGCGGGAGCTTGCTCTGGGAGGCCCTGGGCGTGCGGCGGTTCGGCGGCGGCTCCGGGTGCGTCCGGCGAACCTGAAGGCGTAATGGCTTCGGGGCCCTCCACCGGGGTTGGCGAGGGCACCGAGGGCGATTCTTGTTGGGCGTCTTCCAGCGGTGGAGTGGGCGGCGTCACCGCGGGAGTGGGGTCAGGGGTAGATACATTTTCTGTCATGACGCAAACTCTCTGCTGAGTGAGCGACAGGAGCGTTTCACCACGGCCGGTCTTCAGGAGGTTGGGCCTCTTCTTTTTGCTCCTCGGACGATATTTTCAAAACGCCGATGGGTGGCCAGCTCAGCACGGATTTCCACATTACGTCCATGCCGAACAGGTAGAAAGCCATCAGCACCACAGTGACCAACACAACCATTGTGTCTTGGACCAGCCGTCGCTGGGTGGTCCAGGACACTTTATTCATCTCCGCCTCGGTGGCGATGAGGAAATCGGCGAAGACCGGCACGTTGACGACGCGCCAGGCCAGCCATATTCCTGCGGCCAGCATCAGCAGCGGCAGCGTGAATTGCACCGACGGCAACAGCGTCAGGCTGCGGTAGAGCAACGTTCCCGAGGCCGGCTGCGGCGCACTCACTTGCGGCTCGGTTTCGCCTCTTTTCTTCAGTTCCCGGATCTCTTCGGTGTATTTACTGCGCTCCACGATTTGATTGGTGCGGTAATCCGAAGAACCCGGCTCGATAATTTTCACGAAGCGCTCCGGATCGACGCTCTTATTGATCTCCTGAAAGGTAGAGCGATCCAGGACCAGGGCGTGCTCTTGCCAACGTACTTCCCAATCGGGTACGTACTGGGCAAGCACCTCGGCCGGCACATCTCCCCGCGCTTCCAGGATGACGCGGCCGGTGAAGGGGATGTCGAGTTGCCAATCTTGCGGCCCTCGGCGCAAGGTGCCGTGCGCCAGCATGGTCCAGATGCCGGAGCCGATCAACACGAGGATGCCGAAGATGGTGCCGCGGCGAACGCGTACGCCTTGGAGCGGCTTGTACGGCTGGATGCTGAACCAGCCTTGTTCCTCCAGCGTCACCAGGAAGCGTTCGCTCGCCGGCCGCAGAAACAATCGTGTCCCAAGGACCAACAAGGCCAACCCCACGGCCACAGTGGCGATAGCTCCAGCGGTAGGACTGAACAGGCCGCGATCATAGCTCCAATATTCGATCCACAAACTGGCCCAACGCGTCAGCAGCAGCACCAAGACAAAACCAACGAAACCGAAGAAGATGCCGGCGCGAACGCCGAGGGCCGTCTTCGGCCCCAACAGGCGCGTACCAAACACAAGCAGCCCAACCAGCGCCGCCAGTTGGATGACAAGGCGGAGCAGGAACGCCGCGCCACTGCCTCCCCACCCCAGGCTTTGCCCCAGGGACGGGATAAGATAGAAGACGATCCCGAACGTGCCCAGCAGGTAAGCCGCTCCGGCAAGGCTGACGAATGCCATGCGCTCGAATCGACCCTTGGAAGCGACTTCCGGCATGTTTTTGACGGCCACGGCCATGACTTGTTCCTATCCTTCCTTCGTTTAGCGGCGCTTCGGGGAAGCGCCCGATCGACGCTTCTCCGAAGCGCCGCTAAACAGGGGCGGAGCGACTCGAACGCTCAACCGCTGGTTTTGGAGACCAGTGCTCTACCAAATTGAGCTACACCCCTATATTCAGAAATCAGAGGTCAGAAAAAACACGGACGCCCAATGCGCACTTTTTCGCTTGGTCTGCTCCGAACTTCTGGCCTTGGACTTTCGACCTCTATTTCTTCCGCGATTCCTTGTGCGGGGTATGCTTGCGTTCTTTACGGCAGAACTTTTTTAACTCCAAGCGATTGGCCCCGCGCGTTTCTTTCTGGGTACGGTAGTTGCGTGCGCCGCAGACAGTACATTCCAGCCAAACGTATTCGCGCATTTACCCCTCCGAGAATTCCATAGGTTGCCTCAGCGCCCCGAGGCGAGCGGGGTGGCGTCAGCGACCCGAGGGGACTTTCTTGGGGCGCTGACGCCACCCCGCTCGCCCAGGTTATGAACTAAGCCAAAATCTTGGTGACGACGCCCGAACCGACAGTACGGCCGCCTTCACGGATGGCGAAGCGCAGGTTTTCCTCCATCGCAATGGGCGAATCCGGGAGCAGTTCTACCGTCATACTGACGTTGTCGCCCGGCATGCACATCTCGACGCCTGGCGGCAAGGTGACGGTGCCGGTCACGTCGGTGGTACGGAAGTAGAACTGCGGGCGGTAGCCGTTGAAGAACGGCGTGTGCCGGCCGCCCTCGTCCTTGCTCAGCACGTACACCTGGGCCTCGAACTTGGTGTGCGGCGTGATCGAGCCGGGCTTGGCCAATACCTGGCCGCGCTCTACTTCATTGCGCTCGATGCCGCGCAACAGCACGCCGACATTATCGCCGGCCACACCGTATTCGAGGGTCTTGTTGAACATTTCCACGCCGGTCACCACGGTCTTTTTCGGCGCCTTCATCAAGCCGATGATTTCAACCTCATCGCCTACTTTGACCTTGCCGCGTTCGATACGACCGGTGACCACCGTGCCGCGGCCCTTGATCGAGAACACGTCTTCAATAGACATCAAGAACGGCTTGTCCTCGGCGCGCTGCGGCGTCGGGATATAGGTATCCAGGGCGGCAAACAGATCATCGATGCATTTGCACGCGGCATCGTCCTTACCGGCTGACTGCATGGCTGCCAAAGCGTTGCAGCGGACGATCGGGATCTCATCGCCGGGGAACTCATACTTGGTCAACAATTCGCGGACTTCCATCTCGACCAATTCGAGCAGCTCGGGATCATCGACGGTGTCCACTTTGTTCAGGGCCACGACAATGCGTGGCACACCGACCTGACGGGCCAACAAGATATGCTCGCGGGTCTGCGGCATGGGACCGTCGTTGGCAGCGACGACGAGGATGGCGCCGTCCATCTGGGCTGCCCCGGTGATCATGTTCTTAATGTAGTCGGCATGGCCGGGGCAGTCGATGTGGGCATAGTGGCGATTGGGCGTCTCATATTCGACGTGGGCCACGGCAATAGTCACGGTTTTGAGGTTGTCACGTTCCGTACCACCTTTGGCGATGGCCTTGTATACGTCGGCCGCCGGATCTTCGACTTTCTTGCCCTTGAAGGTGGTGATCTTGTTCAGGAACGCCGAGCGCAACACCATAGCGGCAGTCAGCGTGGTTTTGCCGTGGTCGATGTGGCCGATGGTGCCCACGTTGACGTGCGGCTTGGTTCGCGCAAATACTTCCTTAGCCATCTTTCCTCCGTATCGTTCAAAGCTAGGGACCCAGATGTCGCTCTGGGATCAGGGTGATAAACTTCTCCCAAACCAAAAGCTGCTGGTGGGGATCGAACCCACGACCTGCGCCTTACCAAGGCGCCGCGCTACCACTACGCTACAGCAGCGATTTTTTAGTTAATGAATCCGAATTATCGAGAGGCCCTCGACTCTCCTCCTTAAGAAGCGAAGCGGGCGATGGGACTCGAACCCACAACGAGTAGCTTGGAAGGCTACTGCTCTGCCAATTGAGCTACACCCGCAATCGAAAAATCGTTTGTGTTCGCTTTGCTCATGGATTCACATTGTCTGCTTATGGGCAGGGAGGGATTCGAACCCCCGTAGGACGCAGTCCGCCAGATTTACAGTCTGGTGCCATTGGCCGCTCGGCCACCTGCCCGTTGTTCCTCCCCAACACCCAATATTCCAGGCGTGGAAGCTAGCGGCGGGAATCGAACCCGCAACCCTCGCTTTACAAAAGCGATGCTCTGCCTGGTTGAGCTACGCTAGCGAACCCCGGCGTGCGGAAAGAGTAAGTATAGGAAGGCAGAATAAGCGTTGCAAGTCCTGTTTCTGCTACCTGCGGACCCCCTTCGCTGGCTTTTCCGCCCTCCGCCGCTCCTCCGGGAAGACACGCCGTTGGCCCGGAAAGTTCCTCTCTTTCCTTTAGGGTAGAAACAACGCAGCGAGATGGGAATAGGAACATTTTATCACCCCTCCAGGTCGAGCGAGCGGGGTTTATCCCCGCCGCTCGCCGGCGCTGACGCAACTCTTGTCCTGTAGTGGTAGGGCCTCGCCGTTTTGCACGTGGGAGTGGCCGAAACGATCCCAAAGCACTATAGCGCAAAGAGAGACCTCGCACGCTCGCTGTCCACGATGAGCAGCCCAGAGCTTCATCTTCAACATTTGTTCAGGAAGGCCCAAAAGAGGATCGAACATGAAAGTCAGCGTCTTGCAGCAGTTTCTTCGGAACCTGATCGCCCCTTTGGAAGCCAGTGCGGCGCCCGCGCTCACCGTCGCCGCCTTGCAACGTGCTTGCCAGGGACTCGATCCCTTCCAAGACAAAGAGGTCGCCGACTTTGCCGAGTTCTTGGCCCGGGCCGCCGTCTATGAACGCGACGGCCATTGGCCCAGCCCCAATCCGTCCATCTGCGGCCGCATCGTTGATGAGCCGGATGCGGCAGAGTACGCGCGGAGGCTGCGGACGTTCCTGGAGCGCGAAGTCTCTTCGGGAAACCCGGTCCCCGACAATGTTCGCCTGGAACTCAATCGCCTGGCCAAGCGCTTGAAAACTTCCCAGGTCAAGGAAATGGCCCGGGAGCTGCAAATCGAAGACGGGTTTCGGGGCAAGAAGCAAGGGATCGAGAAAATCGTATTTCGGCTGACCGGGCAGAGATTGAGCGTAAGAAAACCCCGCGCGCCCCGGAGAACAGCAGGGGAACTCGATCCGGCGACCCTTCAGCAATACGCCGCAGAGTTGCGGAACCTCACCGACAACGCGACACGGACTCAACGAGTCCAGGAACTGGTGAAACAGCTCCGAGGCCCCGACCTGCGGGCGCTGGCGGAAACCCTGGGTGCAAGGGGGACCGCGCGGACCACAAAAGAGGGTTGGGGCGAAAAGATCCTGGCCGCCTTGGCCGCGCCGCCAGCTGCCACCAAAATCACGCGTTTGACCGAAATCCTCCTTGCTCTTAAGGCCAAGGCAGAAGGCCCCGATGCTCCTATCGAGGAAATCGAGGCCGAGCTGCGTTCTCTGGAAGAGCAAATGGACCCTGACGAGGCCCTTGCTGTGGCCAAGCAGTTCGGCATCACGCGGCCTCTCGATTCGCAGAGGGAAGCGATCGCGGAGATTCGCCGCAAGGTCTTCGAGACCAAACGAGCACGCGAAAGTGTGGCTTTATGAGTCCTCACTTCGTCCGGCTTCGGAGAAACATTGGCGCCAGCGGGTTTCTCCCAAGCCGGACGGACGGGGGGCTACGACTTTGCTTCGGTGTCGTGGGGGTTCGACTCAGCGGGGCGTGGAGCAGGGGAGGGGATATTCGTGTTCTTGTTTTGGACGCCTTTGCGCAATTTCTTGCGAGCGCGCGACAAGATCGGGCCGATGCTGTTGACGGGAATGTTCAATTCGGCGCTAATCTCTTCATAAGAACGCCCTTCGATGTAGTGTAGGCGCACAACTTGACGTTCGCGGCTGGGCAGCTTGCTCAGCAGCTTCTCAACCTCTTCCAAACTTTCCAAACCGGGGGTGCGCGGCACTTCTTCTTCAATCTCGTCGAGATTGACCTGCGGGGCGGCGGGCTGCACTTCGCGTGCGGCGGCACGCCGCGCCAGCTCGTGAACGCAGATACGGCGGGCGATGACCGTCAGGTAAGTCGCCAAGCTGCTGTTGCCGCGAAACTGACGCAAAACGGCGTAATCCCCCGAGACGATCTGCAACAATACCTCTGCGGCCAAGTCTTCCACATCTTCCGGGCGTAGCGGCATGCTGCGCAGATGGGCGGTGTGATGAATGACGTGATAGACCAAGCCGAGGAAGCGATCGACAAAATCGTTCCAGGCGCCGGGTTGGTGAGCAAGGCACCGCTTCAACAAATCGCGGTCCAGATGAGTCAGGGCCACAGGTAGATCCTCAACAGTTGTCCGTTGTCGGGGTTAGTACGGTATCTGAGCGGCCATTCCTTGCAAACCCCAGCGATGGCATCCTCTCTCGACCCTTCAACTTATCATTTTATCCTACTCACCAAAACAGGGGTAGTGACGCAAAACAAAAAATAGAAGCAAGCCGGAAGCGCAAGCGACGGTACAATCCGCGCTGCTTACGCTTCCGACTCGTTCCATTGGCTCCGCTCGTCTTACCGAGTGCCGCCCAGCCCTTGAGGCATTTGCGAAGCCATGTTCGGCGCCGGATAACTCGTGCTCGCCCCCGACGAGAATGACGACGGAGTTCCACCGGGCATCGTCATCCCACTAGGATACGGCGTAGATTGCGAATACATCGTCGCTCCGCTGCTGCTGATTGGTCCACTTGTAGAGACGGTACCGCCGTAAGGCGGCGCCCCGTTCGCAGTCGGTCCACAACTCCCCCCGCCATTCGTGCAGTTGCGATTGCAACCGATCGCCGCCGACAACAGAATGGCGCCATGCAGCCACCAGAAACGGCTGGATTTCCTCATTTTTCGACATCCTTTCCGAGAAAGCCCGAAACGGCCCGGAGAAGCTCACCGTGCTCTCCCTTCCAGACCGCTCCTTGTACTGCGGCCCCTCCAGTGCATATCATCGGCATTTCCGCCGCAAATCATTGGCTTGTTCGTCCGCCAACTCCTTTTTTTCGGAAAGGTCGTCCCAAGCGATGGGAGCGGCGTCTCGCCAGTCAACGGGCAGTTTGCTGAGCAGCATAGGAGATACCGTATTCGGCGCCTGCGAAGTTTTTGCGTCCGTGGATATAGGCGAGCATGTTCGCGGACAGGAGAAATTGGGCCAGGCACAAGGACAAAAGAAGGGCGCGGCCAAAGCGCAGCGGACCAGCTGCGGACGCGGTCAAGCAGTCGGGGGGCAGGGCAAGACGGGCAACCCAGAGGAATTCCAACGGAAACAGTACGATCATGTAATGACGATGGATGGAGAAGCACGACAAGGTCAATAACAAACCGAAGCCCCACAGGGCGGCGTTCTGAGTGAAAGCACTAGCCGAGCTGCGGCCAATCCACAAGGAGTACCATCTTTCGCGCGGATGCCCCAGCTGCCCAGCAGCGCGAAGCAGCAGGAGCAGCGCCACGCCGACAACGAAACCGTGCAGCACACCCACAAGGTAAGTCGGCCGGTCGCCCAGCAAGGGATAGCGAAGGAACTCGCGGAAATAGGGGCCAAATGTGTAGTTAATACCCAACCCGAACGCTTCGGTACACCAGCGGACCCAGAATTTCAATTCGCACGCATGGACCCAGCGATGCAGATTGAGGGGCCGAGTGCTGGGATGGCTGAGCAGATGAGCCAGCCAGGGAAGCATCGGCAGCACTCCCATCGCGCTGCCCACAAGCCAGCTGCCCCAGGCCACGCGCTGCCGCTCCCCGATCCGTACCTTCTCTGCAAGAGAGGGCGGGTTCGGGTGGGAAGGGCGATCGAACAGGAGCGCCCACAGGGCGAAGCCCCCGGCGAAGAAAAAGCCGGACATGTGGATCTGTCCCAAGCAGGCCCCGATCAGGCCCCAGAGAAACGCGGGGCCGCGCCGCTGCCGATACCACCAACCGTAGAGCATCGCCAAAGTCAGGAGCGGCAGCAGGCACGGCGGCCAGATTTTGCGATGGAACAGTACCGCCAGCGGATTGACAGCGACAAGTGCAGCGGCCCACAGCCAGGCTTCGCGTTCCGGGGGCGGGACATGGCGCAAGGCGAAAACCACAAGCAAAAGGAGGGCGGCAACGTTGGCCAGCTGAACGGCGCGAGCGAGGGCCGGCGGATCTTCGGCGCCGCTGAGGCGCTGCAACAGGATGAAGGCCCACAAGCTCATGCCGGGATTGGGAACGTCCACGCTCGACGGCATGCCCAGCGGCGGCAACTCGGTCTCGCGGCTGTGCTGGAACGTCCAGACCTCGTCGGCTTTGTACTCGATATCGGTCGGCCAAATCAAACGCAGGACCGCACCAGCCAGAAGCGCAAGGCCCATGCCGAGAACGGCCCACCATCGGATCATGAAAAACAGGTTTCCTATTCCGCCCCCTCGCGTCAGCAAGAACATCCCTCGCTGACGCGAGGGGGCAAGAAGGGTTTCGAAATTACGCCGCTCGCCGCCCGCAGGCCGCACAGGCTTCTTGCAACAACGCCAGAGGCGATTCTTCTGGCAAAGCCAACACCACCGGTGAAACGAAATACGAATGTTCCAGCGCATAACGGCCGCGCAATACTGCATGGCTGCACGTGTCCGTCATGGCCACCCAGACGCTGCCAGGCGGGAATGTATGCAGATATTTCGGACCTTTTTCTTGGAATTCTTCGTTCAGCTTCAAATAATCATGGAAGCGCAGCATGAAGAGGTCATATTCGGAGCGTCGGCCGATGTGGGGGCGGAACAGGCCCAGGAGACTCTGACCGAGATGTTCCAGCCAGCGCGTGCGCTTGCGGCCGGGCAGGCCGGCGGCTTCGCCATACCGCTTGAGCAGTTTGGCGAAGGGATCACTTGTCACCCAGATGCGTGGCTCGCGCGGGTTGATGTTGGCAAAGACACGGAGAATGCGGTTGCCACGCGATGGTCGCCCGGGGAAAGCATCGACGTGGATCAGGTCATTGCGTGCTTTGGCCCGCAGCCGCCGCGTCGCTTCTTCCTGGGGGCGAAAACTGGCGCGATCGAGCTGCCAGCCGTGACTGTATTGTGGCAGCAACTCCGTCAGCCACTCGGTCGCTGCTTTCGAGAAACGGGCAAAGATACCACGCAGCCGTTCAACTTGCTCAGCATTTTTGCGGACAAAGCCGTTGACCTTGCCGTTATGCGGATTGTAACTGATGTTCTTGTGATTCAAGCTGCCCAGTTCCTGCTCGAGCAGGAACTCCAGATCGGCGCCTTGGGGCAGGGCGAACGGCGCCGTCGGATAGTACAGGACTTCACCCCGTTCCAGGCGCTCTGCCGGACTTCCGCGACCTGGGGCCGCTACAGCGTTCGCTTCCATGAATCCTGTTCTCCTCTGCTTCCGGGACTCCGTACCGCCAGCCGCTATACCATCGCCCGCGCCAGGCGATCAAGAGCGCCTCACGAGGCTTGCCGGCCGTTGGTGCAGGACAGTTGCAACAGGGGAGCATCGACGAGGTCGCTATTGGGCATGGGCAAATGCGGCAGCGTCAGCACGAAGCGTGTCGGCTCATGGCGGCACGGCGGATCGAGGCGGACGTCGCCGCCTTGCAGCTGAGCCAGGCGCCAGGCAATGGGCAGGCCAAGTCCCCGGCCTCGCCCGGCCGTACGCCCGGAGTAGAACGGATCGAACAGGTGGGGCCGCTGCGACGCATCCGGGCCGGGGCCGATGTCTTCGATGACCACCTCGATCGCCTCGCCTTCGAGCGGACGGCGCAGCAGCAACCGGGCCCAGCCGTCTGTGGGCGCCGCTTCGAGGGCATTGCGCAGTAAACAAGTCAAGGCGGTGCGGAGTTGGCCGGCGTCGGCGTAGACCGGCAGCCGCTCCGGCTGCAACGCCACCTCGATCCGCACCCGCCGCTGCCTTGCCAATTCATCCAGGCTGGCAGCCACTTCGCCCAACAGGGTTGGCAGATCAAGCCAACCGGGGCAGGGCGGCGCCGGTTTGGCGAACTGCATCAGTTCACGCAAAATGCCGTGGATGCGGCGCGTCTGCGCTACGATCGCTTCCAGCGCTTGGCGCGGGGCCTCTTCGGCTTCTTCGCGGAACCAGTCGCGTTGGTGGCTGAGCAGATATTGGGCCTGACCGGAAATGACGGCGAGCGGGTTATTGATTTCGTGGCCGGCGCCGGCGGCGAACTCCGCCAGAGCGGTGAGCTTGCCGCTCTGCAAACGCCGCGCCTCCTCATGTACCTGGTCTTCCAAGGCGCGCTCCAGGGCGTCGATTTGCTGTTCGAGATGCTCGTGCAGCGGCTGTTGGCGAAGCCGACGATTTTCTGCGGCCAACTCCAGCAGATCGCGGAGCAGCGGCGCCTCATGCGGATCTTGCCACTCGTTTCGCTGCGAGCCATCCTCCCCTTCTCCCTTCAACAGCTGGGGAGGGAAGGGGGAGACGCTCGCCTTCGGCTCGCGGCGGAATGAAAGGTCTTCTTCCGGTGAAATCAGCAAGGCGGCGCGATCCGCCGCGCTAAACGCGCCATTGCCCAATCCCAGGTCTACGCCTTGCCGCCGGGCTTCTTCGATGGCCAAGCGCGTCAGCGGGAAGAGGACGGGATCGGCGCGAAACGTCTGGGCCAATTCGCCGGGCAGGTGCAAATGTTCAGCGGCCGCGCTGGCCCAGGAGGGCAGACGCCAACGCCGCGCCAAACGCCGTGCAATGGCGGCCTGGTCGATGCCCCAGTGGCGGCGTTGGGTTTCGGCCGGATCGAAACGCAGGGCTGGATCGGCCAAACAAGCCGCTACTGCTTCTGGATCGATGGCGCACATGGCCAGCCAGCCCAACGGCGCCAGCAGGCCGCACGTCCACGCCGCTTCCGGATCGCACCGACCCGTTCGCTCGGCCAGCTGTTGCGCCAGGTGGGCAAACGTCAGACAGGCCTCGTAAATCGGTTGGACGAGAGGATGGTTCCAATCCACGAAGCCATCGGGTTGATCGAGCAGGTGCAGAGCATCTTCGATCAGGGCGGCTTGTGCCAAAGCCGCCGCATGGAAGGACGAGGGCGGGACGAGGGCATTCCGCACTGGCCACGGTGCCTCGCTGTGGCGAACCACGAGCACCACAGCCCCTGGATCGCGGCGGATGGCTGGCCAGGTGGCGGCGGTCGCCGGCCGGCCAAGCATGGCCAACGAGGCGGCGCTGGGCGAAAGCCAGCACAGGCGCAGCACGGACTCTGCCCGCTTGCCTGGGTCGCTCACAGATTACCCCATTCGTAACAAAGTATCTTGGGTAGCCGTCAGCCAGAGGCAAACGAGGTGGCCGCGCTGGCCTCCGGCTCACGGCTAACCAAGGAACAGCGGGTCGTTAGGCGGGGGTTGACGCCGGCTCGATCTCCAACAATGCGCACATCTCGTCGATCAACTCCTCGACGTCGAAGGGCTTGTGCAAGAACTTGTCGGCACCGGCCAAACGCAGTTCCTGAACCTTGTCCTCTTCGATCATACCGGAGATGCATAAGATGCGCACGTCTTCCAATGTGGAGTCAGCGCGGATGCGATGGCAAACTTCCTTGCCGTTGATGTCCGGCAGCATAACGTCCAGGACGATAATGTCCGGACGGTACTCCTTGACCATCAATCCGGCGTCGAAGCCGTTAGAGGCGATGCGCACCTCGAAACGGCCGTCCTCTTCGAGGAACTTGTTCATCAACTCGACCAGTTCGGCGTCGTCGTCTACCAGAAGCACTTTGCGCTTGCCGCTTTCCAGTGCATCGGTAGGGATGCCATTGTCCCTCATGAATTTGTAGAGGGCTTCGCGCGGGATGCGCCGGAAACGGGATCCGGGCACGCGGAACCCCTTCAACTGGCCGTTGTCGAAACAACGGATGATGGTTTGCTGACTGACTTTGCAAATTTTGGCGGCTTCGCCGGTCGTGAAAACAGTTTTCATGCGTCTTTCATTCCTTACTGGCACACGGCCAGTCGCACGAGTGTAGCCTCGAATGGCTTCCCATCAGCCGTCCGAGACCGGGACCATCCTTGATCTGCCTCTTGCCCACGTTCCATTGCTATCCATCCTTGTCTGAGCAGCCACGATGCTCGCTCGTGGAAAAATCAGCCCTGAGACCTCATAAGGTGAGAACTGCGCCGGTTTTGTCTATCCCACGTGCGAGGAGTGCCGATCAAGTGCGGAGGGGATTGCCAATCTTTCCAACAACCGCGATTATAACCAAGTTCCGGAGCGTGTCAACGCGAATCGTTCCGCACTCTTTGCTCTAACTCCTTAGTTTTCCCAGACTTCCTGCCGCCTAGCAAAAATCATACGCAGTTGTGAAAATTTTCGCCTTGGGGCCTCGTCCCCTGGCTCTTATCGGCTTGCCGCCGTCCCGCTCATTGCCTCCTCTCGCCAGATTGCCAAAGCAACGGCAGCCGACGCCGGCATTCTCTGTCTGCTTCATCAATCCAAATAAATCAGCAGGACCGCCAAATCCGCTGGACTGATGCCGCTGATGCGGCTGGCCTGTCCCAGATTAAGCGGACGGATTCGGCTCAGCTTCTCGCGGGCCTCCGCACGGAGTTGCGGCACAGCGGCATAATCGAAGTGGGCCGGAATGGGCCGCGATTCCAGACGTTGAAAACGCTGCACCTGTTCCGCCTGTCGATGAATGTAGCCGGAATACTTCGCTTCTAAGATCACTTGCTCCAGCGCCTCCGGCGGCGTCTGGAGTGCCAGCACGCCCGGACTCATGGCGACGATCTGCTCCCATTCGACCTCGGTGCGGCGTAGCCATTGCGCCAGCGTAACGTTGGCGTGGCGGTGATTGTGCAGATATTCCGTCAACGCTGCAATGGCGAATTCCTTGCGCTGCAAACGGTCCCAGGCATCGTCGCTCACCAGGCCGAGACGCCGTCCCAGCGGCGTCAACCGCCGATCGGCGTTGTCATGACGCAGCAGCAGCCGATACTCCGCCCGGCTGGTGAACATGCGATACGGCTCATCGACCCCTTTCGTCACCAGGTCGTCGATGAGCACGCCGATGTATGCTTGGCTGCGATCGAGAAGGAACGGCGCCTGGCCCTTAATTTTAAGGGCGGCGTTGATACCGGCCATCAGGCCCTGAGCGGCGGCCTCTTCGTAGCCGGTCGTGCCGTTGATCTGGCCGGCGAAATACAAACCCTCGATGAGTTTGGTCTCCAGCGTTGGATGCAGCTGCGTCGGCGGGGCATAATCGTATTCGACGGCGTAACCCCAGCGCAGCACCTCGGCGTTCTCCAGTCCGGGGATGAGACGGAGCATGGCCTGCTGAACGTCCTTGGGCAGACTGGTGGAGATGCCGTTGCAGTAATATTCCCAGGTATTGCGACCCTCCGGCTCCAGGAAAATCTGATGGCGGTCCTTTTCCGCGAAGCGCACAACTTTGTCTTCGATCGACGGGCAATAGCGCGGTCCTCGACCCTGGATTTGACCGCAGTACATCGGGGCGCGGTGCAGGTTGGCGCGGATGAGATCGTGGACCGCTTGGTTGGTATAGGTGATGTGGCAATCCATCTGCGCCTGGGTGATGCGTTCGGTAGCGAAGCTGAACGGTCGGGGATCGGCATCGCCGGGTTGACGTTCCGTCTTGGAAAAATCGATGGTACGGCCATTGAGGCGGCAGGGCGTGCCGGTCTTGAAGCGTGCCAGTTGGAAACCACATTGGGCCAGGCTGTCGCTGAGCGATTCGGCTACGCCGTCGCCGGCGCGTCCGCCTCGCGTCTTGGATTCGCCGGTATGCATGATGGCCTTGAGGAACGTGCCGGTCGTCAAGATCACCGCCTTGGCGCGATACAGGGTGTCACCGCGGGCGACCACTCCTGTAACACGACGCTTGTCGAGCACCAGGCCTTCCACCATCTCTTGGCGCAGCGTGAGGTTGGGCTGCGATTCGACCCGGTGTTTCATCGTGAGTTGGTACAGTTTCTTGTCTGCCTGGGCGCGCGGCGAATGCATGGCAGGCCCTTTGGTGCGATTGAGCATCCGAAACTGGATGGCGCTGGCATCGATCACTTTGGCCATCTCGCCGCCCAAGGCGTCGATCTCGCGGACGATTTGCCCCTTGGCGACGCCGCCGATGGCAGGGTTGCAACTCATCTGGGCCACGGTATCGGCGCTCATGGTCAGCAGGGCAGTGCGCAGTCCGAGCCGGGCGGCGGCCAGGGCCGCTTCTACACCTGCGTGTCCAGCGCCGACGACCACCACATCAAAATCGTAAGTCAACGTGAACATAGGGCCTGGCCCGCAACAAGCTGAAGGGCTATTGGAACGATGCTCGTTTGTCAGCGATCAATTGGAGCAACGCCCTTTGCGGATCAGCAAACTTCTTCAGTCCTTCTTCCATGAGCGTATCGACAAGGTGCTTCATGTTCACTTTTTCATCAATTTCTTTGAGCACTTGCGGCGGCGGCAAGAGGTCCACCTGGCGCGTGAAGCGACGACCGCTGGCTTGTACTGCATGATTGGTCGCCGGTGGGTTGGTCTCGATGCCGTCGCCGGCAAAGGCTTCGACGTACTTCCACGGCGGATCGCCTGGCTTCTTGACGCCGGTGCTGGCGAAAACGATTTCTTGCTTCAACGGGAGGCGTTTGTCGGCCCAAAACTGCTGATTGAGCTTCCAGATGCGCTTGGCGTTGACGATGCCGACTTGCCCCTGGGCGGCCGCCGACAAGGACGGGACGTGTTTCTCCGTATAAACGTCGAGTCGGCTGACGAAGATACTATAAACCGATTTGAAACGGTCCAAGCCGTCAGGCCGTCGCTGGGCACCGCGCCAGATGGCCTCGCAGGCTGTGCGATGTTGTTCTTTACCAAAGATCAAGGTGACATTGAGGCTAACGCCAGCCGCTGCCAGTTCTTCCAAGGCGCTCAGGCCGGCGGGTGTGGCCGGCACTTTAATCATGCGGTTCTTGTGGCCCTGGCTCCACTTCTTGCCCAGCTCGATGTAGCGCGCTTTCCGCTCCTCATGCGCCAAGCGCGAAGACACATCGTCGATAAGCGGGTCCAGCTCGAAACTGACGTAGCCGTCGTCGCCCTTGGTTTCTTCCCAGACCGGCAGAAACACTTGCTGGGCCTCGCGGACCAGATGATCGGTCAAGCCCCAGGCCAGCGTTTCATCGTTGTGGCCCTCGCCCATAAGCTTCTTGAGCCAATCGTCGAAGCGTCCTGTCTTAATCAGGTCGGCGATGATGATGGGATTGGAAGTAGCGCCCGTGGCGCCGAAGGTGCGATGGACCTTCACCTCCTCCGGATCCACCGAATCGAGCCATAATTTCGTGCCGGTAGCGATCAGCGATTGCAGCGGGGTAAGCTCAGCCATAAACTTGCTCCCAGATAAGGAGGTTGCAAGGCGATGTTATGGTGTATTATAGACAGACATATGACCCCTGGCTTGCCGGGGAGCTCGCCTCTCCCAAGCCGAGGGCCATAAGCTAGCGAATTCTCTCAAACCAGGTGCCACGGCCATGTCTGTTCCAACCCGTCTGTTGATGCGTCCGATGATCCTGGCGCTGTCTCTGGCCGCCCTAGGGGCCGACGAGAGCAAAGCGCCGCCCAAAGAAAGCGCCGAGCATTCCAGCGATAGCGGCAAGGGGGCTTTGAAAACCACGCTGCACCGCCTCACGGTGGGCGGCATCCAAATCGATTACGAAGCAACCGCTGGTACGCTGGTAGTACAAGAAGAAGAAGCCAAGCACAAGGCCAACGTCTTCTTCGTCGCCTACACCAAGTGCAGAAGCAAAGGCGAGGCCCCCGCGCGGCGGCCGATCGCTTTCGCCTTCAACGGTGGCCCCGGTTCTTCCTCGGTGTGGTTGCACCTCGGACTGCTCGGTCCCAAGCGCGTCGATCTCGGCCCGGAGCAAGGGGCCTCAGCCCCCCGAGAAGTAGCACCATCCGGAGGGCTGACACTCCCCGCTCAGGTGGCGCCGCCTTATCGGCTCGTGGACAATGACGTGAGCTTGCTCGATTGGACCGATTTGGTGTTCATCGACCCGGTGACGACTGGCTACAGCCGGGCTGAACCAGCCGACGACGCCAAGCAGTTCCACGGTGTCACGCAGGACGTCCGCTCAGTGGCCGAGTTCATCCGCCTGTACGTAACCAAGTTCGGCCGTTGGGACTCGCCCAAATATCTGATCGGCGAAAGCTACGGCACCACGCGCGCCGCTGGTTTGGCCGAGCACCTGCAAAACCAACTCGGCATGAACCTCAACGGCGTCGTTCTCATCTCTGCCGTTCTCAATTTCCAGACCGTCCGCTTTGACGAGGGCAACGATCTGCCTTATCCTCTTTTCCTGCCCACCTACACGGCGACGGCCTGGTATCACAAGAAGTTGGCCCCGGAGCTGTTGGCCGATCGGCAGAAAACACTGGCGGAAGTCGAGAAATTCGCCCTGGGCGAGTACACCTTGGCGCTGATGAAAGGCAGTGCCCTGACGGCCGAGGAACGCCAATGCATCGCCCGCAAGTTGGCACGCTATACAGGCCTTTCGGAAGAATACGTTCGCCACGCCAACCTGCGCATCGAGGCCCATCGCTTCCTTAAGGAGTTGTTGCGCAGCGCGCACCAGATCGTCGGGCGTTACGACAGCCGTTTCGTCGGCAACGACGGCGATGCCGCTGCCGAATACCCCGGCTTCGACCCTAGCTATGCCGTGGTGCAGGGGCCGTACACTGCTCTGATGCAAGAATACCTGGTTAAAGACCTCCAATATGTCCGCGAAGCGCCCTATCGCATTTTGACCAGCCGGGTGCAGCCGTGGGATTATGGGCAAGCCAAGAATCGCTATCTGAATGTGGCCCCGTCATTGCGCGAAGCCCTGACACGCAATCCCGGCCTGCGCGTCTTTGTGGCCAACGGCTATTACGACCTGGCCACGCCGTATCTGGCCACGCGCTACACCTTCGACCATCTCGATCTCGACGGCGATCTCCCTAAGCGCGTATGCCTGTGCTATTACGACGCCGGGCACATGATGTACATCGACAAGAAATCGTTGTACAAGCTGCGCCGCGATCTGGCCGCCTTTTTTCAGGGGAACATGCCTGTACAGCCAGCGTCGCGTTAAGGAGGACGCGGCGTCTACTTGTGCTGCTCAATGGCATAAAGCGCTTTGAAGCCACGTAGGTAAATGCGTCCCCCCGCGATGGCTGGCGAGGCCGAAATGTCGTCATTCATGCGATTGACCGCCAAAAGCTCAAACTTCGGACCGGCCTTGACAACGCTGATGACACCGTCGCGGGCCGTCAGATAAATCTTGCCGTCGGCATAGACGGGGGAGGCGCGATAGCGCTGCTTGTGCAAGCTCTCGGCGTACAATTCCTTGCCGCTCTGGGCGTCCAGACAAATTAATGTGCCGTCCTCGCGGCACAGATACACCAACCCGTCATAGAGCAGCGGCGAGGGCACATCTGGGGTGTTTTTGGGCATGCGCCACTGCTCGCCGGGGCTGCCAGCGCGAATCATGCCGGAGGCCGAGGGCTTCACGCCGACCACCGGACCTCTCTTGGCGGTCGGGACAACAATCAGATCCGCCCCCGCGACCGGCGAAGCGACGAAGCGAAGGGTCCGATTGTAACCGTTCTTGGGGTTGAGGTCGCCGAGCCGCCAGATCTCGGCGCCGTTGTCCAGACGATGGGCGATAGCGTAGTCGCAGCCATGCGTAATGAGATACGCTTGGTCGCCCTTGTGCCAGACCACCGGCGACGCATACGATTGCTCACACTCGGCCACGGCATCGCTTTTTCGCTCCACCTGCCACACAGTCTCACCGCTGTTCTTATCCAGGGCGATCACGTGGGCGCCGCCCGAATGAAGGAGCTGCAAGTACAGGCGCTCGCCATACAACAGCGGCGTGGTATGCATGCCATACTGGATTTGGAACTTCCCATATCTCTCTTGTGCGTTGAACTTCCACACTTCCTGGCCGTCGAAATCGAAACAGGCGAAATCGCCGGAGCCGACGAAAGCCCAAACGTGCTTGCCGTCAGTGCTAGGTGAAGGCGAGGCGCCGTTGCCTTCATGAGCCATTCGATGACGGAAACGGTCGTTGCCGAGTTTGCGTCGCCACACTTCCTTGCCCTCGGTACTGATGCATAGGAGCCAAAGGTCGCCCTGGGAGTCCGCGCTGGTCAGAAATAGGCGCGATCCCCAAACGATCGGCGTCGAGCCGCCCATGCCCGGCAGGGGTAAGCTCCAGGCGATGTTCTCCGTCGTACTCCAGCGCGCCGGCAGGTTGGTTTCTGTGCTGATGCCGTCACCGCGGGGACCGCGCCACTGCGGCCAATTGTCGGCGCGAACGAAGCCGGCCAGTGTAGACACCAGAAGAGTGGTGCTTAACAACGAGCAAAACAAAGGAGAAGGCGTCACGGTAGGATTACCTCAAAAAAGGATCGTAGATGCAAACCTTGGCGGTAGGATATACTGGGCACAGGGCGAGCGGGGGGTGTCAACCCCCCGGTTGTGCAACCGGGGGGTTGACACCCCCCGCTCGCCAGGAACAACCGGGGGGTTCACA
>JAJPIY010000310.1 GCA_021324515.1 Planctomycetota bacterium
CCGGCCGTGCTGGCGGGCGGCTTGGGTTTTGGGCTGGGGCTGGGGCTGGGCTATGGACTGGGCAGCTACGGCTGGTATCGTCCCTATTACGGCGGCACTACCATCGTGAATCCAACAACGGTTGTAGTAACGCCTCCTCCTGGCGGCGCCGTTGGCGGAGTTGGCGACCCGGTAGTCGGCGGCGCAGTGGGCGGGATGGGCGGCCCGCCGGTCAATCAGACGCCGCCGCCGCCCGATAATGCTGCTCATTTGCAGCTGATGGTGCCGCAGAATGCCGAAGTGTTGTTCAACGGTGACCCCACCACGCAGACTGGCCCCATCCGCGAGTTCGTCTCACCACCCCTGACGCCGGGCAAGCTCTTCGACTATACCATTGTCGTTCGCTATCCCGATGCCGACGGCAGGATGGTCACCGACCGCCGCGTCATTCACGTCCGCGCCAATGATTGGTTCCGCATCGACTTCACGCGCCCGCCCCCGCCGGAACCGCTGCCCGCGCCATGACAAAGGCCCTCCGCCCTGTCCGCCACGCCAGCACATGCCGTTGTGGATCTGGCAGACTGATTGACGGCGCCCCCAGGCGGCATACAATGTGTTCGCTGCTCCCCGGGCAGAGGAGACTATTTTTTTCCCGAATCGAACGCAAAAGCGAGACCGAGACGACGGTAGCGGGTTTAATCCGTTGCCCAACCATCGCTCTGCTTATGTCCTGAGAACGGTCCCGATACCGGGTCGGGCTGCTCCTAGAGGTGTTTCTTGCATGAGGTAAAGTTTATGTTGCGGAAAGTCGTTGCCACATCGCTGGTCCTGGTACTCTCCGTCGGCGTCGTCTTCGCCGACCAGTTCCGGGCGATCATCACCAAAGTAGAAGGCGATAAGGTCACCTTCGCTGAAATGAAAGGCAAAGGGCAAAAGGGCGAGGAGCAAACGCTGCCCGTCGCCAAGGACGTGAAGGTCGTCAAGGGCAAGTTCAACAAGGAAACCAAGTCGGTGGAAGCCGGGGACGAACTGCCGGGCGGCTTGAAGAACAAGAGGTTCACCGACATTCCGGAGAAAGGCGTACCGGCTTTTATCGTCACGGATGGCAAAAAGATCACCGAGATCCGCGTTCTCGGCGGCAAAAAGAAACAGTAACTCTCTCTTCCCCTCGACCCACGGGAGCGCGTCTCCCGTGGGCATTTTCTTGTTCCGCCTATAATAACTGAATGAGCAAGGCATTGCCAAAAATCTATCTCGCTCGCCACGGCGAGACGGCATGGTCGTTGTCCGGCCAGCATACCGGCGTCACCGACATTCCCCTCACGGAGCACGGCGAACGCAACGCGCGCAGCTTGGGCGAGCGCTTGCGGGGCATGGCCTTCGTGCAGGTATTGACCAGTCCTCTCCAGCGCGCCCGCCGAACCTGCGAATTGGCTGGCTTCGGAGCGCAGGCCGAAGTAGACGCCGATCTGGTCGAATGGAACTACGGCGACTACGAGGGCAAGCGTACAGCGGACATCCGCAAGGAGCGGCCCGACTGGTTTTTGTTCCGCGACGGCTGTCCCGGCGGCGAAACGCCCGAGGTCGTCGCTGCACGGGCCGACCGTATCGTGGCCCGACTGCGTGCTCTGAACGGTGATGTCCTCATCTTTTCGCATGGCCATTTCCTGCGCGTTCTTGCCGCCCGCTGGCTCGGCAAGCCCGCCTCGGACGGCCAATTCTTACTCTTGAGCACCGCCGCCCTGAGCATTCTGGGATACGAACACAATCTCGACGAGCCGGTCCTGCGCCTGTGGAACGACGATATCAACACCTCCATCGGCCATAGGTTGTCATCTTAAGGACTTGCTGTGGCCTACGGACGACGGACGACAAGTTTTAAGGGAGGAAACATGGCGGATACCACGTTGTTGCACAAAATGGTCCGGCATTATGGCTGCGGACCTGCCCAATTCTCCGGCAACGATCGGGCCTGGTACGAACAACACCTGATCTTCGATCATGTCGTCGCCCCGGAGGCCGCCACTCCGCGGCAACAATTCGAGGCCCTCGCCAGCTCCGTCCGCGATTTGCTGACACAGCGCTGGATCAAGACCCAACAGACCTACGATCGGCAAAATCCCAAGCAGGTCTATTATCTGTCGATGGAGTTTCTCATCGGCCGGTCCCTGGCTAACAACCTCGTCAATTTGCGCATCGAACCGCTGGTGCGCGAACGCTTACGCAGCAAAGGGCTAGACTGGCAAAAGTTGGCCGAAGAAGAGCCAGACGCCGGCCTGGGCAATGGTGGGCTGGGCCGCCTGGCCGCCTGCTTTCTCGATTCCCTGGCCACGCTGCAAATCCCTGCCATCGGTTACGGTCTGCGCTACCAGTACGGCATGTTTCGCCAAGACATCATCAACGGCTACCAGGTCGAACATCCCGACAATTGGCTGCTCCAGCCGGATCCCTGGGAGGTGATGCGCCGCTCCGAAAGCGTCGAAGTCACGTTGGGCTGTTCCTTCACCTTGGCCGGCAGCACCCTGCAACCGCTGCGCAATCATCCCTACATCATTTGCGGCATCCCCTACGATCGTCCCGTGGTCGGTTACGGCGGGCATACGATCAACACGCTGCGGCTCTGGGAGGCATCGGCCCGCAACGTCTTCGACTATGGCGAGTTCAGCCGCGGCGACTTCGTCGAAGCTGTCTTGGACAAGCTGGCCGCCGAGACCCTGACGCGCGTCCTCTATCCCGACGATTCGACGCGGGCCGGCAAAGCACTGCGTTTTGCTCAGGAATATTTCTTGGTCGCCTGTTCGTTGGCCGACATCCTGGCCCGCTTCCGCCGCCGCGGCAACGACTGGCACGCCTTGCCCGATAAGGTGGCTATCCAGCTCAACGACACCCATCCTGCCTTGGCGGTCGCCGAACTGATGCGCCTTCTCGTCGATAACGCCAAACTTGGCTGGGACGACGCCTGGGACTTAACGCGCCGCACTCTTGCGTACACCAATCACACCCTGTTGCCCGAAGCCCTGGAAAAATGGCCCGTCAGCTTCTTTGAGACCATCTTGCCGCGCCATCTGGAGATCCTCTACGAGATCAATCGCCGTTTCCTCGACGAAGTGCGAAAACGCTTTCCGGGAGACGAGGCACGGGTACAGCGCATGAGTCTTTTCGAGGGCGAGGGACCATCCAAGCAGGTGCGCATGGCCCATTTGGCTATCGTCGGTACGCACAGCACCAACGGCGTCGCCGCCTTGCACTCGCAGCTGTTGCGCACCCACGTCGTCAAGGATTTCGCCGAGATGTATCCCGAGCGCTTCAATAACAAGACCAACGGCGTGACGCCGCGACGCTGGCTGTTGTTGGCCAATCCTGAATTGGCCCGGCACATCACCGAAGCCATCGGGGACAGCTGGATTACCGATTTGAGTCAGCTGCGCCGCCTCGCGCCTCTCGCCGACGATAGCGCCTTCCAGGCCGGCTTCCGCAAGGCCATCCGCGCCCTCAAGGGCCGTTTCGTCGACTGGGTGAAACGCGCGACCGGCCAAGAAGTGGATCCCGATACCCTCTTTGACAGCCAGGTCAAACGCATCCACGAATACAAACGGCAGCTGTTGAATCTATTGCATATCCTTGTTCTCTACAATCGTCTGCGCCGCGATCCCAAGTACGATGCGCCGCCGCGCACTTTTTTCTTCGCCGGCAAGGCGGCGCCGGCTTATCATTTGGCCAAGCTCATTATCAAGCTCATCAACAACGTCGCCGCCGTTATCGACAACGATCCGGCGGTCCAAGGCCGATTAAAGGTGCTGTTCTTGCCCGATTACAACGTGACGCTGGCGGAACGGCTGATCCCAGCCAGCGACGTCTCCGAACAGATTTCCACGGCCGGCTACGAAGCCAGCGGCACCAGCAACATGAAATTCATGATGAACGGCGCTCTCACCGTAGGCACCCGCGACGGCGCCACCATCGAGATGGCCCAGGAAGCCGGCGAGGACAATTTCTTTCTGTTCGGTCTGACGGCCGAACAAGTCCTCGCCACCCGCGGCTGGTATAATCCCATGTGGCATTACGAACACGAGCCGGAGACCCGCGCCGCCCTCGACCTGATTTTCACCGATTATTTTAGCCGCAACGAACGGGGCATCTTCGCGCCCATCCGCGACGCCCTGTTGACCAAGGGCGATTTCTACATGCATCTCGCCGACCTGAGTTCCTACGTCCAGACCCACGAGCGCGTCAGCAAACTCTACGGCGATCGCGCCGCCTGGTGTCGGAAGGCGATCCTAAATATCGCTTACTCGGGCAAGTTTTCCAGCGACCGCAGCATTCGGGAGTATGCCGACGAGATCTGGAAAGCGAAGCCATGCCCGGCAGAGTATACGGGGCACGGTTGAACTGGGCACAATTCCCCCCCACCCCAACCCTCCCCCACCAGGGGGGAGGGAGCGAAGAAGCCCCCCACCCCAACCCTCCCCCACCAGGGGGGAGGGAGCGAAGAAGCCCCC
>JAJPIY010000209.1 GCA_021324515.1 Planctomycetota bacterium
AAAAACAGAGCGAGCGTGGTTGCGTCAACACTGGCGAGCGGGGGGTGTTACCCCCCCCGGTTGTGCAACCGGGGGGGGTAACACCCCCCGCTCGCCAGTGTTGACGCAACCACGCTCGCTCGGAGCGCTTACCAGTCTTGCCCCATGGGATAGCCGTCATTGGGAATGAGCGCGAGATTGTAAGTATACGCACTCATGCCCTGGGCAATCATCTTGACGCTGCCATCACCCAGTCCAGCCAAGAGCGCTCCGGTATGGCCGGTCGTAGCATTGTCGAGCATGGTCTGCTGGCTACACGTGTTCTGGTTGATGCCGATGTAAAAATAAGCAGTCGGCGGCGTATAGTTGGTGTACCAGCCGACGGCCGGCAAGCTGGGGCCGGTCGTCTCAGTAAATTGATACCAGGCCCAGTAATTTTGCAGAGGGGTCGAACCGCCGCATTGACCAAGCTTTTCCGTCCACACGATCGTGTTCGAGGTACCGTCCTGCTGAAGCGTGGCCGGAAAGCGCGCGCCGCCCGCCGTGCCGGTGGAAAAATTGAAAACAACCGTAGGGGCCGTACTACCCATTACACCCGCATTGGTAATCGATGCGGCCGAGGTACCGAACAGCAAAGCATTGGCGGCGTAAGAGGTATTGAGCGGGTTTGCGCTCTGCGAAATGGACGGGTCGGAAGGACAGACGAACGTTTTGATCCCCGTCTTGAGGGTGCTGGCGTATTGATAGGCGGCAGTTGTGCCGTAGGTCGCAATCAATGCCTGCATGCCGTTATACATGTTTTGCTGTTCGATGAAAGGCAAAATGAAAATATGGGGAGCGCCGAACAAGGTCATCCCCGACAGGGACTGGTTGTATTGACCCGGGTAATAGCCCAAGAGAGGCGGCATTTGTTGCTGGTATGTGTCAGAGGCGTTCTGGATGGCCAACCCCATTTGCTTGAGGTTGTTCTGGCACTGGCTGCGGGAGGCAGCCTCGCGCACTTTCTGAATAGCGGGCAAGAGCAAACCAATGAGGATGGCGATGATGGCAATCACCACCAACAACTCGATCAGTGTGAAGCCCGTGCGCTTTTCACGTCGTACATTTCTGGACACAAGAGATCGCATGTTACTTTTCTCCGAAAAATCAGGCGCAGAAAGAGGGCCCCGCCCAACGCCCTTTCATTCAAGAGGCAGCGCCTGCGCACCCAACTTGACTTGGCGGGTTCGAGCAGAAGGCGGCATACATTAGACGACAGGGAGGTTTCGCGTCACAGGAAGGCAAGCATTCGTGAGCAATCACCCTCTCCACCGGGCGATGATCTATACAACAGTCTTAAAGGACTGACGCATTTTCCATGCCACGAAGCGCGCAAAGTGGTCTTTTTCCCGATACTTCTGCGAAATCTCAGCAATAACTCCTTTATTCATCGATGGTTATGCAGAAGACAGAAAAGAATTTAGCGGTACTTGAAGTGTTAAAATTCTCTAAGCACCTCAACGAAAGGCTGTTGCGAGATCGGGCATGTTGAGGCATTTTTAGGCATGGATATTTCTTCACAGTATCATCTATTCATGCCTTTTCCCCAAGGGAGCGCGGATACGCCGTCTGTTTGCTCAAAACGAACGAGCCGACAGCATAAGGGACTAGAAAGCTGAACCGACAAGACCAACGTCTCGACGGTCCTTGCTTGCCATCCCTTACACTGCCGGCTCGTTAGGCAGTGGGTTAGGGGGTCTTCTGCGCTCGTGCTTACACAAGTCCCTTGAGCGGTTTGCCGTCGGCTATCTCCAAGGGCCGGCCGAGGTTGTCGCGGATCTTGGTAGTCGGATCGATGCCGAGTCCTTTGAAAACCGTGGCAAACACGTCGCCGACTTTGGCAGGGTCGCTCGCAATGTCCATCCCGTCCTTGCTGGTAGCACCGAAGATCTGGCCGCCTTGGATGGCCCCACCGCCCAGCACGATCGACCAGCACCGCGCCCAGTGATCGCGGCCAGCGTTCTGATTGATGCGCGGCGTGCGGCCGAATTCCCCCATCCACAACACCACGGTGTTCTTCCACAAGCCACGATCTACCAGGTCTTGGACCAGCGCCCCCATGCCCTTGTCCAGGCGGGGGCCAAGATTGCTGCGCAGCTGGCCAAAGTTGTTATTGTGGGTGTCCCAGCCGCCCAGATCGACCTCGACGGCGGTGACCCCTTGCTCAATCAACTTGCGGGCCAGCAAGCACCCCATGCCGAATTGGTTGCGCTGGCCGCCGTAGGCTTCGAGGACTTTGGCCGGCTCGCGATTGACCTCAAAGACCGTGCGCAGAGGCGAAATGGTCAAGTCAAAGGCCTTCTTGTAGATGGCCTCGTGCGCCTGCGCAGGGCTGCCGGCCGCTTCCCGTTCGGCCGCCGTCCTCAGATGGGGAAAAGCGCTTTCCGTGAAGTTGTCTTCCACCGTGTAAAACAGCCGTTGGCGTCGGCGCAGGCGTTCGTTTGTTTCGTCCTCATTGCCCAGTCCGGGCGGTTTGATGTTTTGTGGTGGTTGGCCGGGATTCTGCACCGTGAAGGGAGCGTACATCATGCCGAGAAAACCCGGCCCGATACGCTGGGCCGTGCCGCCGATGCCAATGAAGCCGGGCAGCGGCAAGTCCTTGGCCGTCAGCAAGGAAGAAGCCGTGGCCCCCAGGGCCGGATACTGCACTACGGGATTGGGCTGCCGCCCGGTGTTCATCAACACCGTGCCGCGCTCATGGCTGCCCTCGTTTGTTACCAGCGAACGGACGATCGACAGGTGCTTGAACTGGCTGGCGACGGTCGGCAACACCTCGCTGATTTCAATGCCGGAAACGGGCGTTTTGATCGGCTTGAACTCGCCGCCGGTTTGTTGCCCCGGCTTGAGGTCCCACAAATCGATGGTGGCCGGCCCGCCGCCCATCCATAAGATGATGATGCTTTTGTTTTCTTTTTTGAGCTTGGGCGCCGCGGCACGCAGCCCTTGCCAGAAATGCAGCCCCGGCACAGCCAAAGCCGAAGCCGTCGCCACGTGTTTGAGGAAGTGACGACGATTCATACCTGTGGACATGGAGACCTCCCTTATTTCGTGATGTCGTATCTAGACCCGCCGCCTCTGAGCAAGCTCCGACCCAAGACGGCCCCCCGAACAACTGCGCCCATTAGACGCAAATCTGGGCCGCCGAGTTCCCCAAACAACCAGCATACGTCGGCCTGAAGTCGAAAAAAGTGCTACCCCTGCGACAAGGACTTGATTTCAGGTGGGTAAACTTCCTATGGTAGGGATGTGTTCTTCGCGCCGGAGTGGCGGAACTGGCAGACGCGCCAGGTTCAGGACCTGGTGCCCGTTAAGGGCGTGGAGGTTCGAGTCCTCTCTCCGGCACCTTACGGCCTACGGAACAAGGACTTACGTCGCAAGATGTGAGTCCTTGTTTCTTTTACCCCTCAGCGTTTAAGAGCCGCCGGGATAAACCTGGCGGCAGGGAGCGAGCCGCCGGGTTTATCCCGGCGGTTCAGGGGGGAGAATAAGCACCTGCGAGGTGGTTCGCTGTAGGATACCATCATGCCGCGCATAAGGCCACTACCCTCTCCTTTTTGCTTACGCTGTGATTCTTTCTCTGTGTTTTCTGTGCTTAAATAATTACCATGAAGACACACGAGCACGAGCGATTGAGGGAAATCCACGACGATCACAGTGGTTGGCGCCGCTGGGGACCGTATGTCAGCGAACGCGCCTGGGGCACCGTCCGCGAAGATTACAGCGCCGACGGCGACGCCTGGAATTATTTGCCTCACGACCTGGCCCGCAGCAAGGCCTATCGTTGGGGTGAAGATGGCATTGCCGGCATTTGCGATCGCTATCAGCTTCTTTGTTTCGCTCCCGCTTTCTGGAACGAACGCGATCCTATATTGAAAGAACGGCTGTTCGGCCTGACTCCGCACGAGGGCAATCACGGCGAGGACGTGAAGGAGTATTATTTTCACGTCGATAACACGCCGACGCACTCATACATGAAGTATCTCTACAAATATCCGCAGGGCGAGTTTCCCTATGCTTGGCTGGTTGCCGAAAATCGCCGCCGCAACGGCCAGGGCTTCGAGTTCGAGCTGCTGGATACCGGCATCTTCAACGACAATCGCTATTTCGACATTGTTATTGAATATGCCAAGGCGACGCCGGAAGATTACTGCATTCGCATCGAGGCGTTCAATCGCGGCCCTGCGGCGGCGCCGTTGCACTTGCTGCCGCATCTGTGGTTTCGCAACATCTGGGCGCGCGGCCCCAATGCTTGGACGCTGCACCTGACGCCGGAGCCGAGTATTCGTCCTGGCCCCAGCGGACCCGGCTTCGTCAGTCTCGTTACCGACGATTCCGCCGTCGAGACCCTGACGAACATCCCTGTGTCCTATCGGCTGGGGCCGCGCATCTTGTACGCGCCGCCCGGTGGACGCGTCCTGTTCACCTACAACGAGACGAACGGCCCGCGTGTTTTCGGTCCCGGCAACAAAAGCCGCCGGCCCTATGTCAAAGACGCTTTTCATCGCCACATCATCCACGGCGAAGATTGCCTTAATCCTCACTGCGAAGGCACCAAAGCCGCTCTGCATTATCGTTTTACCGTGCCTCCCGCCGGCTCCGTTGTATTGCGCCTGCGTCTGAGTGATGACATGGAGCTGTCCGCACCGCTGGAAGAAATCGATGTCGTGATCGCCCGCCGCAAGGCGGAAGCCGACGAGTTCTATGCCGCTATTCATCCGCCCAACGCTACCGCCGAAGAGCGGGAAATTCAGCGCCGCGCCTTGGCTGGTCTGTTGTGGAACAAACAGAATTATCTTTTCGACGTGAACCTCTGGCTCAATGGCGATCCCGGTTTGCCGCCGCCGTCGCGCTTGCACAGCCGCAATCAACGCTGGCGGCACCTCAACTCCTTGCGCGTCCTCACTATGCCAGACAAATGGGAGTATCCCTGGTTCGCCGCCTGGGACCTCGCTTTCCAGTGCGTGCCGCTGGCCCTGATCGATCCGCAGTATGCCAAGGACCAGTTGTATTGGCTCTTGTTCGAGCAATTTCAGCACCCCAATGGACAAATCCCGGCTTACGAATGGGAGTTTTCCGACCTGAATCCTCCGGTCCATGCCTGGGCCGTCTGGCGTGTTTACAACATGGACAAGATCCGCACCGGCAAAGGGGATCGCGACTTTTTGGTGCGCTGCTTTCATAAGCTGCTCATCAACTTCGCCTGGTGGGTCAATAAAGTCGATCGGGAGGGCAACAACATTTTCGAGGGCGGCTTTTTGGGCATGGATAACATCACGGTGGTCGATCGTAGCATGAGCTGCCGCGACGGCGCCGTGCTCGAACAGTCCGATGCCACCGGCTACATGGGCATGTTCTGCTTGAACCTCCTGCGCATCGCCCTGGAATTGGCCCAGGACAATCCCACTTACGAAGCGATGGCCGTCAAGTTCTTCGAGCACTACGCCTACGTGGCTGCGGCCATGAAACACATGGGCAATCGCCCCTATCAACTATGGGACGAGGAAGACGGCTTTTTCTACGACGTGTTGCGCTATCCCGACGGGCGCTTCCGCAAGTTCCGCCTGCGTTCGCTGGTCGGCTTGATTCCACTGTTCGCCGTCGAGCGTCTGGAAGCAAAGTGGATCAAGCCGTTCCACGAATTCCGCGGTGCGTTTCACTGGTTTTTGCGCAACCGCTATGATCTGGTGCGCGAGGTCGTCCACGAGGTCGGCGAAGGAGAGGACAAAACGTACGTCCTTACCATCCTCGATGAAAAGCAGCTGCGGCGTATTATGGAGCGCCTTTTCGACGAAAACGAGTTCTTATCTCCCTATGGCGTCCGCAGCCTGTCGCGGGCGCATCTGGAGCAGCCGTTTGTCTTCGACGGCACCGTGGTGGGTTACGAGCCGGCCGAAAGCACGTCGAAGATCAA
>JAJPIY010000021.1 GCA_021324515.1 Planctomycetota bacterium
CTGGGACAGAACGTGAGGTTGTACGGCGACAAGGTCTTGATCAAACCCTCCAAGGAGGCGCTGGCCAAGATCTACGACAAGGTTCGCGGCATCGTCCAGCGAAACAAATCGGTCGAGCAGCGTGACCTGATCCGGATGCTTAATGCGGTAAATGTACAGGTGCTGAACCCAGTCGATCCGGCCAATCGGCAGACGTTGATGGTGGGCGGCCTGTTGATCGTCGCGGCGGTGGTCGGGAAATTCTTAGCCGGGTATGCCCCGTTCTGGTTCAAGGGCAACAAGAAAGCCATCGGCGTTGGCATGATCCCTCGTGGGGAAGTCGGCTTGATCTTCGCCCAAATGGGTCTAGCCAGCGGCGTGTTCGACCCCGGCCTCTTTAGTGCTACTACTCTGATGGTGATGGTGACGACGTTCATCGCCCCACCGTTGCTGAAACTCGTGTTCCCGCCTGTCCGACCCGAGCAAGAGCCGCCTGAACCAGAGGGAATTGAAGAACTGGTCACTAAGCCCTGACCGGAGGTGGAATCAGTCTCGGTGTTGCCGGAGAAGCCGCTGCCGTACAGAGCACAGGCTGCGAGGAGAAGCCCCCACGCACTTCCCTGCAGCAGCCTGTGCTTTTTTCTTGACTGCTAACACAGCCGCTGTTGGCGGGGGAAAGGCCGTCCTGCGACTCTCTGCCGTTGGGCTAGGGCTCCTGACTTGATTGCCCTTGATCTTGTAAGGAAAACAGGCTAGAATTCCTTACATGATGACAGCGAGGAAATTGCCACAAAGCATTGATTCAAGGATACTTGCCCGCATCCACGGCCTTGGTCGTGGTTCGGTGTTCGTGTCCACCGACTTCCTGGACCTCGGCAGCCGGGAGGCCATTGACATTGCCCTGCACCGGCTTGCCCGCAAGGGAACGATCCGCCGCCTGGCCCGCGGAGTGTACGACTTCCCGAAACAGCATCCCGTGCTGGGGCTGCTCTCGCCATCCGCCGATGCGGTGGCTAAGGCCCTGGCCGGCCGCGACCGCACCCGTCTGCAACCGGCGGGAGCCTACGCGGCGAACGCTCTGGGCCTGTCCGAACAGGTGCCGGCCAAGGCGGTGTTCCTGACGGATGGCCCCAGCCGGACGGTCAAAATCGGCCCGACGACGATCCAGCTCCGGCGGACCACAGCACGGAACATGGCCGCTGCTGGGCGCTTGAGCGGGCTTCTGATCCAGGCCCTCCGGGAGCTGGGGCAAGAGCATGTGACCCGGGAGCGGCGCGAACACCTGAAGCGCACGCTCCCCGCCGACAAGCGCCGGGAACTCCTCAAGGACTTGAGGCTTGCCCCGGCCTGGATGCACCCGATCTTCCGGGAACTCGCTGAGGAGGATGCATGAAGCTCAGCTTCCTCGAATTGCCCGCCGACGAGCGCCGCCTGTACATCGAGCAGGCAGCGGTCCGGCGGAACGTATCCCCGGTAGTCCTGGAAAAGGATTTCTGGGTGTGCTGGCTATTGGGCATTCTGTTCGAGTCGGAGTTCGCGGGCAGCCTGGTGTTCAAGGGCGGCACTTCGCTGTCGAAGGTGTTCGGGGTGATCGAGCGGTTCTCGGAAGACATCGACCTGTCGCTGTCGCCGACATTCTTGAATCTGCCGGAAGCCGGCACCAGCCGGAATCAGGCGAACAAGTGGATGATCCGGGCGGAGGCCGCTTGCGGAGCCGCTGTGCGAGACCAGATCGGGCCAGCGATGGAAGCGGCGGTGGATGCCGTGCTCGGGAAGCGCGATGGCGGATGGTTCGAGTTCCTGACCGACGCCACCACCAACTCGCCGGTGCTCCTGTTCCACTACCCATCGTCGCAGCCGGCAGGGTTCGACTACCTCAACCGCTCGGTGAAACTGGAGTTCGGCTCTCTTACCGACCAGCAGCCAGCCGGCCGACACGGTGTGCGGCCGTGGGTTGCCGATGTTCTCCCCGACGCATTTCCCGACTGGCGATGCGAAGTCGTTGCCCTGGAAGTCGAGCGGCGCTTCTGGGAGAAGGCCACGATCCTTCACGCGGAATACCACCGGCCAGCCGAAAGGCCGATGCCGGACAAGTTTTCCCGCCACTACGCGGACACGGCGGCGCTGGCAAAGCATCCCTCCGCGAGCGGGGCAATCGACCAGCACGATCTCCGGGACCGGGTTGTAGCATGGAAGGGACAGTTCTTCGGCAGCTCGTGGGCCAACTACGGCCAAGCGAAGCCGGGAACCTTCCACCTCGTCCCGCCGGCAGAGCGATTGCCTGCGCTGCGGCGAGATTACGAGGCGATGCGGGATATGTATCTCTCTGAGCCACCTTCCTTCGACGAAGCGCTCGCGACACTAGCCGACCTCGAACGCCGCATCAACCAGGCTGGAGGCGGATAGCCGGTTCGTGCCCCTGATCGCCCAGGGCAGCGTCCGTGCAGGATTTCGCCGCTTCCATGCCGGCGACCGGGGGCACTCATTGCCGTCCCCCGGATCCCCGGCTAGCCTCTCTCTGTTGCCGGGGAAGACAGGAGCATTCCAGACACCGCAAGAGACGCGAGGTCGTCCGCTCGACGCACCGGACCGCAGGCGGGCGATCCGTAAACTAGCGGTATGCCGCACGAACGCGGACGCCGGACAGGAACCCGGCAAGCAAGGTGAAGAAGGAGGCAAGCTGTGCCCACATTCTGGCGGGTACTCGACGACGCCCCGCTATTCGACCCTGAGACGTTGACGGCCGCACCGAACCCGCAATCGACGAGGCGGCGCTGGGGCCGGGGCGAGTACAACAGCACCCACAAGTCCTGCCCGACGGAGTGGCAAGCAAAGTGGCTCCAGGGACACATGGCAGCAGCAGACTACGGTCCGGCCGATCTGAGCTGCGCCACGGGTCTGCACACGCCAGCCGCCCTGAATGCGTTCCTTGCTGCCGCAGCGACTCACGGTTTCGCGGCTCCCTGGCCGGATGACGTGCTCGTGGCCGTCGGTGAACTTGACGGCACCTGCGCGTGGGAGACGCGGGAGCAGGCGTGGTATTACGTCCTGGGCAAGCTGCCCGACCAGGCCATCGAAGACTGCACGATCACGGACGAGAAGCTGGACCTGTCGTCCGTCGTCGAGTTCACCGGCGACGACCTCGGTGTTGCTATCCCGGAAGGTCAGGGCCAGGGCGGGGGCCGGCAAGTGCGCGTGACCCACCCCGGCGTCATCAAGCCTGCGCGGCAGTTCGCGCAGGAAAACGATTTCGTCATCCCAATGGCCTCGAACGAAATCAACCTTGACGTTCCGGGCGAAGACGACATGGAAGGTGGATGAGCACCTGCGAGCGCCACTGGCTGGCGCCGAGGGCGGCGAGGAAAGTCTGCCGACATTCCGGACTAATTTAAAGGCAAAACAGCGATGAGCAGCGTTATCCAGGTTAGCAATCGGGACCGAGGCTTCGCGCGGCTCGGCCCCGAGAACGACGCTTACATCCGCGAGATCGCCGGAGCAATGGAGCGAGTCGGATACGAACGGCAGCTGCAAGGCGGCGACATCTGGATGCGCTACCAGCCGCGCCGCACGGGAGGTTTTCCCCTCCCCTATGCCCAGCTCCTGGCGACACTTCCCGCTTCCGCTGCCGGCGGCTGGGATGTCTCATGGACGGCGAATCTCGACCCGCGCTACGACCAGGTCGGCCAAGTCGCTGACCTTCAGCAGTGCCGGAACATGCTGGCCGAAGCTGCCGCAGACCCCGACTTCCGGTTCCTCTACTGGCTGGACTCGGCCCTGTGTCTGTGCCAGCGGTCTGACCGCGCGGCGTTCATTCAGCAAGACTTTATGCCAGCGTTCAGCAGCCGCTTCCCGGCGGGCCGGGTGATTTTCATCGGCACCGACTCCAGGTTCGAGTCACGCCTGCCGCTGCTTCGGCTGGGGAACTACTTTCAGATTAACGGCCGTCAAGGCTATGACGACATGTGCCAGCACGGCCTGTCCTCACTCAAGACCGCGTCCGCGCTCCACTCCTCCGGCGTCGTCGCGATTGAAAATGCCCTCACGGTCCTGGTCGGCAACTTCCTGCCGCTGCGGGCGTGCATGGTCGGTCGCCGGTTCGGATGGCGAGCGGTCTACCTCTTCGGGAACCCCACCCCTCCGGTGATGGACCGCGGTCCGTTCCCGAGGGAGGAAATCGAGTTGCAGATCCCGCAGTTCTTCCTCCGCGGCGACGATCCCGCCACCTTCGCCGCCAGCCCCGCCGATCCAATCGGCGCGTGGGCCGGCAGGTATCGGAACACGCAGTATCCGGGAGACGACGCCCTGGCCAATCTGATCGCCTACTTCATCGACCGCTTCAACGCGCACACCGAGAACCGGATCGAGGTATGCAATCACGTCGATGGCGACGACATCGACTTCATCTCCTGCTTCGAGAAGTACCTGACGCTCGACCGCGTCCTGCTGGAGTGCATCATGGTGGCTACGGCCACGAACCCTGCCACCGCCCGCCTCATGACGTTCGCGGTCCTCGACAAGTTCCAGGAGCTGTGCTCGTTCCCCGGCGTCCAGCAGACCCGCAACTTTCACTACTTCTGCACGCGGCCGTTCCTGAACAACGTGCTCCTGCCGAGCTTCGCGATGATGCCTGCGCCCTGGGCTGGGTTCTTCTCCGATGTCGCGACCCGGCTCTACGACGACCTGTACTCCACCATCAGGTCCGCGCGGGGCGTGTGGCCCGCTGACCTTGTGCAACCCGGCGGGGTTCGAGTCTACCGCGACTGGAACCCGCCCCCGCACCAGTTCGTGGACCGTCCGGCACCGCTCACCGATGACGAGTTCGTCGCCGAATACGTTCGCTCGGCCCGGAACACCCACCACGGTTACATTTCGAACGGCGACCGGCGACGGCGCTTTGCTTGTTACGGGTCCATCTCAACTGCATTTCTGCCGGATTCGTTCACTCAGCTTCCGCTGCTCATCACGCTGGCGGAATTCATCAACCCGCGAGCGCTCTCGGGCCATTGCTGGCTTGACCAGTCGGCGCTAACTCTCATCTGAGGTCGGAGCGAATGTCCCCAAATGTCCCCAGCAACGTGACCGCAACGCCAACCTTGCGGTGTCCCCAAATTGTCCCCAAACGGATTTGCTACTCGTAGAGCCCTGAAAACGGCAGTAGCCGCAAGTCCTTGACCTGCGGCTACTTCGGTTTAGCGAGGGCGACGGGACTCGAACCCGCAACCACCGGATCGACAGTCCGGTACTCTAACCAATTGAGCTACGCCCCCAAGTGCATCTCAGCGCTAGCAGCATAAGAGCTTGCGCCGGCAAAACACGCCTTGCTGGCCTCAGGCGTCTCTTTCTTTTTAGCGTGTTTCCGCATGGTTTCAAGCCATTTCTCTTGCTCACTCTGCCACTTGACTACCGCCGGTTCGGCGGTGCTTTCATTCTAGTTGTGTCCGGCCACGGGGACTAGGCCGTCCTTCGTGCCGAACCAAGGGCCGGCGCCAAGAACGGATGGAGCGCATGGAGGAATTCGCGTTGCAGACGTTGATTGGTGAAGAGTTCCCGATAACGGCGCCAACCTCGTTCGGTCAGCTGTCGGCGTACAGCAGCGTCGCCGACCACGGTGGCGATGGACTGTGCCAGCACAAATGGGTCCGGTTTATCCCAGATCAATCCGGCGTCGCCGACTGTGTGCGGCACGGCCGCAGCACCATAGGCGACGATAGGAACGCGCAGGGCCATCGCTTCCACCAGCGGCACGCAAAAACCCTCGTACTCACTGGCCAAAACGAACACGGCGGCGCATTGGTAAAAGGCCTTCAGTTCCGCCTGCGATACACTGTCCACAAAGATGACATGCCCCTGTAGGCCGAGCCGACTTACCTGTTCACGGAGGGATTGGGTGTACTTCTCTTGTTTCGGCTCGCCTCGACCGATCAGCACGAGCCGACTGTTAGCGTTGTGGTGCTGGCGGTAAACAGCGAAGGCATCGAGAAGAAAGCGGTGTCCTTTATTGGGAGCACGGCGTCCGACGAAGAGCAGGTTGGTGCAGCCGTCGCTGTAATCCTGTAGAACCTCTGGATCCGGCCCGAGATGTAGAAGGTTTTCCAGATCGTTAAAAGGAGGTATGACTGTGCAACGGCGTGGATCGGCCCCCAGCTCCAACAGATCGTTCCGATTAAACGGCGAATCAGCGATATAGAGATCGCAGTTGTGCGCGATGAGTGTCCGCAGTTGTTCCCGGCCGCGGCGGCACAGGTCGGCGTATTCGGGGTCGAGGCCCTCATAGAAACGGGCGGGGGTGACGTTGTGATACTTAACAACACGCCGGCATTTAGCCGCAGCAATCACGGGTACAGCATGCGGCCAACCAATGGCGTGATGCAGGATGAGCAGGGCGGACGGATCATCGGCGAGGAAATCACGGATGTGGAGATCGCGTTCATTGCGCGGCTGTGGTTTGCCCCAAGTGGTGCAGAACAGTTCGACCTCGTGTCCCTGTTCCCGCAGGATGCGGCCCATGTGCAGGACATCTCGGCCGACGGCGTCTCCTGGCAAAATGGCTGGGCTAGCGACGGCGATGCGGGTCATGTAACCTCCGCTTTGGGCCGCTTGATTTGGAAACGAGGTTTTCGGATCCGCCCGCAAGCCCCCGTCGCGGTCACGCCGCCAGCGGCCGCAGAGCATGAAGGAAGTCGCGTTCGATGCGTTGGTTGGTGAACCACTGCTGATAGCGCCGCCAGCCGCGCTCTGTCAAGCTACGCCGCACGGCTGCATCGCGGACCACGGTGTCGATGGACTGCGCCAACAAAAACGGATCGGGTTCGTCCCAGACCAATCCGGCGTCGCCGACCGTGTGCGGTACGGCGGCGGCGCCGTAGGCGACGATAGGCACCTGCAAGGCCATCGCTTCCACCAGCGGCACACAAAAACCCTCGTGCTCACTAGCTAAAACGAACACCGAAGCACATTGATAGTAGGCTTTCAACTCTGCTTCCGTAGCGTCGTCAATGAAGAGGACCCTGTCGAGCACCCCCAGGCGCGAGGCTTGTTGCCGCAACAGGTTCGAGTAACTTTGGAGCTTGTGCTCTTCTCGGCCGACCAACAAAAGACGACTATTGCTCTCATAATTTTCGCAATACACGGCGAAGGCGTCTATGAGGAAACGATGGCCTTTGTGCGGCGCGCGGCGGCCCACAAAGAGCAGGTTGGTACAGCCATCGTCGAGGCGGCGAAGCACGGCGGTATCGGCTTGCAACTGGTTGAGGCGATCGATGTGGTGAAATGGCGGCACTACGGTGCAGCGTTCCGGAGGAGCGCCGGCGTCGATCAATTCACCCTGATTGTACAGCGAAGCCGACAGATACAGGTCACAGTTGGCCTTGGCCAAGTCGCGCAGTTGCTCGCGGCCTAGTTGGCAGATGCGTACTTTATCGCCGGGGAAGCCTGCGAAGAAACGGCCCGGCGTGACGTTGTGATATTTGACGACGCGGTGGCAGGCGGCACGCCGCAACTGATCCAGGCCCGCCTTCCAGCCGACAAGATGATGATAGATGAGGACCGCTTCCGGATCCCCAGCGAGGAAATCATCCAACTCGGCAAGGTCGCGGCTATGTTCGCTCTTTTTGACCCAATGAGAGCTGAATAGGGCGACATGATGACCGCGCGCTGACAAGACACGTCCCATCTCCAGGACATCGTTGCCCACGGCATCGCCGCGCGAGATAGTCAGACTGACAATGGCGATTCGGGTCATGACAAGTCCCACTTGTCCATCCGCTGTGCCAGCAAGGGAAAGACTCGCCTTGGTTGGCACGACCGACGGATTTTTCAAGATGCTTTGCGTTCCCATTCGCTGCGGTGTACTGGACCAACACTGGTGACGCGCAATTGCAGTTGAGTGATGGCCGCTTCCAAGAGACGGATCTGCTCCTGTTGCTGCACCAGGCGCGTTTCGATCGCGTGCAACGCCTCCCCCATACCGCGCAAGGCATCGAGGGTGCAAACGTTGAAATCGCTCTGCCGAGTGGTCAGGAAGCGTGTCACGTAGAGAACCACACGTGAAGCCGCCAAGGCCAGCCGGCGCTTGACGCCGTGGAAGCGAGGCAACAACGGCATGACGCCAAGTTGCGCCAGTCCCGCCGCGATTTTGAGGCGGGACTTCACTTCCAGCCAATTGAAGGACCAGACCGACGACCCATCCGGCGGCAGCGGCGTGGCGGCGGCGGCCCGCTCGCGCATGCTGGCGGCTTGCTCACGGATTTGGGCCTTTAATTGGTCGAGATCCAAGTCAGGTTGGTTCGTACCGCTCATGAGTAGCAATTCTCCCTGCCCATCAGGGCCGTGACCTTACGGAAGCGGTTAGGAAGTCCATGCCCTTGCGGCTGCGGCGCGGTTCGCTTTTAGAGCGGGCGGGCACAATTCCCTTTCCCCCCTAAGGGAGAAAAGCAAAGACTGTCAGCTTTCAGGCAGCCCGCGCCTGCGGCTTGGCGGCCCGACTTAGGGCCGCGATATCGGCATCCACCATCGCATATACCATCTGCTCGAACGACATTTGAGGCTGCCAGCCTAGTTTGCGCCGCGCTTTGGAGGCATCGGCCAACAATACATCTACCTCAGCCGGACGATAGAAACGCGGATCGATGACCACGTGCCGCCGCCAATCCAAACCAGCGTGCTCAAAGGCCAAACGCACGAACTCCTCAACGCTGTGTGTCTGGCCCGTACCGATAACGTAATCGTCCGGTTCGTCTTGTTGCAGCATCAACCACATGGCCCGCACGTAATCGCCGGCAAACCCCCAATCGCGCTTGGCTTCCAGATTGCCCAGGCGCAGCTCCTCGTCCAGACCGTGCTTGATGCGGGCGACTCCTTGGGTGATTTTGCGGCTGACGAATTCCACGCCGCGCCGCGGCGATTCATGATTGAACAAGATGCCGGAGCAGGCAAACATGCCGTAGCTTTCCCGATAATTCACGGTGATGTAATGGCCGTAGACCTTGGCCACGCCATAGGGCGAGCGCGGGTGGAACGGTGTCGTCTCCGTCTGCGGCGACTCGCGGACCTTGCCGAACATTTCGCTGGAACTGGCCTGGTAGAAACGTGCCTGCGGACAGACCTTGCGGAGAGCGTCGAGCAAGCGCGTCACGCCCACGGCGGTGAACTCAGCGGTGAGGATGGGTTGCTGCCACGACGCCGGCACAAACGACTGGGCCGCCAAGTTGTAGACCTCGGTAGGCTGCGCCTCTTCCAAGGCGGCCATTAAAGATGTTTGATCGAGAAGGTCCGCCTGCAAAAGCGTCAGGCATGGCAACAAGTGCTCCAGGCGTTGACAATTGTCCTGGCTGGCCCGACGGACAATACCGTAGACCTTGTAGCCTTGAGTGAGAAGCAACTCAGCCAGATAGCTGCCGTCTTGGCCAGTGATGCCCGTAATGAGCGCTCTCTTCTCCATCGCGCGTCCTTCGCGTCAAAAGCCCGCTCCGCCGTCGGGACGGAGATCCGTGCGGCAATTTGTAGCATTTCGAGCGCGCCAGGGTCAAGCCGGAATGCGAGAGGAGACAGGGCCGTCAGGGAAAGATCGTTTGAATTCTTGAGGCCCTCATGGTATACATCGGCGTGCTTGTGGCGCGGGAGAGGGGCAGCTCCTGCTTTTTTCTTTTTTCTTAGGGGCAACCAGGGTCCAATCCCCCTGCCCTTTCTATCCAATATTTTGCCGGGTGCTGGTCTCTACAGCTACCTTGACAACTAGGACGTTCAGGTAAGAACGGGACAAGGGAAAGATGGGAACAACACAATTCCAATTCGCGAGAAAAGGATGGCGGTTTTATCTACGTCTTTTGTCTATTCTTCTCCTTCTCGGCATCTTGGGCGTCCTTGGTGCTTTGATGGTCCCGCGCACCAAACTCATGCCGGTTGAAGGGCCTAAAGCCGACGATTTTTGTCTCCAAGACCCACGTGATCAAAACAAGGTCGTCCTGTCGGACCTGCTGAGGCAAAACAAGGCCGTCGTCCTTGTTTTCCTGGGTACGGAATGCGTGTTGAACAATCAATTCCTCCCCGTCCTGATCGAGTTGCACAAAGAGTACAGCCCTAAAGGGGTCGCTTTTGTCGGCATAAACTCCAACTCGCAGGACAGTCGGGAGCGCGTGGCGGCACATGCGCGGCAAAACGCTATCCCCTTTCCCGTGGTCAAGGACGTTGGCAACAAGGTCGCCGATCAACTCGGCGCCCGGCGCACTCCGGAAGCATTCATCGTGGATAGCTCCGGTACCATCCGCTACCAGGGACGCATCGACGATCAGTTTGGCATCGGCTACGCGCGGGCCGGCAGACCGACGCGCCGCGACCTTGCTCTCGCCCTCGATGAAGTGCTGGCCAACCAGACGGTTTCGGTGCCGCGCACGGAAGTGGCCGGCTGCTGCATCGGCCGTGTCGCCAAGCCCAAAGAAACGGGACGCATTACTTACGCCAAACAGGTCAGCCGCATCTTGCAAAAGCACTGCCAGGTGTGCCACCGACCGGGACAGATTGCTCCGATGTCCCTGTTAACATTCGATGATGCAGTGGCGTGGTCGGACACGATCCGCGAAGTCATCAGCGAAGGGCGCATGCCACCCTGGCGCGCCGATCCCCGTTACGGCAAATTCCGCAACGATTGCCGGCTGGCGCAAGAAGACAAAGAGACGCTGCTGTCCTGGATTAATAACGGCATGCCGCGCGGCGACGATAACGATTTGCCGCCGCCACGCCGCTTTCCGGAAGGCTGGAAGATCGGTACGCCCGATCTCATCATCCAGATGCCCACGCCTTTTGACGTCCCAGCCAAAGCCCCACCGGACGGTATTCCCTACCAGTACATTACAGTCGATCCCGGCTTCAAGGAAGACCGTTGGGTGCAACGAGCAGAGATCCACCCCGGCGCGCCCTCTGTAGTTCACCATGCCATTGTGTTTATCAACATGGGCGAGGCTTACCCTTCACCTATGCCAGGCGCTCTTCTGGTTGGCGCCGCGCCTGGCGAAACGCCGCTGGATCTGCCGGACGGTTTTGCCAAAAAGATTCCCGCCGGAGCGAAACTCGTCTTCCAGATGCATTACACAGCTAACGGCAAGGCGCAGCGTGATCAGACCTCGGTAGGCCTCGTTTTCGCTAAGAAGCCGCCGCGCCATAGTGTCGTCACGGCACCCATCTGCAATCTGAAGTTTTTCTCACTCTTAGATCGCATTCCGGCCGGCGCGGACAACTATAAAATCGAGGATGAGTATATTTTCCGGCACGACGCGCATCTGTTAAGTCTTGCACCGCACATGCATCTGCGCGGTAAAGATTTTCTCTACGAGGCCATTTATCCAGACGGCAAAAAAGAAATCCTGCTGTCGGTGCCGCACTACGATTTTTATTGGCAGAGCATCTATTACCTCGCTCAGCCATTAGCCATTCCCAAGGGCACAAAACTGCACTGCGTCGCTCACTTCGATAATTCGGCGAAAAATCCCAACAATCCCGATCCGACTAAGAATGTCTACTGGGGCTACCAAACGTGGGAAGAAATGATGATCGGCTGGTTCGATTATTATCTGGATGATGAAAATCTGTCCCGATCGGGCCAAGACGAGAGCAGTTCTATTTTCCAAGATCACAGAAAGAAAGGAATAGGAGTTCCGCAATGAAGCGAAGGATGACGCCTCTTGGGATCGTATTAGGCCTGATCGTACTGGCTGCATCGTCAGCGACGGCAGCCGAAGACGCTCGGACGATCCTCGACAAAGCCATCAAGGCCCACGGCGGCGAGGCCAAATTGTCTAAGCTCAAGACGATGACGGCGAAAGCAAAAGGTAAGGGGCCGATCCACTTCGGCGGCGAAGTAGCTTTCACCCTGGAAACTAGTTGGCAGTGGCCAGATCGCCTGAAAAACGCCGTCACCCTGACCATAGTCCGGCCGACCACGTTCATCGAAACGATCTGCGGCGACGAAGGTTGGTGCAGCTACGACGGCAAGGCCGGACCGCTCGACGGCGCCAAACAGGATGAATTGCGCGCCCAAGCCCATGTCCACCGCTTGCAGCTGCTGACGCCGCTGCTCCAAGATAATCTCTATGAGCTATCCGTTTTAGATGAAATTCGCATCAACGATCGTCCGGCCGTGGGCGTTTGCGTCGCGTGTGCAGGCGAGCGCGACGTGAAGCTCTACTTTGACGCCGAAACCAACTTGCTGGCCAAGATTGAACGCCGCACCCTCAACGAGACCGGCTTGAAAGAAGTAGTGCAAGAAGATCTCTTCAGTAATTATCGGGAAATCGACGGCGTGCCGACCGCGACCAAATTGCTCCGGCGCCGCGATGGCAAGAAAACCTTGGAATTGACTTTCACGGATGTCCGCTATCCGGACCAGCTGGACGCTGCAGAATTCGCTGACCCGCATCCCTACGTGCGACGGCGTGATGTCATCTATGGGCGAAAGGCCGGCGCGACGTTGACGATGGATGTGTTCACGCCCAAAAAAGGGGCCAAAGGCATTGCCGTCGTCTATCCCGTGAGCGGCGGTTGGATCACCAAGCAAACCATGATTGACATGCCCTTGCTCTCGTTCTTTATCGACGAGCCGGTGAAGCGCGGCTACACCTTGTTCGCCGTCTGCCCCGGCAGTCAGCCGACTTTCACTATCCCCGATGCCGTCGCCGACGTTAACTTGGCTGTCCGTTACATCCGCTATCATGCCCGCGAGTTTGCTATCGACCCGCGACGCATCGGCGTCCTAGGCGCTTCGTCCGGCGGCCAATTGGCGCTTATGTTGGGGGTTGCCGGCAATGAAGGCGACCCGCGCTCCAATGACGCCGTCGAGCGCACCTCCAGCCGGGTGCAGGCCGTCTCTTGTTTCTTTCCGTCTACCGATTTCCTCAACTTTGGCGCCAAGGGCAAGTTTGTCTTCGCCGAAGACAGCGGGGCAGCTGATTTTCGCGCGGCCCTCGATCTCCGCGAGTTCGACAAGCGTACCAAGCGCCTGGAACGTATCAGTGACCAGGAAAAATTCGAAGAGTTGTGCCGCCGCGTATCGCCGGTGACGCATGTTAGCCCTGCTGCTGCACCAACGCTGCTTATTCATGGCGATGCCGACAAGATCGTGCCCCTCCAACAGTCCGAGGTGATGATTGCGAAACTGAAAGAGGCCGGCGTACCCGCAGAACTGGTGGTCAAGAAAGGAATGGGACACGGCTGGAACAGTATGGACAGAGACATGAGCAAACTGTTGGATTGGTTCGATAAATACCTCAAGAATTAGTGTATCGCAACATTTTGGCGAGCGGGGTTGCGTGAACGCTCCGAGGGTGAGCGGGGGGTGTGAACCCCCCGGTAGTACAGTACTACCGGGGGGTTGACACCCCCCGCTCGCCCTCGGTTTAACCGGGGGGTTCACACCCCCCGCTCGCCAAGCTCCGTATCATTTCCTGGCTCGTCTGCTTTCGTAGGAGTGGCGCGGCGATAGAAGCGGTTGGCCAACAGACCCTCAACTGTCAACACCACCAGTACAGTCATCATCAACCACGGCAGTAATTCCAATGGCGGCGCTTGCATCCCTGCCAGCGCATCCTTCATACGGATGGTTCGACCTACCTGCAACAGCGTCTCTTTGCCCAGCACCAATTCGATCTCCTCTGTCGGTACACGCTCCAACTCACTTTCTTGGGAGCGGATGTTCAAACTGCACCCAGCGATAATGCGCTTTTTGGCATCGCGGACGAGGTAATTGCCTGGCACGATTGCTTGTGGCAGTGACAACGCCATGTCCTGTTCTTCTATTTTGACGTTGGTTTCTGCAACGGCCAAGCCCGGCCCATCGAGCGTGTAGGGCGGTGCCAGGGGCGGGGCCGCCGTCTCGCCTGTCTGTAGCAGCAGAATGCGCGGCGTCTGTCCGCAGAAAAAATTCCATTCCGGCCTTGAGGAGTCGCCCGCCAAGTAGCGGCACACTTGGTCTTCAAGCACCAGACCAAATGAGGAGTCCAGGCCCCAGTAATTGTGCCACGGCCGATTGCGGCCCCATTCGCGCATATCCAGCGGCGTTGTGAAGAGGATGACATGGCCACGCCCCATGGTGCGCTCGAGCAGGGCCGGATGATGTTCGGCGTCCGCATACGTCGCCAGCACAACGCTGTCCTGAGCCGCCGGCTTCACGATCCAGAAAGCGTTGACGCCCGGCCAGGACTGCGGTTTGCCAAAGTCTGGATCCGCAGTGCGGATCACCTTGTCGAAGAACGCCGGGATGGGGTGTTGGGCATGAAAATTCGACCAGCGGATCAATGGGCCGTCCAGCCGATTGGTTTCGATTTTTTCAAGCGTGCCCGGCAACAGTCCCGCTTTGGTCCCTTCGTCGTTGTATTGCCGGAGCTGTGGCTGCATCTCCGGGCCGCCGGGTACCAACACGAGGCCGCCCCCCTCACGGACGTAGCGGGCCAGCTTTTGCCATGTGGCGCGCTCCGGTACGATCTGAAACAGACACACCACAGCGTAGCCGCGCAACGTTTGGTCATCCAGCTTTTGCACCTCCGCTGTAGGACGAATATCACCCTCGAATAACTCGCCCACTTGCAGCGCCGTCTGCCACGCCTTCCAGGGAGGCGGCCCTTCTTCAGGCTGTTTATCAGCCACGAGAGTTAGCACTCGGCGCCGCTGGCGCACCAGAAAGGTAGCGAAGCAAGTATTGTTGAACGGTAGGGCATCGGCTGTCTGATGCTTGACCGTGACCTGATGCACTATTTCGGCACGCCCGCTGGGCAGGTGCGGAGGTGCTTCGCGCTCAAAGACGACGACGCGCCCCTGCCCCGCGGCAAGCTGGAGCACTTGTTTGTCCGGCGGCCGCCCTGAATCGGCATCGGTATCGAGTTGACAAAGCAATTCGGTGTCAAAATCCGTCCCGGTGGCCCGAACAGTTACCTGAATCTGAAAGCGTTGGCCGGGCGCAACAAGGGGCGGCACGATCTCGACTTTGTCGATGGCCAAATCTTGTGGCTTGTCGGCGCCCACATCAACGAATAGAGCATGGAGGCCCTCGGGCACCTTTCGGGGGCCGGCATGTATGTCCCAGCTAGCGCGCGTGCGGTCGGAGAACAGATACAAAAAGCGCGGCATCGGCTCTTCATTCTCGCCGATTTGCTCCAGTAACCGCATCGCCCGATCGAGCTGTCGATTGAGCGCCGCATTGGCTGGACGGATACCCAGCCCTTCGATACGCGCTTGCGCCAGCGCCGGGGACATCCACTCAGCCCCGCCTGCGCCCGTATCGTCACCGCTATCGAGCAAGGCAATCAAACTGCCGCCGTCCATCTCATCGAGCAATTCGCGGGCCCGCTGCTTGGCTTCCTCCAGGCGCGTCTGGCCGGCCGCACTGTATTCCATGCTGGGGCTGGTATCGAAAATCAGTACGGCGGCGACGGGGCGCTCCTTGTGGAGCAGCGCCGTCACGCGCTCCGCCGCCACGCGCGGCCGAGCCAGCGCCAGACACAATGCCGCAATCACCCCCATGCGCAAAAGCAATAACAATAAATGCTGCAAACGCAGCCTACGACGGTTAGTTAGGTGTCGCTGGCGCAGAAAGCGAAAAGCAGGGAACTGCAAATGCCGCGGCTTCTGCCGCAGAAGAAGGTGCAACAACACCGGCACGCCGACAAGCAGCAGACCAGCCAACAGGTAACCGTGGATGAAAGTCATGCGTTATTTAGGCAGGAGCAGGATGAGGAATCCCGGTCCCACGGCTTCTTTATATCAATGGTAAGCCTTTTTCCTTGATAAATCCAGCCTCCTTTTGCCGATGAAAACAGGATGGGAGAGGTTAGCGTTCCGTCTGTAGGGCCGGAACGCTCAGCACCCCTGAGATCGCAGCGGGGAGCTTCCTTCATGCTGGATCGTCGGCATTGGCGTCTGTATCTCGCGGTTTGCTTCCTTTGGGCCGGCGGGGCCTTTCTCACGCTGAGCGTGGGGGCCTCCTTTTCTTCGGATGCAGCCGCGGCCACGCAATCCAATCGCTTCGGTTCCCTCGGCGGCGCGATCGCCTACGAATTGCGCCAGTCTCTGGGCGTGGCAGTGTACGTGTTTCTCGCGGGCTGGTTTGCTGTTTTACTCCACCTGGTTTTTCGGCGCAGCTGGCTTCTGTGGTCGCTGCGCGCGTTGGGCTGGCTGCTCTTGGTTGTTTGCACGGCCGCGCTGGCCGAGCACTGGCCAGCCCTGACGCCCGCAGGCGCGTTTCCGCCTCTCGGCCCCGGAGGCAGTATCGGCGCCTGGTTGAACAATTGGCTGGAAAACACGCTGCCGCCGATCGCTTTGCCTCTCCTTCTGGGCAGTGGTTGGGTTCTCGGTGTAATCCTTACTATGGATGCCGAGCTGAGGCTCCTGGGACGATTGCTGTGGTGGTATCTCCGTACCCATCTGACCCTACCGGCGATAGGGCTTCGCTTCCGGCCGCGCCTCCGCATCCTACCGATTGTGCCCATGATTCAAGAGACGCCGTGTTCGCACGGGCGTTCTCCCGCCGAGCGCGGCAATGAGGACGATGACGATGCGGCCGAGTCTCCAGGTCCGTCGGCCAACGCCAAGATCATTCCTATTCATCATCACAATGAGATCGTCCGTCAGGAACCTCAAGGGTCGTCGCTGTTTTCCGTATCGCGCCGCAGACCACCGGTGGAAACCATCTCCGATCAGGAACGCTTCGCCGACTACGAGCTGCCGCCCTTGAAACTGTTGGAAGATGCACAGCCGTTCGATTATCGCGCCCACGATCAACAGCTACGGCAACGAGCCGCTCTCCTGGAAAAGACGTTCACGGATTTCGATCTTCACGTCCAGGTCGTGGGCATCAATACGGGGCCGGTCGTCACCCAGTTCGAGATCGCTTTGGAAAAAGGCCTGCGCGTCCACAAAGTCACGCGCTTGGCCGAGGACATCGCCATCAGTTTGAAAGTGCCCAGCGTCCGTATTGTGGCGCCGATCCCCGGCAAAAACACCGTTGGCATCGAAGTGCCCAATGAACTGCGTGCCGACGTGCGGCTTAAAGAAGTCCTTCTGGCCTCGGCCAAGAAGTCTGCCCTTTTCAAGATCCCGCTGTTTCTAGGCAAAGACAGCGAAGGCCGACCGTTGGTCCACGACTTGGCTGATATGCCGCACCTGCTCATCGCCGGCACCACCGGCACCGGCAAATCCGTGTGCCTGAATACCATTATCCTCAGCATTCTCATGACGCGCCGGCCCGACGAAGTGAAACTGATAATGCTCGATCCCAAAGGCGGCGTGGAAATGGAGGTGTACGGCAAGATCCCCCACTTGATGCATCCCATCGTCACTGACATGAAGAAGTCCGAAGCTATCCTCGCCTGGGCGGTGGACAAGATGGAGGAACGCTACGACCTGCTCCGCCGCGCCCGCGTCCGCAACATTGCCGGCTACAACGAGCTGAAACCCCAGGAAATCCTCCGTCGTGTTCATCCCGAAGACGATGAAGAACGCCGACAAATCCCTCTGCACATGCCCTACATCGTCATCGTCATCGACGAAATGGCCGACTTGATGTTGCAGATGAAAAAAGAAGTCGAGGGCCACATCATTCGCCTGGCCCAGAAATCGCGGGCGGCGGGCATTCATCTGGTTGTGGCCACGCAGAAACCGACGGTTGATGTGATTACTGGCCTCATCAAGTCGAATTTGCCGTCGCGGATCTGCTTCAAAGTCACTAACAAGACAGACAGCCGCGTTGTACTGGATGCGATGGGCGCCGACAAGCTGCTGGGCAAGGGCGACATGCTATTTTTGCCGCCGGGCAGCAGCGACCTGATTCGCGCTCAGGGCACCTACGCCAGCGACAGAGAAATTCAGGCCGTCGTCGCCGCCCTGGAGGCGGAGCCGTGCTATGCTCCGGAATTAATGCAACTGCAAGTGAACGACAAAGGCGGCCCTCTGAGCGAACGCCTAGGCAAACGGGAAGACGAACTGTATGAAGCGGCCATCGAAATTGTTTTGCGCGAAGGGCGCGGCAGCGTATCGTTGTTGCAGCGTGCCTTGGGCATCGGCTACGGACGGGCAGCGCGGCTGATCGATTTCATGGCGGAAGACGGCATTGTTGGCGGCTACAACGGCAGCAATGCACGCGAAGTCCTGTACACGCCGGAGCAATGGGCGGCGGTGCGCAATGCGACAGCAGGGTAGAGCACAAACAGGGGATAGCGCCAAAGAAGGGGCGGGGCCAAGGCGGGTACGAGAGCGGCCCTGCCACGATCGCCGAGATGAGCAGACATTTTCTCCCCCAATAGGGCTTCCTCCCTGCGGCCATCAGCGCTTTGTGAACTCCCGCCCCCTTCACTCCGCACAGCGCGGCTCCACCGAAAGCAAGTTGACGGCGGACCTATACTCGACGCAAACTTTTCCGCCTGCAAGAATAACAGTCCTTAGTTTACAATAACGCTCAGGTGCTTCCCGACGGTCAGAGGTCAATCTCTTGGAGGTTGCTTGGTACATTCGTTGGTCACTGGCGGTGCGGGGTTTATCGGCAGCCATCTTGTTGAGGCGTTGCTGGCACGCGGTCAGCACGTCGTAGTACTCGACGATTTATCTACCGGCTCACTCGCCAATCTGGCAAATATTCGTAAACATCCTCAGCTGCGCTTCATTCACGACAGCATCACCAACACGAGCTGCTTGAATGAACTGCTCGATGAGGCCGACGAGGTATATCACCTCGCTGCGGTGGTTGGCGTACGCCGCGTGCTAGCTGATCCGGAACATACCGTGGCCGTCAATGTCGAGCCTGTCGAGGCGATCCTGCGGCGCTTGAGGGCCCGGCCTAAACCTCTATTTCTGGCCAGCACCAGCGAAATCTACGGCAAAAACCCCAAAACGCCGTTGGCCGAAGACGACGATTTTGTCTTCGGCCCCACGACGCGCAACCGTTGGGTCTATGCGTGCAGCAAAGCCATCGACGAATACCTGGCCCTGACGCAACATCAGCGCGAAGGGCTGCCTGTAGTAATCGGGCGATTCTTCAACGTGGCTGGCCCTCGTCAGGTAGGAACCTATGGCATGGTCCTGCCCCGCTTCGTCGAGCAAGCGCTGGCAGGCGGGCCGTTGCTCGTTCATGACGATGGCCGGCAGGTACGCTGCTTCGCTCACGTTGTGGATGTAGTGGGGGCCATCGTGAAACTGATGGCCTGTCCAGCGGCTTACGGACGCGCCTTCAATCTCGGCAGCGATCGACCGGTGACTATCCGTGAATTGGCTGAGACCGTCATTCGCCTGGTCAATCCCGCTGCGGCCATCGAACACGTTGCGTATGAACAGGCATTTCCTCCTGGATTTGAGGACATTCGCTACCGCGTTCCCGATTTGACGCGCGTGCGGCAAACCATCGACTATCGACTGGACCACGACCTGGAAACCATCATCCGCGACGTGTTGGCCTGGAAGCGCAACTCGGTTTGACGCCGGGAACGTTCCTTGCTTGGACAGCGAGCTTATATCAAACCGTTCCCTTGCTTCCGCGGCGGGCTGGTATCAAACCGATGCGTCGAGTATAACGGCATCGTGTTCCAGCTTCTGTAAACGCCTCAGGAATGTCAGCCATGCTTACTTCCGATGGGATTGCCATGATCGTGTTCGGGGTAGTGATGCTGCCCATCGCTGGCTACGTCTTTCAGAACGTGTGCAGCATGTGCGGGGCCGATCCGCCCACCTTTGGTCGCTCCGTCCTAGTTACGGTGCTGGTCGCGGTGACCGCTTTCTTCACCTTCGACGGCCTCGGCTACGGGATCGCTCTGGCTGGCCGCGATACCATCCATCTGCCTCCCGGTTACACGTACTGGAATTGGCTGCGCGAGCCGCTTTACCTGAAATGGCAGGCCTTGGGGCTGATTCCCTTGCTCCGTTGGTTGCCCGTCCTCGTCGCCGTCTGTTTGGCCGCGACGCTCTATGTGCTCATCCTCGCTGAACCGTTCCGCAACTGTATTGCTATTCTGGCGATTCAATGGACCTTAAATGTAGTGGCGATGGCAATCCTATCGTTTGCCCTATCGAATATTTTACACGTCATTGGTCCTCCATCGTTATCCTCGCCGGTCCCGGAGGCGGCGCAAAGCTCCGGCCTGTTTCAAGTGCCAGCGGAGGTAAGAGCGGCAACGCGTCCGAAATTTCCCCATAGCCCGCGGTCTGCGCGCCCGAAGGCCCTACCGGAAAACAAAGAGCCTGTCGCCACCGGCGCCGATCTGAAAAGCACCTTGGCTGCTCAGGAAAATGTGGCGGGACCGGCTCAAGGCCGGCTGCCCGAGCAGCTGCACGCCCTAGAGGAGCGTTTGGGGCCTTATCTTGAGCCGATCAAGGAAGCCTGTGCCCCGTACACGAAATACCTACCGGCAGCGGCGCAAGAATTTCTCGACGACGGCGGTTGGTGGCTGGTGCTGATCGCCTTGGCCGTGGCGGCCGCTTGCTGGCTGCGTTCCCTGGGACGCAGAGTGAAACGGATCGTATTTCCCTCACGACATCGCAAACGGCGCGGGCGCGGCAAAGGATCGCCTTTGGCCATCGACCTGGATCTGATAGGCGATGCGTTTACCGATCCGGGGCCCCAGCAGATCGCGGTACGCAGCCAGCCAGGCCGGCTGCGCCTTGTCGTCCTAGCACCCTCTCCCAGCTACATCGGCGATCTGGAGCCGGAGATGGCCGACAGCTTGCTGGATTGGATCCATCCAGGATTGGGAGACATCCTCGAATTCGATAAGCCGCGTCGCGTGGTTTGGCCGCGCTTCCCCAGTCTTAACCACTTTGTACAGATGTTTCACAGGCTAGTTCAAATCCCCGAAGCAAAAGGACGCCGTTCGCCGTGGATGCTGATCTCCGGATCGACGCGCCTGGGCCGGCAAACTATCTTTCTTGGATTGGCTGTTTTTCTCGACAAAACCAGCTACCAACGCACGGTCCAGGTGGTGAAAGAAAAATGGAATGAAGTCCTTGGCATGCAGGAAGTCCGCGAACCTGTTTGAAATGCTCTTTTTACTCTACTTACCCTTCGCGTAAACGCAACAAGCGTTCGACGAAGAACGAAAGCACGCCGCCGGTGAGAAGACAAACAATGTTGACAAAGCGAATGCCCGTTAGCAGAGCCAGAAAGAGGACAAGCAGAATGACTGCGGTCGCCCCAATACTGAGGAACACCCAATCGCGCTGACTGGGCCGAAGCTCTCCCCATAAAGTCTTCCATTGCTGAGCTAATTCTCCTCTTTCTGTCGGCTGCTCTTCCGTTGCGGGTTCAAGGATAGGCGGCGCACTGGCCACCTCCTCCGGCGCTGAAGCGGAGACAGGCGCGGCAGAGTGGGGAACAAGTTGTTCTTCTGGCGGGCTGGGCGCTGTCTCTTCTTCACTGGCCAGAAAGACGCGCAAACTCTTGGCAGCCTGGGCTGCGCTGCGCGGCCTCTGGGCGGGGTCTGTCTCGATCATCGATTCGACAAGCTGAGCGAGGAGTTCGGGCACATCCGGCGCCAACTGGCGGATGGGCGTCGCTCGCAGAATTCCCGCTTCGATCGCATCAGGAGGGAAAGGGAGTTGCCCGGTCAGGCTGTGATAAAAAGTGATGCCCAGGCGGAAGAGATCGCCGCGCGGCTCGGAAGGCAGTGTAAGTTCCGAGCTGTCCATCGGAAGGGCGGCAAGGACCGCTGTATCGAGAGCAGACGGATTGAACTGGGCGCGCGACACCCCTGCGTTTAAGATTTTCACATTGCGTGCTTTGCTCCTCGCTGATTTGCCGGCGAGGCTCAGAAGGAAGCTTTCGGAGTTCAGAGGCCCGGCCGGAACCTGGCTTTCGTGCAGGGCCTGTAGGCCCAAAAGGGCCAGGGCGAAGAACCGAGCAGCAGTGATCGGCTTCAAGCGGCCTCGCCGGGCGAGGACGTCAGCCAAGGTTTCGCCTTCGTCAAATTCGCGGACCAGGTAGTGCCGTCCCTGCGCCTCGCCGAAATCGAGCACCAGGTTGATGTTGGTGTGCCGCACACTTCGGGCTTTCTCCGCGGCGACCTGAAAGGCCTGCACCGCTTCGGGCTTGGCCGCCCTTTCCGCCGCCAGCACTTCCAGCACCACACGGCGCTGGAGTGGATCAAGAGCGAGATAAGCCCCAGCGAAAGGTCCTCCCGCCAGATGGTCGATCAGTTGGTACTGGTTCAGGCGGAGCAGTTCCGCCTTACCGTTGCGCAGCATCCGGACAACGAAAGCAGTCAGGTAACCATTGACGGTCAGCCAACGGGCGAATTTCTCCAGATCATTCACGTCGGTTCGATTGGGCCGGAACCAACGAGTACGCATCTGAGAGAAATCGGTGGAAGAAAGGAGTCGGCGCTCCGCAATCTCGTCGCAAAGTTGTTCGACACTTGAGATCATAAGGACAACCCGTGGAGTCAACGATGAGTTGCCTGCTAATATATCAGGCCGCCTTTCCCTCGTCCGCATGCTTTATCTCATGGAGGTATGTCTCCGCGTGCCTCCCGGAAATAGGAATAGGCAAGGCGAAGGATCATTGGACAAGCGAGGGAGGTTATCCTTGGTATGGGTCGTTGAGACGCTGCTTCACCGCCTTTGCCACAAGGAGGAGAGCGACAATCACCCCTTCCTTGCAGGAGAGGGCGAAGAAGAATCACAACTACCTGTGCTGAGTACAGCAGTACTTCGCAGAAGCGTCGTGCCATGCCGACACTTCTGCGAAGTACCGTTGACTGACTGGCTTTTCGTATGTAGGAGAGAAAAAAAATCCGGCGCTCTCGCAAGAGAGCGCCGGAGGACCAGACTTACTTACGGGTCCCGTCCATCCCTTCGGTAGCCTGGCAGCCTTATCCGTCCCCCTCGGACGGTTAAGAGCCCATAGCTTTGCGTCCCCGCCTCACGACGGGTTTGCCTTTATCGAGGACGGCCCAAGCCGCCGCCCTACTTTCGCTGTTGTCGCCGGTCCAGCCGTTGCCTCAACCGGCCACACCAGAACTGTAGAACGCATTTGCCGAATGTGCAAATCCGCCGCAATTTTTCTCCTGTTCCTTTTGCAAAGATTCATGCTCAGCTAGCTTGCGAGGAGGGAGAGAGACTTGTGCCGGATTCCGCTGGAGACCGTATAAAATGATGCATGTGAGGCCCTTATGCACCTTCGGAGGCGGCTGCACACTGATGTTAGATCTGCAAGCGGAACAATACGATCACGGGCAATCCTGCGCCGATTTGTATGAAGCTGTGGTGCAGTTGAAGCGTCGGTACGACCTCCATCCTTGCGCCGTGCGGCCGCGCGATGGCTTGGCTCTGCGCCGCGACAGTGAACGTGCGTTGGTGCAAGAGCTGGTTAAGCGCTTCCGTGAGCTGCCGATCGAGCAGCAGCGGCGTCTGCCGGCCCTGCTCAACAGCTTGGCCCAGTTGGAAGTTGTCATTGGCGATCTCGAATCGAGCCAGCGTGCTTTTCAGGAAGTGGCCCGCCTCGTTGCCGACCCCATCTCGCAAGCCGAGGCGCATCACAATGTCTACCACGTGGCCTTGGAACGCTGTGACTGGAACGAAGCCCTGGCCGCCCTGCGCCGCGCCGTCGCCCTTGATCCCGACGCCTTCGAGCCTTTCCCGTTCGCGCGCTATGAGCCGGAACGCCTCCTCGGCGCCGGCGGTTTCGGGGTTTCGTTTCTATGCCGCGCGCGCGATAACAATCGGCGCGTCGTCATCAAGGCATTGCGGGCCGATGGCCTCGAACGCGACGTCGCTACGCTGTTCCACGAAATAGGTATCTTGCAAGACCTCGATCATCCGGTATTGGTTCGCACTCACGATTGCGCCTGCGTCGGCGGTGAAGGCACGCGGCCGTATCTGGTGCTGGAATACCTCCAGGGGCAGACGCTGGCCGAGTATGTGGCTGAGCAAGGGCCGCTGACGCCGGAGGACTGGCTGGCCATCGCCTGGCCTTTGGCGCGGGCACTGCACGCGATACATGGCTGCGGCATCCTGCATCGCAGCCTGCGTCCGACGGCTGTATTGCTTGCTCCGGTCGTCGCCTCTCCCGGCCTCGAAACCGCCTCCCCGCGCTGGCGCGTCAAGCTGCTGGATACGGGACTGGCACTCAAGCGCACTTTGATCCACGCTTGTGCCAGCAATACCGACGCCTGTTCGCAAACGACATTGGGCCGCAGCGTCGCTCGTACGCTTCCTTTCGCTCCTCTCGAAATGCTTGCTCGACCGAAAGGGCGCCTATGGATCGGTCCCCACTCCGACATCTACGGTTTCGGCAAACTGTGCGCCTTCGCTCTGACCGGCCGCATCGATCTCTCTCTTTATCCCTCTCCTGAGACAGGGGGAGAGAAAGGAGAAAGCGATTTACGGCGCGTGCCCGATGCCTGGCGGCAACTACTCGCCCACTGCACAGCCTGGACCATCGGCGCCCGTCCAGAACATCTGGGTCTCGTACTCGATCGCCTGGCGCAGCTGCCGGGGGCCGGCGAATGCATCCGCCGCATTGAGCACGACCTGCACGCGGTCACTATTGCCGAACACACTGCAGCCTTGGAGATCGCCCCCCATCAAGTCGCTGTGCTTGTTAAGCGCGGCAACGCCTATGCTCATCAAGGCGAACTCGATAAGGCTCTCGCCGACTATACCAAGGCCATCGAGCTGCAACCTGAGGATGCTTCCCTGTACCGTCGTCGCGCCCTGATCTACGCGCGCAGCCATGCTCTGGATGCCGCCATTGCCGACTACACCGAGGCGCTGCGCCTGGAACCGCGCAACATCGAAGCCCGCGCTAACCGCGGCCTGGCTTATGCACAAAAGAATGACTATGACCACGCCCTTGCTGATTACAACGAGGCGCTGCGCCTCAATCCGCGCGATCCGGTGCTGCTGTCTTATCGCGGCAGCGCTTACGCCTATCTTGGCGATCTCCCACGCGCCCTGGCCGACTACAGCGCTGCTCTGCGCCTGGATCCGGACAAGGTGTTGCTCTACCACAATCGCGGCCGCATTCACGCTCAGCTGGGCAACTACGAACAAGCTATCGCCGATAATTTAGAGGCATTACAACTCCAATCCGATAATGCCAGCACGTACAACAATCTCGCCTGGCTATGGGTGACGCATCCGTGCCCCGAGCAACGTGATCCGGCGCGGGCCATCGAATATGCTCGCCGCGCTTGCGAGCTGACTCAGTGGCAGATCGCCGGTTTTCTCGATACTTTAGCGGCGGCCTATGCCGCTGCCGGTCACTTCGCCGAAGCCGTCGAACACCAACGGCGGGCCGTCGCACTGGCTGACGAGGCGGAGAAGGTGGACTATCAGTTGCGGCTGGAAGCGTATGAGGCGAGGAGGCATTTGTGACGTCGCAGAAAAAACCACCCAGACGCCAAGGGAACATAAAGTAGAAGAGCATCCGATGCGCATCGCTATTCTTACCAACGAATATCCGCCGCACGTTTACGGCGGCGCCGGCGTCCATGTCGAGTATCTCACGCGCGAACTGACGCGCCTGGATAACGGTGCCCATCACGTGACCGTCCTCGCCTTTGGAGAGCAGGCGATCCATCAGGGCAATTTGACCGTTCGCGGCGTGCGGCCAAACTTCACCTTGCCCTACCAGGATCCACGCCATGAGAAATTGATGGACACCCTGGCCCGTGATCTTCTTATGGCCGGCAGCCTGCGCGACATCGATGTGATCCATTGCCATACCTGGTATACGCACCTGGCCGGCTGCCTGGCCCGGCAATTGACCGGGGCGCCGCTAATACTGACGACGCATTCTCTGGAGCCGCACCGCCCCTGGAAAGTTGAACAACTGGGCACGGCCTACCAGGCCAGCACCTGGATCGAACGTACCGCCTACCGCAACGCCGACGGCGTGATCGCCGTGTCGGAGGCGATGCGTGAGGATGTGCATAGGCTCTACGGCGTGCCGCGCCAGCAGGTCCGCGTCATTCCCAACGGGATCGATCTGGACCAATATAAACCCACGCCGGATCGCACAGTCCTGATCCGCTACCACATCGATCCCGAGAAACCGTACATTCTTTTTGTCGGTCGCATCACGCGCCAGAAGGGGATCATCCATCTCGTCCACGCCATCCCGCACCTGCGTCCGGGGACGCAAGTCGTCCTGTGCGCCGGCGCTCCTGATACGCCGGAGATTGGCCGCGAAATGACGGCAGCTGTCGAGGAGGCCCAGCGGCGCACGGCCAATCCTGTAATCTGGATCGCCCGCATGCTGCCCAAGGACGAACTCATTCCGCTGTACTCCCAGGCCGCCCTGTTTGTGTGCCCTTCGGTCTACGAACCGTTCGGTATCATCAATCTGGAAGCAATGGCTTGCGGCACACCGGTCGTGGCCTCGGCGGTCGGCGGCATCAAGGAAGTCGTGATCGCAGAAGAGACCGGTCTCCTTGTGCCGTTCGAGCCGCGCAGCAGCAGCGACTTCGAACCTCGTGATCCGGAGCGCTTCGCCCTCGACCTGGCTGCCGTCATCAATCGTCTCCTCGACGATCCGGAGCGCCGCCGGCACATGGGGCAGAGAGCACGCGAACGGGTCGAACGCTCCTTCGCTTGGCCCAGCATTGCCCGGCGAACGTACGATTTCTACCAAGAATTAGCCGCAGAGAAACACAGATGAACACCGAGGGGATGAGCAGGGTTGCGTAAACGACCCGAGCAGTCCTCTCGTGGCGCTTAC
>JAJPIY010000314.1 GCA_021324515.1 Planctomycetota bacterium
AACCTCCGCGACGCCGAATGCTGTTTTACCTTCAGCGTAGCAGAAGGCTCGTGGTTCGCCATTGTCATTCATAGTTCTGGACTTACGCAACCAACTTGGAAACCTACCCCTGTAAGAGTTCACACTCCCCGCTCGCCAGTTGTGCTACCGGGGGGTTGACACCCCCCGCTCGCCCAGAACTACCGGGGAGTTCACACCCCCCGCTCGCCCAGAACTACCGGGGAGTTCACACCCCCCGCTCGCCCAGAACTACCGGGGAGTTCACACCCCCCGCTCGCCTACCGGGGGGTTCACACCCCCCGCTCGCCAGCCCCCTCGGCAAAAAAGGACTACACCTACCCGTACCGAGTATACAGGAATACAATAGAAGGTGGAGGAACTCTTCCTTTGAGTCCGCGCCCCGTGGAGCCTCATTGCGAAAGAGGGTACTTTCATGTACACACTTCCCGTCTCCCTCCGCCGTGGACTGGGCGCTTGTCTGGGCGTCCTCGCCCTAACGATGACTTACGATCGGCCGGCTGTGGCCGCCGAGCCGCCTGCTGGCTCCGTCCACCGCATGGTCATTCAGGACGGCGCCAATCGCCGCGTCCACTACATCGCCAGCGGCAATCTCTCAACCAGCGATCGCCTGGCCGTCTCCCAGTTGGAGCGCGCCGAGAATGAATGGACCTATGTGAACGATCTGCAACAACTCAAACACCAGTACGTCCGAAGTGAGCGGAGCCTGGAGCCGTGGCGACGGTATGTGCAGGGATACTTGTACGGCGCGCGGATCAGCTACGGCAGTTACAACTCCGGCGCCGTCAGTTACCTCCCCAACAGCGGCCTCGGCAACCCCGGAACTTACGGATACGGAAATAACCCGTTCTACTTCCCCTATTCCTACGGCTATGGCTATGGCTTTGGCCGGGGGGCTTATGCCTCTCTCGGCGGGTCGTGGTCTTCAGAGACGCACAGCTTACAATTTGGCATGGGCGACGAGGGCCGCGTCAAAAATGCCATCGTTTCGGTCATCGCCCGGCAGGCATCGCCGGAATACGCTGCCGCGGCGGCGCGCGATTACGAAGCGGCTGTGGCCCGTGCCGCCGCCTCGCCGGTCCTGGCGCGTGATCTGGGTCTGTCCAAAAGCAGTGCTCCCGCCCCCTCCGCAGGACCGACTTTCACCAAAGGGGCCAAGGCGACCATTTGGGTAGGCAACGACAAGTATGTGGGAACCATCAAAGACGATTCTTTCGGCTGGGTCGTCCTCCAGACAGATAAAGCCGAAGTGACTGTGCGTAAATCTGAGATCAGCCGCGCGGAAGTGTCGCCCAAGCCATGAGAGGCCCCCACCAACAAGCCTGGAGCGTCCGCGACGGGCGCATGCATCCGTCGCGGGCGCTCCAGGCTTGTCTATCGTCCTCGTTCATTCGGAGGGAACATTATGCAACCCACCGGTACTCGCGCGCCGGTCCTTCTTAGCGAACTACGCGAGGAAGTCTTGTACCTCACCTTGAATCGCCCGGAGAAACGCAATGCGCTCTCGCAGGAACTGCTTCAGGGCTTATATGGCAAGCTGGAGGAAATAGCTGCGAATACTCAGGTCCGCGTGGTGGTATTGGCCGCGCAAGGACCGGCGTTCTGTGCCGGCCACGACCTCAGCGAAATGCTGGGGTGCTCGGAAGATGCCTACCGGGAATTGTTCGCGCTGTGTTCTACGGTGATGCGACAATTGCGGGCGCTGCCCCAGCCGGTGATCGCGCGGGTGCAAGGGATGGCGACGGCGGCTGGCTGTCAACTGGTCGCCGCTTGCGACTTGGCCGTCGCCGCCGACACCGCTACCTTCGCCACGCCGGGTGTAAAGATCGGCCTCTTCTGCACTACGCCAATGGTGCCGCTGGTGCGGACCATTCCGCCGCGCTTCGCCCTGGAAATGCTGCTGACCGGCAAACCCATCTCGGCCCAGCAAGCCTTCGCTTGGGGCTTGGTCAATCGCGTTGTTCCACCGCACCAGCTGGACGCTGCGATCGAGGAACTCACCGATGCTATTCGCGCCTCAAGTCCTCTGACGGTTCGCATCGGCAAGCAAGCCTTTTACGATCAGCTCGCCCTCGACGAGGCCCATGCCTACGAACGCGCCACGGAAGTGATGACGCAAAACGCCCTGTGTCACGACGCCCAAGAAGGCATGAGCGCTTTTGTTCACAAGCGCCGGCCGACGTGGACCGGCCAGTGAGGCCGCCGTCAGTACTCCGCATCGCCGAATTGATGGGCAAGGAGGATGCCGGAGGGCCAATTCAGCCATAACAGACGTTTAAAGTGGTAATCACCACCGATGTTATAACCGCGGATGCCGTGCCAGGTTCCTTCGCGCGCCCGATGGGTATGGCCGCAAAAGGCGAAGGCGATACGCTCGGCATGGCGGGCCAGCAACTCCTCCATCGCCTGGTTGCCGCCGAAGGCTTCCCAAAGCAGATCATCAATCGTCAAGGGCGGCTGCTTCTCCGGGAAACTGATGCGGCGCATCGGTGGATGGTGCGTCACGACGATGACCCGTTCGACTTGCACCAAGGCTTCGTGTAAATGCCGGGCCAGCGTCTCGACCACCTGGGCCGTGAAGCGGACATCGTCGAGCGGCCAGCGCACGAAGTTGACATCGTTGTGCCGGCC
>JAJPIY010000344.1 GCA_021324515.1 Planctomycetota bacterium
GTGAACCCCCCGCTCGCCCTCGGGACTACCGGAGGATTAACACTCCCCGCTCGTGCTGCTAGCTTCTTTCACGTAATTGGGCGGCGGCATGATCGTCAAGGACAGCGAGGGCGCGATAGGCGCGGGCACGGCCGGCGTAGGCATCCGGCGTCGGATCCATAGCGATGGCGCGGCTGAACGCTTCGATGGCCTTGAGATATTCGTGATTGCGCAGATGCATTTCGCCGATGAGACAGCCGACATCGGCCGCTGCACCTTCCTGCAAGGAGGACGTGCCGGCCGAAGATGCCATCCCATCGGCGTCTTCTTCGTGATAGGCCCGGTACTTGGCGCGGACGATCTCGGCGACGCGCTTGAAGGCGACCTTCTTGTGTTTGACCTCTTTGAGGGCGGCATTGTCGCCGCGCACATAGGTAAACAAAGCGTGCAGTTCCGGCTGCCTTTCCCTCAGCCATTCTTCCACTTCGCAATGGGCAATGGTGTCGAACAGGTCGACGAGCTTGCCGGCGGGATGGTCCTGCAACATGTCCACAGCTTCCTTGGCACCTGTGAGGGCTTCGACAAACAGGAACAGGCCGTCACCACGCCGTTTCAGCCAGCGCAGAGCATCCAAATCGCCGTCGAAGGCGAGGAGAAGGTGATAGATTTCCGGCTCGTCATTTTTCAACCAGGCGAGGTCGGCGTCGAGGGTTGTTGGGCTGGTATTATCGCTCGAATGCTTCATGGCTCCCTCTCCGTTGGTTGGGCGTTGGTTGATGCGCTCCGCCATTGGAGTAAACCTCACCACATGGACGGGGAGTTCGTCAAGGCTTCCTGCTTCTGCTTAGCTGTCTGGCGATAAGCCACCCCCTGGCCCTCTCTGGAGCGCCGCCTTTATGGACGCGGGTGCTCATTTTGTCGGCTTGTCGGACGGCGATGTCGGTGCGGCGCGGGGTAGATCTTTGCGTTGATTGGGGGCATTCATGCCTTTTTCCCGCTCGCTGCCGCACCCTGGTATCAGCATCAGCAACAATACTAGGAAGACATAGGAGAGTGTTTTCATGATTCACCTGGCCTGGAAATATGGAGGGCCAGTCGTGAAGAACACGACTGGCCCTGAATCAGTGCGGGAGCCATACGATCGGCAAGGGTCGCAGGCCCCACAAATTACTTTTTGTCACCACCGCCGCCCGGCGGGGTAGGAGCGCCGCCGCCACCTGGAGTACTACCAGTAGCTGGTTTGGTCCCCCCCGTGGATTTAGTCTCGCCACCGCAACCCACGATGCCTGCGCTAACGAACACCACAGCGAGGAACAACGCGATCAGCTTCTTCACGGTATAACCGTCCTTTCCAGTTTCGATCCCCGGTCAGCTGTTACGCTGACCACCACGATGTTACGTCCCCATGACCGATTCAGGGGACCCCGTTTCACTCCACAGCCGGCCATTACGCCGACCGCGACAATGCTACGGCAGAGGCGGGCATATGGCAAGCCTCTGCCAGGCGATTTTTGCGCCGCACAGGTAATTGCGTCCCCCATGGGCCTTCTCTTTTTTTTGATAGGAGAGGGGCAATAGTGTCGGATTCAGCCAGCGATCGTATTCAGCGCAAGATTACTTTTTGTCCTTTTTATCATCCTTTTTGTCTTCCTTCTTTTCATCCTTTTTGTCTTCCTTCTTTTCATCCTTTTTGTCTTCCTTCTTTGGTTCGACGCCGCCGGGCTTCGTTTCCTCCTTCTTCATCTCGCTGCCGGCTTTTTTCTCGTCCTTGGTTTTCGTCTCGCCGGCTTTCGGCGTCTCGCCGGCCTTTTTCGAGGGAGTGGTGGAGGTTGGCGGACAGCCGGTAAGCATCGTGAGCAAACCGCCAATAATGAGCAGAGCGAGCAGCTTTTTCATGGTCACTTCATCCTTCTTCTTTTGCGTACTTCGGAGAGCACAAAAACGCCTGCCGCTCGCCCCGATGGCGAGCGTTCCTGAGAATAGGATGCGCGGATCGTGAAATTATTCCCCAAAAAAACGACGCCGTAAGCGAAAGAAACAAATAGAGTAAGAAGAACAGGGAATAAATCGCCCCCTATGTGGCTCTTGCTTTGCAGAGGGACGTGCATCATGGCCAAGCCCGGCAGTCCACAGGCGATCCAGCAGCTCGTTGAGGACCATTATGTGCCGCTGTATCGCTATGCTTACCGCCTGTCTGGCTCGTCCGCCGATGCCGAGGACCTGACACAAGAGGCGTTCTGTAAGGCGCAGCTGAACTTCGGTCAACTCCGCGATCCGGCGCGGGCCAAGCCGTGGCTGTTCCGTATCTTGCGCAACGCCTACTTGCACCGCGTCCGCGCCGAGCGGCGCCAGCCCTGCGTTTCTCTGGAAAGCCTCGGCGACCTCGCCGAGCCGATGCCCGCTGCTTTGCCGGACATCGACCCGGAACGTTTGCAGCAAGCGCTCAATGAGTTGCCGGAAATGTTCCGGACGCCGATCATTCTGTACTATTTCGAGGATTTCGGTTATCGAGAGATTGCCGAGCAGATGGACCTGCCGATCGGTACGGTAATGTCTCGTTTGGCGCGGGCCAAGGCTTTTCTGCGTGCTCGGCTCGTGGAGCCCGACGCCTCCGTATTAGCCAATGGCCGTGCCCCCCGGAGGGCGACCGATGGATTGTAAAACCGCCCGACTGTTGCTCGAATTCGCCCGCCCGAAGGCGAGCGAGTTGGAAGCGGAAGAGGCAGCCGACCTGCAAGGCCACCTCGATCATTGCCCGGATTGCCACCATCAGGCCCAGATGGAACGTCAGCTGGATGAATGGCTTGGCAAGGCCATGCGCCAAGTCGACGTGCCAGCCGGCCTGCGCGAGCAGCTGTTGGTCCGATTAGAGTCTGCGCGCGGCGACTGGTATCGCCAGCGCTTCGCCTCCGCTGTTCGACTCGGTGCGGCGGCGGCGGCGGTACTGGTGCTTTGTTGGGTCGGCTGGTATTGGGTACGGGAGCATTGGGTTGCGCCGGTCGATGCGCAACGAGTGGCCAACGCCGTCAGCGAGGACGTCCTGGAAGATCCGCGCGCCCGCACCGAGAGGGCGCTCAAAGCCTTGGGGGTCGAGACACCGCTGTCGCCGTATCTGGATTACAGCTTATTGGTTTGCCCGCCGGCTTTGGCGGAGTTGCCGGGCCATCCCGGCCGCAAGGTGCCGATGCTCGTTTTCGCGCGGAATGGCCGAATAGCGCGCGTCTATCTGGTCCGCGAAAAGGCGGTCCCCAAGGACGCCTCCGCCTGGACCGGCGGCAGCAGCTTCAA